>JBGPXY010000119.1:0-8756 GCA_041492985.1 Candidatus Eiseniibacteriota bacterium
AGAGCTTGGCGACCAGGCGCGACGTGAGCGCGCGGTTGAGGGTGCCGTCGAGACTGCGGCTGTGCAGGAACTCGCCGTAACCGCCGCTGTCGGAGCGCGTGGGGAATGTCGAATTGCTGAATCCATTGTTGAACCGGGTGTCGATCGACCAGCCCCAGATGAGGTAGCGCGCGCTGGCCGAGAACCCGTCGTCCCGGCGGGTGTTCCGCGAATCGGCGCCGATGACGGTCGCCTGCTTGGTGAGTGCGGTCCTCTGCGTGAGGTCCAGGTAGCGATCGTTGTCGAGACGCATCCGGACGGTGACATCGGCACCGTTGTTGTCCGAGAGCACGCGGCGGATGCCGCCGCTGTCGCCCGGGGTCTCCACCACCACGTGGCGATACGAGTAGTTGCCTCGGAGACTGACAGGGGCCGATTGAAAGACACTCAGGTTGCCGCGCACGTTCTGCGAGAAGTCGCGCGTGCTCGCCTCGTCCAACGCGCCCGGCTCCCGCGTGCGGGCCAGATTGCCGTCCATGGCGCCGTTGAGCTCCTGCGTCAGCCAGCTCCCGGCGGAGTGGCGGATCCGAGTGCTGAGATTCCCAGAGACGCCGTGTTTCTCGAGGCTCGCGTTCTTGACATCGAGCAGGCCCGAAAGGAAGTTGAATTCGGAAGACAGCCCGGGCAGGGGGCGCTGCCGGCTGCGCATCGACAATTGGTACTCGTTCTTGGTCTCGCCGACGCTGCTCGCCGACGGATCGCGCGTATCGAACCGCTCGAGATTGACGCGGCCACCCAGCGAGAGGTTGGGGGAGAAGCGCCACCCCAGCTCGGTCGCCGAGGAGCGCGTCTGGCGCAGGCTGGTGAAGTTCCCCGCTTGGTAACGATCCATCTCCACGGTGGTCGAATTGCGCACGAAGACCGGTCCGGTCTGCAAGCTGTAGTCGGCGGAGTTCCGCCACGCGTTCTGCGTCTGAGCCACGCTGTAGCTGCTGTTGTAGGTGAAGTCGTTGTGCGTCCCGGTCCCCGACGAGAGCGGGTTAAAGCGCTCGCGATCCATCATCGGGCCGACGCTGTCCACCACCACCCCGAGGCTGTCGGCGAGGTGCACGAGCCGCTCGAGGCTCCAGAGGTAGCGGATGGAGAGTGCGCGAAGCGTGTCGGGAAGCACCTGGAGGCTGTCGCTGAGCGCGAAGAGGCGCGGAAAGCGCAGGCCGAGCGTATCCCGCAAGAGTGTGGTATCCGCGAACGCGAAGCGTGCGGCCCCGGCCTCCTGGGCGCGTCCGGGCGAGGCCGCCAGGAGCATCCCAAGTGCAACCGCGACAATGAGAAGCGTGAGTCTGCGCAGTCGGGCCATCCCGTGGTGGGGCCGTTTGAGAAGGGCAGGAGAAGTCTAGCATCGGGCCCGAAAGCGGGTCAACGCGGGGCCAGCCGTCCACCATCGGCATACCCCGGGCCGGGGTCGCAGAGGGGAACAAAAACCCCCGGCGACCAAGGTGACGGCCGCCGGGGTCCGAGTGCCCGGAGAGCCCGGTAGGCACCCGACATCGAACTGGAGGGACACGGATCCGCCCAGTCTCGGCCGTCCCGGGACGCAAGGAGCAGACCATGCGCGCGAACCGACCCGGCCAGGCACGCGAACGCATTGGGGAGCGCCGGGATGGTCGCGCGCGCGCGCGATGACCGGCGCCGACCCTGGGAGGGTGGGTTCCGGCGAACTGTCAACGTGGCCGACGTCCCCCGATTTGCCCCCGGGAACTCGCCCCGAGCCGCGAAGTGCCCGAGATGATCCGGTCCAGAGGGGGACAAACCCCTTGCGGCACTCAAGTTTCAGGTGCTAGCGTGCCGAAACTCAGTGGGGCATGGAGGCCCTGCGTGGGCCCACCTCGCGCAGTCTTCCTCTCCATGCCCATCCCGTCTCAAGATGCGCCCGGCCGCTTCCGATCGGCCGTGACCCCCAAGCTGCGGAGAAGCACGGATGTTCCTCGACAGGCTGATGGGATTCCTCTCCACCGATGTGGCCATGGACCTGGGTACCGCGAACACGCTGGTATTCGTCCAGGGCCGCGGGATCGTCCTCAACGAGCCCTCGGTGGTCGCCGTCGAGAAGGGCTCGGGCCGCGTGCTGGCGGTCGGGAGCGAGGCCAAGCTCATGCTCGGTCGCACCCCCGACGAGATCAACGCCGTCCGACCCCTCAAGGACGGCGTGATCGCCGACTTCGAGGTCACCGAGGACCTGCTGCGCTGGTTCATCGAGAAGGTGCAGAAGCACAAGTTCCTGGTGCGCCCGCGCATCATCATCTGCGTCCCCTCGGGGATCACCGAGGTGGAGAAGCGCGCGGTCCGCGACTCGGCCGAACGCGCCGGAGCTCGCGAGGTGTTGCTGGTGCCCGAGCCGATCGCCGCCGCGATCGGAGTGGGCCTGCCGGTGGACACGCCGACGGGCAACATGGTCGTGGACATCGGTGGCGGCACCACGGAGATCGCGGTCATCGCGCTCAACGGCATCGTCACCAAGACCTCGATCCGCACCGGCGGTGACGAGATGGACGAGGCGATCCAGAACTACGCGAAGAAGGCCTACAACATGCTCATCGGCGAGCAGACCGCCGAGCGCATCAAGATCGAGATCGGATCGGCGTTCCCGCTCCCCGAGGAGATGGACATGGAGATCAAGGGGCGCGATCTGGTGCGCGGGATCCCACGCACGCTGCGCGTGTCGAGCGTCGAGATCCGCGAGGCGCTCCAGGAGCCGGTGGGCCAGATCGTCAATGCCCTGCGCGAATCGCTGGAGCGCACCCCCCCCGAGCTGGCCGCGGACATCGTCGATCGTGGCATCTTCCTGACCGGTGGAGGGGCGCTGCTGCGGGGCCTGGATCTGCTGCTGCG
Organism: Candidatus Eiseniibacteriota bacterium; assembly: GCA_041492985.1. Classification (GTDB taxonomy): domain Bacteria; phylum Eisenbacteria; class RBG-16-71-46; order RBG-16-71-46; family RBG-16-71-46; genus WS-11. The sequence goes on from JBGPXY010000119.1 coordinate 2,869, forward strand.
CGAGGTCACCAATCTCAACATCCGGGTCGCCCAGGATCCGCTCACCTGCGTCGTGCTGGGCGCGGGGAAGATCCTCGAGAACATCGACGACTATGAAAAGGTGATCCTGCGCGGCGACAAGGACTAGAGCCATGGGAGGAGTCCTCCCCCCCGCCGAGCGCCGCAGCAGCGTCCTGATCGCGCTGTACGTGGCGCTCTCGCTGCTTCTGCTGGCGGTGGGGGATCATCTGCCGCAGGCGTCCCTGCGCGGCATCGGCGCCGCGCTGTTCGCCCCGCTCGACCGGGTGGTGCTGGCGGCGGACCGCCTGGCCGCGGCCTGGCGCGAGAACCGGCAGCTCCACATGCAGGTCACGACCCTCGAGCTCGAGAACGTGCGCCTGCGCGCGCTGGAAGGCGAGAACCGTACGCTGCGCGAGGAGCTGCGGCTGCCGGGCTATCACGGTCCCACCCTCCAGCCGGCCGAGGTCCTGGCCCTCACGGGCGAGCCCTTCCCGGCGTCGGCGACGTTGAGCGCCGGGGCGAGACAGGGTGTGCACACCGGGGATGCCGCGGTCACCAGCGACGGCCTGGTGGGCCGCATCGGCGAGGTCTATGGGGGTCTCTCGCGCGTCGTCCTGCTCACCGACCCGAACGCGTCCGTCGCCTGCGAGGTCGAGAGCACCGGCGTGCTGGGATTGCTCCGCTTCGTTCCGGCCCCGCGCCCACGCTTGGTCCTGACCTCGGTGCCGTTCGCGGACACCGTGCACATCGGCCAGCGCGTGCTGACCTCGGGACTCTCGCGGCGCTACCCGCGCCGGATCCCGGTCGGGCGCGTCGTGCGCCTCGGCGTCGCCGAGGGCGGTCTGACCCAGGAGATCGAGGTGGAGCCGGCCGCGCGACTCTCGCGTCTGCGCTACGTGTTCGTGATCCCCGGCCCCGGGGCCGTGGCGGGGGCGCCGTGAGAGCCCTTGGCATGCTGGTGCTCGTGCTCGTGGTGGTGCTGCTGCTGCGATCGACCGCGCTCTCGGCATTCGCCGCCCGGGGGATCGTGCTCGACGCGCTGGCGTTCGCGGTCGTGGTGTGGTCCCTGCGGCATGGCGCGACCTGGGGCGCCACCTTCGGCTTCACGATCGGCCTGGGCGCCGACCTGGACGCCACGCACTGGCTGGGTCGTCACGCGCTGGTGCTGAGCCTGATCGGCTACGTGGTCGGCCGGCTCGCGCGCACCCTGGTGCGCGAGAGCGGACGCACCCAGTTCGTGCTGTTCGCGCTCGCGACCGCCGCGCACCAGGCGTGGGTGGTGCCGTTCGAGCTGGGCGGGATCGAAGGGCTGATCACGGGCTGGCCCTACCTGCTCCAGCGCGTCCTGATCGGCGCCTTCGCCACCGCCCCGGCCGGCACGCTGGTGCTGGTGTTCGCGCGCCGGCTGCTCGGCCGGCCCCTGTTCGGACATGCGCTCGTCCAGCCCGGCTAGGCGCGACCGCGAACATCGCTTCGCGGTCCTCGGCGCGCTCACGCTCGGCGGGTTCGCGCTCATCGTGCTCGGCCTGTTGCGGCTGCAGGTCGTCGAGCACGAGCGCTACCGGCAGCTCTCGGAGGAGAACCGCGTCCGGCTCGAGGTGCTGCGGGCCCCACGCGGGGCGATCTTCGACCGCAACGGGGAACTGCTCGCCGACAGCTATCCGAGCTTCAACATCGTCTTCCGACCCATGCCCGCCGAAAGCACCGAGCGCGCCCGCGCCGCGGTGCGCCCCGAGTGGGTGGAGCGCGTCTCCGCGCTGGTGGAGGCGGAGACCACGCTGGTGCGCGACCTGGTCCGTGTCGCGAACCGCAGCGGCAAGACCGCGGTGCTGCGACGCAACGCGCCGTCCGCGGTGCTGGCGGCGGTCGAGGAAAGCCGCGGCGAGCTGCCCGGGCTGGAGGTGGTCATCGAGCCGCTCCGTCGCTACCCGCACGGCACGCTCGCGGCGCATCTGCTGGGCTATGCGGGCGAGATCAACGACCGTGAGGTGGTGTCGCGCGCCGGCGACGGCTACCGATCCGGCGACCTGATCGGCCGCACCGGCGTGGAGCGCAGCTTCGAGAGCACCCTGAGGGGGGAGGACGGGGCGGAGTACGTGGTGGTCAACGCGATGGGCAAGCGGGTCTCGACGCTCATCGACGTGCCCCCTCGCCCACCCGTGCCGGGGCGCGACCTGGTGCTGACACTCGACCTCAAGGTCCAGCGGGCGCTGGAGGAGGTCATGGGCGGGGTCCAGCGAGGTGCCGCGGTGGCGATCGACCCGCGCGATGGCGGGATCCTGGGCATGGTCAGCCGCCCGACCTACGATCCCAACGAGTTCTCGCGCGGCCTCAGCTTCGCCCGCTGGAAGGAACTGACGGGCGGAGGATCCAACCCGCTCCTCAACCGCGCCATCCAGGGCCTCTACCCGCCCGGCTCGACGTTCAAGATCGTCACCATGATCGCGGCGCTGCGCAGCGGCGTCGCCCGGCCCGAGACGCGGCTCCAGCCGTGCACCGGCAGCTACCTGTTCGGAGGGCGTTCGTTCGGATGCTGGAAGCGCTCGGGACATGGCTCGCTCGATTTCGTGGAAGCGATCCAGCATTCGTGCGATGTCTACTTCTACCAGCTGGGCCCGCGTCTGGGGCTGCCGCGCCTCGAGGCGACCGCGCGCGCGCTCGGACTCGGCGGCCGCACCGGCGTCGACCTGCCGCAGGAGAGCGGAGGCCTGATGCCCAGCGGGGGTTGGTACGACCGTCACTGGGGGGAAGGCCGCTGGCGCAAGGGCGTCCTCCTCAACCTCGCCATCGGTCAGGGCGAGATCCTGGTGACGCCGCTCCAGCTGGCGCTGGTCGCCGCCGAGGCCTCGGTGGACGGGCGCGCGTTGCGCCCGCACGTGGTGCAACGCGTGGGTGAGGGGGGGCCGGCGCGCGAGACCGAGCGCCCGGTGCAGGGCGGCGTGGTGGCGGACGCCATGGTCTGGGAGGCGCTGCACCGCGGGCTCCAACTGGTGGTCGATGCCGGCACCGGGACCGCGGCGCGCGTGACCGGTCTCGCGGTGGCCGGCAAGACCGGCACCTCGCAGAATCCGCACGGCAAGGATCACGCGCTGTTCGTCTGCTACGCGCCCGCCGACCACCCGACCATCGCGCTCGCCTTCGTGGTCGAGAACAGCGGGCACGGCGGCACGTTCGCGGCGCCGCTCGCGGGTGCGACGCTGCGTCAGCTGTTCCTGCCCGAGTCCCTGCGGCGGCGTTCCGCGGTCGCCGTCGCCCCTCCCGACATCGCCGAGGTGGTCCATGGCGACTAAGTTGCGACTGCCGGAGCTGGACTGGCCGATGGTCGCGGCGGCCGGGATGCTCCTGCTCATCGGCCTCGCGACGGTCTACAGCGCCACGACCGTGCCGGGCGCCCATGAGGGGTTGTGGACCCGGCAGCTGGTGTGGATGGTCATCGCCCTGGGCGCCGCGTGGATCGCCGCCAGCCTCCACTATCGCGCCCACGATGCGCTCGCCTACCCGCTCTACGGCATCTCGCTCGTCCTGCTGGTGCTGGTGCTGGCCGTGGGCACCAGCGCCTTCGGCGCCAAGCGCTGGCTGGACATCGGCCCGATCCGCTTCCAGCCCTCGGAGCTCGCCAAGATCGCCACGGTGTTCGTGCTGGCGCGCCGATTGAGTCATCCCAAGCTCGACCTGACCCGGTTCCGCTACTGGTTCCCGCCGCTGCTGATCGCCATGGTGCCGTTCGCGCTGGTGGCGAAGGAACCCGACCTCGGCACCTCGCTCTCGTTTCCCGTCATCCTGATCGCCATGTACTTCTGGGCCGGCATGCCGCTCGGGAACCTGCTGCTCGGGCTCTCGCCGGCGGCAACACTGGTGGCGGCGTTCGTGCTGAACCCCCGGCAGGCTCCGTTCTGGCTGCTGCTCGGCGTGGCGACGGTCGGCTCGATCGCGCTGTTGCGGCCGCGCCGGCTCCTGCTGGTCGCCGCACTGGTGCTCAACGTCGGCGTCGGCCTGGCGATGCCGATGGTGAAGGACCACCTGCACGACTACCAGCTGCGGCGCATCGAGACCTTCCTCAATCCCGACCAGGATCCGCAGGGGGCGGGCTACCAGATCATCCAGTCCCGGATCGCCATCGGTTCGGGTGGGGTGCTCGGGAAGGGCTGGCTCAAGGGTACGCAGAAGGCGCTCTCGTACCTGCCCATGCGCCACACCGATTTCATCTTCGCCGTGGTCGGCGAGGAGCGGGGACTCCTGGGCGCGTTGACGGTGGTGCTACTCTACGGCCTCATCATCCTGCGCGGCTATCGTCTGGCCGCGGTGGCGCGCAATGGATTCGCCAGCCTGATGGCGGTGGGGCTGGTGTCGGCGCTCTTCTACCACGTCATGGTCAACATCCTGATGACCATCGGCTGGGCGCCGGTCACCGGTCTGCCGCTCCCGCTCCTCTCGTATGGGGGCACCGCGCTGATCGTGAACTGCGTCCAGCTCGGTTTGCTCCAGAACGTGGCGCTGCGGCGCCAGGAGTACTGACCGTGCATCCGGAGCTTGCCCACTGGGGCCTCATCCACATCCGCTCGTACGGCGTGATGCTGGCGCTCGCCTTCCTGGCGGGCACGTGGCTCGGTCTGCGCGAAGCGAAGCGACTCGCCCTCGACGAGGACAAGCTCATCAACGTCATCCTGATCGTCCTGATCGCCTCGGTGCTGGGCGCACGGGCGCTCTACGTGATGGAGCACATCCAGGAGTTCCGGCGCGAGTGGGGGAGTGTCATCGCGTTGTGGCAGGGGGGCCTCACGCTCTACGGCGGCATCGTCGGCGGCGCCGCGGCCGGTCTGATCGCGGCGCGGCGGTTCGGGCTGCCGATGTGGACGGTGGCCGACGCGCTCACGCCCTCGCTCGCGCTCGGCGCCTCGATCGGGCGCGTGGGCTGCTACCTGAACGGTTGCTGCTACGGCCGGCCGACCAGCCTGGCGTGGGGCGTCCATTTCCCCGCCGATTCGTTCGCCGGTCTCGAGTTCGGCAATGCCGCGGTCCATCCCTCGCAGCTCTACTTCGCCGCCGCCGGGCTCGCGCTCTTCGCGCTCACCTGGTGGCTGCGCCGCCGATTCGGCGTCCCGGGAACGTTGTTCTGGACCTTCATCGTGCTGTTCGCGCTGGTCAGGATCCCGCTCGACATGACGCGGGTCTACGAGCCCGAGGCGACGCTCCTTCACCTGCGCGCGTTCGAGGTCACCGAGAGCCAGCTCAGCAGTCTCGCCCTGGCGCTCTTCGGGACGCTGATGATCCTCCGGCTCCGTCGCGCGGCCCCGCCGCCGGCGTGATCGCCAGGACCCCATGCGCGTGAGGGCGACGCGAGCGTGCCCATGACCGCGCCCGCGATTGGGACCGATTCCCGGGTGCGCCTCGCGGTCCTGGGTGATCCGCTCGCGTTCACGCGCTCGCCCGATCTGCATCGCGCGGGGCTGGCCGCCCTCGGGCTCGCGGGGGACTCGGTCGCACGGCCGACGCCGGCCGCGGATCTGGGCGCCCGACTCGCGGACCTGGCCGGGCAGGGTTTCCTGGGCGTGAACCTGACCCATCCGCTCAAGGAGGTGGCGCTCTCGCATCTGGCCCGGATCTCGGAGGCGGCACGACTCTCCCGCTCGGTCAACACGATCGGGCTCACCGCCGACGGCTGGTGGGGCGATACCACCGACGGTCCCGGCCTCGTGGATCTGCTGCTGAGCCTCGGCCGGGAGCCTGCGCGTGAGCGTGCGGTGATGCTGGGAGCGGGGGGCGCCGCGCGCAGTCTGGCGCTGGCGCTGGCCGCGGCCGGCGCCGGCCCGGTGATCGCGAGCGCGCGGCGGCCGGACTCGGTGCGCGAGGCGTGGCGCGACATCGCCGGCGCCCGCGTGGTCGGCTGG
>JBGPXY010000200.1:0-4530 GCA_041492985.1 Candidatus Eiseniibacteriota bacterium
CTGCCGAAGCTGTGCGCTCTGCGCGGCTGGACGCCGGAGGAGGCCGACCGCATCACCACGGCCAACGCGCGCGACCTGTTCCGGTTTTCGCTCTAGCGCTCGATCCCGCACTCCTTGAAGTAAGCGTCGAGCGCTTCTCGCTCGCCCCCGATCTCACGGTGCTCGATCCGCGCGATGCGGTCGCCCGCGCCGACCGTGAACTCCTGCTGGCACCGGTAGCGGTGCCACCGGCCGCCGGCCTTCATCAGGTAGTCGGTGAATGTCACGGTCGCCGTCGCGCCGGCGACCGATTCGATCCGGCTCTCGTAGCGCACGTCGTCGAAGGCGCGCCGGGCCCAGGCTGAAGCGGCGGAGTACGAGGCGATGATCGCCTCGGGCCCGCGCAGCGTCTCGCCTTTGGTCTCGTAGGCGCAGTCGGCGGCCAGGATGGCACGGGCCGCCGGGAAATCATCGCCGTCGAGGGCGCGTGCGAGACCCTCGACGACCTCCCGGGTGTGCGCGAGCGACGATTCCGCCAAGCCTCCCTCCCTCGGTGCGGCCGAACGCTCCGACCGTCGGCGGGAACTCCTATCACAGCCATGTCCCCGGCACACCGGTGGCGCCGAAGCCCGTATCGAGCCTCAAGCGCACCGCCTTTCTTGCCGAAAACAAGGGCATCATGGTCCCTTCCACCACCGATCTCTCCATGCCGCTCCCACTCACCGTCACGATCGTCCTGGCGGTCATCGCCATCGCCATCTACGCGGTCAGGGCGCACGGGCGACGGACGCGCCGCGGGGCGCGTCGCAATCGTGGCTCGCTGGCCGAGAGCTTCCGCCGCTACCTCGACGGGCATCTGTCGGCCGCCCAGCTGCTGCGCGCCACCGAGCAGGCGGACGAGGGCAACTACTGGACGGTGCTCGAGTCCCTGTCGCTCCGGATCGCGCGATCGAAGTGGATCCGGCTCTCGCAGGCCCTGGTGGAGTCACGTCATGCGAAGTCCGAGCGCCGAGCGCTGGCGGACGACTCACCCTGGCGCCGCGTGCTGGCCGCGCGGCGTCTGGCGCTGGTGCGCGCGCGCCCGTCGTGGCGCGCGCTGCGTCGCGCGATGACGCGCGGCCCGGAGATGGTCACCTACGCCTCGGCGATGGCGCTCGCGCGTTATCGCGACCGCGGCGCGCTGCGCTGGATCCTCGCCCATCAGGAGGCGATATCCCACCGCCACCGCAATAGCCTGGTCGCACTGCTGCGAGCGTTCGGCCGGCCGGGACTATCGGTCCTCACGCAGGCTCTCATGCGCACCGATGCCCAACCGCGCTTCGAGCTGGCGATCCTCGACGTGCTGGGCGCACGCCGCCACCGGGAAGCGCGCGCGCTCATCGAACGCCGGCTGGTGATGGGCGACCTCGAGCTGCGGGTGGCGGCCGCCCGGGCGCTCGGGTCGATGGAGGCGGTGGAGTGCGCGACCACCCTCATGTCGGCGCTCAAGGACGAGGCATGGCAGGTGCGGGCGCAGGCGGCCCGGGCGCTGGGGCGCGTGCGAGCCCCGCTCGCCACCCAGGCGCTGGCGGCCCGGCTCACCGATCCCTCGTGGTGGGTGCGCCATCACGCGGCCTACGCGCTGATGGAGATGGGCGAGGACGGCCAGGGGGCGCTGCGACACGTGGTCGCCCACTCGACCGATGCGTACGCGCGCGACATGGCGCGTGAGGCCCTCGATGGCGGGATCAAGCGCCTGACGGCCTGACGTTGCCCTGCTTCCGGGCCGGCGACGTCGCATGGCCCTTCTCGATGCACGCCCGCCCGCATACACTGGGAGCATGCCCAGCCCCCAACGCGCGCCGCGGGCCTCCTCCTACATCCGCCAGCGCGCCGCGTCCGAAGCCACCGAAGCGCGCCGCGTCAAGGAACTGCTCGCCGTGCACGGCCTGTCGCCGCGCAAGCGTTTCGGCCAGAACTTCCTGGTCCGCGAGGAGATCGCGGAGCGCATCATCGACCACTGCCGGCTCGATGCCGGCGACGTGGCGGTCGAGATCGGACCGGGCGCGGGTGCTCTCACCCTCGGGCTCGCCCGCCGCGCGCGGCATCTCGTCGCGGTGGAGATGGATCGCGGCCTCGCCGCACTGCTGCGCGAGGAGCTGAGCGGTTTTCCGGGCGTCGAGCTGGTCGAGGGCGACTTCCTCGAGCTGGACCTCGCCGCCCTGGCGGCCAGGCACGAAGTCGCGAAGCTCGTGGTGGTCGGCAACATCCCCTATAACATCACCACCCCCATCCTCGAGCGCCTGTTCGAGCAGCGCGCGGTAGTGAAGAGCGCCGTGATGCTGGTGCAGAAGGAGTACGCCGAGCGCCTCGCCGCCGCCGCCGGCACGCCCGAGTACGGTTCGCTGACGCTGTTCGCGCGCTACCACGCCCTGCTCGAGCCGCTCATGTCGGTGCGCTCGTCCGCGTTCTGGCCGCGCCCCGAGGTCGACAGCATGCTGGTGCGGTTCTTCCTGCGCGAGCGGCCGCCGGTCGACGTGCCCGACGAGGCACTGCTGTTCCGCATCATCCGCGGCTCGTTCCAGATGCGGCGCAAGCAGCTCATGAACACGCTCGAAGACTCGCTCGGTCTGGGCAAGGAGGCGATCACGCGGCTCTGCCGCCAGGCCGGGGTGGACCCGCACCGGCGCGGGGAGACGCTCACGCTCGATGAGTTCGCGAAGCTCACCCGGGCCGCGGGTGAGCGGGTGTCACCGGCACAGAACGACCACGCCTAGGACCCTCGGAAGGAGGCCGCCGCTCATGTTCCGCAAGATCATCCTCGCGCTGCTCGTGATCGTCGTCGTCGCGTTCGTCGCCTGTGTTGTGTTCGTCGCGTCGCGCCAGAACCTCAAGTTCGACACCCCGTATCCGGAGGTCGCCGCCTCGACCGACTCGCTGGTCGTGACGCGCGGGCACTACCTGGTGCGCAGCGTCGTCAACTGCGCGGGTTGCCACGGCGACACGTCAAGCACCGCGCAGGAGCTGGCCGGCGAGGACATCGCGCTCAGCGGCGGATACGTGTTCGACATCCCGCCCGGGAAGATCTACGCGCGCAATATCACTCCCGACCCGGAGACTGGGCTCGGCAACGTGACGCCGCAGGCGATCGCGCGGGCGCTGCGCGAAGGCGTCGGACTCGACGGGCGGGCGCTGCTGCCGTTCATGGAGATGCAGGGGCTCGCGGACGACGACCTCGCGGCTGTGGTCTCCTACCTCAAGTCGATGCCGCCGGTGCACAACCCGGTGCCGATGCACCAGTACACGCTGCTCGGGAAGGTCATCAAGGCCACGGCGTTCTCGAAACCCGTCGGGCCGAAGGAGCCGCCGCTCAAGGCCGCCCCGCATGGCGCGACCATCGAGAACGGACGCTACCTCGTGGAATCGGTCGCCCTGTGCGGTTCCTGCCACACGCAGCGCAACATGATGACCGGCGCGTTCACGGGCCCGCACCTCGGCGGCGCGACCGGGTTCGACGCAACGGCCACCCTCTCGTGGTCGCCGCCCAACATCACCAGCGACCCGACCACGGGCCGGCTCGGGAACATGACCGAGGACGAGTTCGTCACGCGCTTCCGCGCCGGACGGCTGCTCGAGGGATCGCCGATGCCGTGGCAGGGCTTCTCGAGGATGGACGAGCAGGACCTGCGCGCGATCTACCTGTATCTCAAGAGCCTGCCGCCGGTGGTGCACGATGTGGGGCTGCCGGTGGTGACGGTGAAGAAGAAATGACCGAGCCCCGCGATCTCGACCGACGCCGTTTCCTGCAGGGACTGGTGGGTCTCTCCGCGCTCACCCTGGGTGCGGCGCGCCTGTGGGCATCTCCGACGGCGCCCGCGGCCACCGCGCCGTCACGCGGCCTCCAACCGACACCGGACTGCGACGACGGCGACGAGCCCACACCGAGCACGACCGAGGGCCCCTTCTACACGCCCGCGTCGCCGCTCAGGAATTCACTCCTCGAGCCGGGGACGACGGGGCGACGGATCGTGCTCACCGGCCGCGTGTTCTCGAGGGGCTGCCGTCCGGTGCCGCGGGCGTTGCTCGACTTCTGGCAGGCGGACGCCGGGGGCGAGTACGACAACGTCGGCTTCAAGCTGCGCGGTCATCAGTTCACCGACGCGCGCGGTCGGTTCCGGCTCGAGAGCGTCGTGCCGGGGCTCTATCCAGGGCGCACCCGGCATTTCCACGTGAAGGTGCAGCGACCCGGCGCCGGGCGATTGCTGACGACGCAGCTCTTCTTCCCCGATGAGCCCAGGAACACGCGGGACCGCCTGTTCCGCCCCGAGCTGATGATGGCGGTCCGGCCGGATGCCGACGCCAGTGCGGCCACCTTCCACTTCGTGCTCGATACGGAGTAGTGGCGCGGGGCGGGCGGCGGGCTCCTACGCCGGCTCGACGAACTTGTAGCCCACCTTGTGCACCGCGACGATGAACGGCTGCGCGAACCCCGCGCCCAGCTTGGAGCGCAGGTTCGAGACGTGCGTGTCGACGGTGCGGGTCGTGACCCCCAGCTCCTCGTCGACGCCCCAG
>JBGPXY010000037.1:0-17158 GCA_041492985.1 Candidatus Eiseniibacteriota bacterium
CACCGCCCCCGCGTTCTGGAGCCAGACGCTGCCGATCCACTCCTCGGTGCGGGAGCTATCGAACCCGCGCCGCGCCTGCGTCGCAGGAGCGGCGATGAACTCGGCGGGTTCAGCGGAGGCGATCGCGACGCCGACCGGCGGCGGGATGATCGCCGCGACGGGCGGAGCGGTAGGTCGCGGCGGGTCGGCCAGGTCTTGCGGAGGCGGGGCGGTCCATGTGAAAGGGATCGGCTCGGGCGGTGGTGCGAACGCCGATCCCGGCGGCGGCACCGCCGCGAGGGTCGCGCCGTGGTGCGCCACCCGCCCCTCGAGTCTCTCGAGCCTCTCGCTCAGCTCGCGCAGCTCGCGACGCTGGCGCCTGACCGCCGCGATCGCCCAGAACGGGGCGATCAGGAGGAACAGGCTCAGGATCGAAAGGAGAGACCACATCAGCCCCGACCTCCATGCACCGGGCGGCCGTGCCCGCCCGGTGCAGCGACCTGTCGGTTCGCGGCGGCGATCCGCTCCAGCATCGTCCTGATCTCGCCCGCCTGCAACCACCGACCGCGCACCATGACCCCGGCGATGCGCGTGGTCACCGGTACACCTCCAAGTCTTTCGCGGACACGACGGCGCCGTCGTAGCCACGCCGCACCTCGCGCACCAGCCCGGCGTCGTCGGTGCCCCAGAACAGCTGGTGATAGAGCACCAGCAGCCGCGGCTTCGCGCGCGCGGCGATGGCCGCCAGCTCGGTGGTCGAGGTATGCGCGTCGGCGTGATAGCGCTGCCATTCCGGTGGCCGGGTGGCGAAGCGATCGGCCGAGTACACCTCGTGGACCAGGATGTCGCAGCCCCGACACGCCGCGACCAGCGAATCGCTGGGACGCGTGTCGCCGGAGATGACGATCACGCGGTCGGGTGTTTCGAACCGATAGCCGAATGCGTGGCGCCAGTTGGCGTGCGGCACCGCGAACGCGATCACCTTCACGTTCGAGTCCTGATAGACCGGGCCCGCCACGATCTCGTGCGCGTGCACCTGCCAGCCGTCGCTCTTGTCCGGCTCGAGACCCTCGATCCGCATGCGGATGTCCTCGCTGTAGGCGGCGAGCAGGTGGTCGGTCATCGAGCGCACACCCTGGGGCCCGTACACCTCGAGCGCCTCGCGGCGTTTCAGCACCCACGGCGAGAGCATCAGGTCGGGGAGGCCCACGGTGTGGTCCGAGTGGAGATGGGTGATGAAGACGATGCCGAGCTTGTTGGGCGCCAGCGCTTCGATGCCGTTGCGCTGTGCCGCCGCCGCGCGCCGCACCAGTCCCGGGCCGGCGTCCACCAGGTATGCCCGGCCGCGGACGACGACGGCCACGCACGGGCCCGAGCGGTCGGGATCGGCGTTGGGCGTTCCGGTGCCCAGCATCACCACCTGTGTCACGGCCGAGTCGGGCGGCGACCATGACGGCGCCCTGAAGATCGAGTCGGGTCGGGTGTCCGTCACGCCGGAGGCCTGACCCGCCGCCGGGACGGGCGCGAGTGAGCAGGCGAGCGCGGCGATGAGCCCCGGCAGCACGAGACGGACGCGGCGTGTCAGCGCCTGCCGGAGGGTGGTCATCGCGCGCGCGAGGAGCGTGGCTACTTCTTCGCTCCGGTGGCGCCCGCCCCGCGCCCCTCGGAGGCGTAGGCCTCGCGCAGCGCGCGCATCAGCGGCTCGCGCCGCTCGTAGAGTCGTTTGCGCGCGCGCGGCGCGTGCTTCGCGAGCGCGTAGTGCGTGAGCAGCGGCAGGCCGATGGTGGTGTCGCAGTAACAGATGACGGTGTCCGGCAGCTTGTCGGGGTCGATCTTGCCCCACGAGACCGCTTCCGCGGGGGTGGCGCCCGAGAGCCCGCCGGTGTCGGGCCGTGCGTCGGTGATGGCGAGGAAGTAGTCATGCCCCTTCTCGGCGATGCCCAGCACCTCCTGGATCTGCGGTTCGGTCTGGAGCAGGAAGTTCTTGGGGCTGCCGCCGCCCAGGATCCACACCGCGCTCTTGCCGCCCTTCGCCTTGGCATCCCATACGATCGCGGCGGTCTCGTTCACGTCGGCGTTCACGTCGATCATCAGCTGGTTCCCCTCGAGCGCCTTGGCGGCGACGTTCATGCCGATCGAAGAGTCACCGGGTGACGACGTGTAGATGGGCACGCCGAACTCCCATGCGGCTGCCAGCAGCGAGCGCCGCTTGAGGCCGAGCTTCTCCTCGCGGGCGCGCACGTACTTGCCGCACAGGAAATGGAACTCGGCGCTGCTCATGGTGCGCTGGAACTCGGGACCCGAGATGACCTCGCGGAAGAACGCGTCGGTGTCGAGCAGGACCTTGTAGTCGAAGAAGATGTCGTAGATGCGCACCACCCCGTGCTCGCGCAGCTCGACGTCGTCGGCCTGCCAGGTGCCACGATGCATCGAGAGGCCGATGCCGAAGTGGACGTCGTGGTAGAGATTGGCGCCGGTCGAGACGATCCAGTCCACGAACCCCGCCTCCATGAGCGGGATGATGGCGCTCATGCCGAGCCCCGCAGGCGTGAGCGCGCCGGTGAGCGAGAGCGCGACGGTCACGTCGTCCTCGAGCATGCGCTCGACCAGCAGATGGGCGCCCTCGCGCAGCCGCGCCGCGTTGTAGGCGAGGAACGCCTGATCCACGAGGTCGGCCGCGGTCTCCCTGCCGGTGATGGGCGGGGGCGTGATGCGCGGGCCGGAGAGGAAGCTCGAGGACTTCTTTCCGTGGGTCATGTCGGCTCCGGAGACGGTTACGGACGGCGCGAGCGGTGCGGACGATAGCCGACGGGCGGGCTTTCGCCCAACTCGAAACTGGGCGACCGGGCCGGCGAGGGCCCGGCAGAGCGAGTCGCCGCCGGGTGCGGGCTTCCTGACGACGGGGCGCCGCCGGTGCGCTAGACTCCCGCGTCCGCCGGATGGCGCACCGAGCCAGTCTCCCGGCGGCAAGGAGGTCGTGATGCAGTTGGGCATGATCGGTCTCGGTCGCATGGGCGCGAACATGGTCCGGCGTCTCATGCGTGGGGGCCACGCGTGCGTCGCGTACGACCGCTCTGCCGAGGCGGTGGGCACGCTCGCGAAGGAAGGTGCCGTCGGCGTGGGCTCGCTCGCCGGGCTGGTGGCGAAGCTCACGCCACCGCGCGTCGTCTGGATGATGGTCCCGGCGGCGATCGTGGACGGCGTGATCGCCGAGCTGGCGCCACTGCTCCAGCGAGGGGATGCGATCGTCGACGGCGGCAACTCGCACTACGCGGATGACCTCGCCCGTGCGGCAGCGCTGACGCCGCGCGGCCTTCACTACGTGGACGTCGGCGTGAGCGGCGGGGTGTGGGGACTGGAGCGGGGCTTCTGTCAGATGATCGGCGGCGAGTCACAGGTCGTGGCGCGTCTCGAGCCGCTGTTCGCGACCCTCGCGCCCGGGCGAGGACCCGGCGGCGGACCGGGCGTGGAGCGCACGGGCCGTGGCACCGCGGAGCTGGGATACCTCCACTGCGGCCCGACCGGTGCCGGACACTTCGTGAAGATGATCCACAACGGGATCGAATACGGCCTGATGGCGGCGTACGCCGAGGGCCTCAACATCCTGCGCCACGCCAACGCCGGCACGGTGAGCGGATCGAGCGATGCGGAGTCCGCGCCGCTCAGGAACCCCGAACTCTATCGCTACGACTTCGACCTCGCGGCGATCACCGAGGTGTGGCGCCACGGCAGCGTGGTCGCGTCGTGGCTGCTCGATCTCTCCGCCGCCGCCTTCGCGCAGGATGCCGGGCTCTCGGCATTCGCGGGCCGGGTGTCCGACTCGGGCGAGGGCCGCTGGACACTCCAGGCCGCGAACGATATCGGCGTGCCCGCCCACGTCCTCGCCGCGGCGCTGTTCGAACGCTTCGCCTCGCGCGGCGAGGACGAGTTCCAGAACCGCGTGCTCTCGGCGATGCGCTTCGCCTTCGGCGGGCACCTGGAGAAGCGGTGAGCGACAGGCCGGTCTCCGACGCTCTGGTGTTCTTCGGCATCACCGGCGATCTCGCCTACAAAAAGATCTTCCCCGCCCTCCAGGGACTGGTCCGCCGCGGGCGGCTGAACGTCCCGGTCATCGGCGTGGCGCGCTCGCAGCTCTCGGACGAGGATCTGATCGAGCGCGCCCGGGCGAGCGTCACCGAGCACGGCGGTGGCGTCGATCCGGTCGCGTTCCCGAAGCTCGCCTCGTTGTTCCGTCATGTGTGGGGGGACTACGAGGATCCTGCGACCTTCGCACGACTGCACGAGACGCTCGGGAACGCGAAGCACCCGCTCTACTACCTGGCGATCCCGCCCAGCATGTTCCCGGTGCTCATCCAGCACCTGGCCGGCTCGGGAGGCTGCACCTCCGGGGCGCGGGTGGTGGTGGAGAAGCCGTTCGGCCGGGATCTGAGATCGGCGCGCGAGCTGAACACGATCATCCACCGCGCGTTTCCCGAGGAATCGGTCTTCCGGATCGACCACTACCTCGGCAAGGAAGCGGTGCAGAACATCCTCTATTTCCGCTTCGCGAACGCGTTTCTCGAGCCGATCTGGAACCGCACCTACGTCGACAGCGTCCAGATTACCATGGCGGAGAGCATCGGCGTGGCCGGCCGCGGAAAGTTCTACGAGGAGACGGGCGTCCTGCGTGACGTGATCCAGAACCACCTGCTCCAGATCGTGACCTACCTGGCGATGGAAGCACCATCGTCGATGTGGGCCGAGGCGATCCGTGGGGATCAGGCGAAGCTCCTCCGGGTGGTGCGCCCACTCTCGATGGAGAACATGGTGCTGGGTCAGTTCCGTGGCTACCGTCAGGAACCGGGTGTCAGCCCGGATTCGAAGACGCCCACCTACGCCGCACTCCACCTGTTCGTGGATTCGTGGCGCTGGCACGGCGTCCCATTCCTGGTGCGCGCCGGAAAGCATCTGAAGACCACGTGCACCGAGGTGGTGGTCGAGCTCAAGCAGCCACCGCCGGTGGTGTTCGACGAGCCGCCATCGCGCGACGGCAACTACGTGCGCTTCCGGCTCTCGCCGCAGGTCGTGATCGCGATCGGGGCGCGTGCCAAGAAGCCTGGCGAACGCATGATCGGCGAGCCGGTCGAGCTCTCGGTCGTCGAGGGTCCCGAGCAGGGGACCGGGAACCGGCTGGAGGCCTACGAGCGCCTGATCGGCGACGCGATGCTGGGTGACGGGACCCTGTTCGCCCGGCAGGACGTGGTCGAGGCCGCCTGGGCGATCGTCGATCCCATCCTCAAGGGTGACCTGCCGGTGCTCGAGTACGAGCAGGGAAGCTGGGGCCCCGGCGAAGCCGACCGCCTGGTCGCCGGAGTCGGCGGCTGGAATGCGCCGATGTGAGTGGCGCCCACGCATCGCCGGAAGTGCGAATCGGCGAACCGACGTTCGTGGTCGAGGCACTGGCCGCCGACTTCGAGGCCGAAGCCCGGCACTCCCTGTCGCAGGGAGCGCGATTCACGATCGCGATCCCGGGCGGATCCGTGGCGACGAACTGTTTTCCGCGGCTGTCCACGCTGAGGCTCGACTGGTCGATGATCGATCTCTTCTGGGTGGATGAGCGTGCGGTGCCGCCGACCAGCCCCGATTCGAACTACGCGATGGCACGATCGCTGTGGCTCGAGCCCGCGGGCGTGCCGGCCGATCGCATCCACCGCATGGCTGGCGAGGTGGCCGACCTCGATCGCGCGGCCCGTGCGTACGCGGACGAACTGGTGAAGGTCGCCGGCGCTCCGCCGCGTCTCGACTACGTGTTGCTGGGGGTCGGGCCCGATGGGCACGTCGCGTCGCTGTTCCCCGGCCATCCGGCACTGGGCGACGCGCGTTCTGTGCTCGCGATCGAGGATGCGCCCAAGCCGCCGCCGCGCCGGCTCAGCCTCTCGTTGCCAACGCTGACCCACGCCCGTCGCGTGGTGCTCGTGGCGTTCGGGGAGGAGAAGGCGAGCGTGATCCGCGAGGCGGTGGAGGATGTCGCATCGGCGCTACCGGTCTCCCGCGTGGCGCGAGCGGCGCAGCGGAGCGCCTTCGTGCTCGATCGTGCCGCGGGGAGTCTGCTGTGAAGGGATCCGTGCTCGTTCTCGCCGCGTGCTGCCGAGGGCGCGCCTCGGACGTTGAGGCAGGGTCGGGGCCGCGCGCCCCGCGCCGCTACCGTCCGCGATCCATCCGCGTGCGCGGCTTCTGGCGCTGCACCTCTTCGATCTTCTTCGCGTCGTCGGGGAACAGCCCGACCTTCGCGAGCCGCGGGATCAGGTCCACCCACAGCCGCTCGCGCGAGAACACCTCGCGGAACAACTTGAGCGCATCGGCCTCACGCCCGTTGGTGTACATGGTGAGCGCGGCCCAGAACTGAAGCTCCACCACCTCCGGGGCGAGGGCCGCCGCCGCCTCGTAGACCTTCATGGCCTCGGCGGTCTTGTTCTCGGTGATGAAGTCGTCGCCCTGGCCGTTCAGATTGTAGGCGCGCTGCAGGCGCACCAGCCGTCGCAGTTCCTTGATCGGCTCTTCGTTGTCCTCGACGCGCAGGTTGTACACCCAGTCTTTCCAGGGCTTGCCGGTCGATTGCGCGCGCACCACCAGGATCGCGGCCGACTGCTTGCCGCGAATGTCGCCGCCGGCTCTCTGCCCGGCCTCGAGCGCCTGCAGCAGACGCTCGCCCAGATCGCCCTGGGCCTTCTCGTACGCCTCGGCCATCGCCGGCCACACCGTGGGGTTGGCCATCAGATTCGCCTGGACGCTGTACTGATTCCCGGTCCGGTGTCCGGCGTCGGGGATGCAGTTCTTCCCGGTGTAGGCGGCCACCGTGCCCTTCGCGTCCACCATCGCCACCTGCCGCCCCTCGTTGTGGGCGTCGGCGGCGACCAGCGAATCGAGCGCCTGCCGGGCCGTCATTCCGGAGCGCATCAGCTCGAGCCCATGGGGGCCGTAGTCCACCAGCACCAACGACTGGGTGGCCACCGCTCCGACCCCCGCCTCCGCCCACGGCACGATCGGCCCCACCGAGAAGTAGTGAGACTGAACTGCCACGCCCAGCTCGCCGGTGGCGGAATCGCGGGCGACGATGGAGAAGGTGTGGGCGACCGTCGAGGGCGGGACGCCGGGACCGAGTAGGGCGAGCAGCACGGGCGTGAGCGTAACCCAGTTCATGTCAAGCTCCCGGAAGAGGTGGACGACGACCGTTCGAATCGGGTTCTACCCCACCGCGCCTCGCCTGTCGAGCGGCCCCGGGGGCTTCTGGTCACGGGGGGTCGATCCAGAGCTCTACCTCGCCGGCCCTCCCGCACGGAGGATGGCGGCCGGTTCGCCGTCTCGATCGACCATCCTACTCATGAATCCCAGACAGGACGCGGACTCCAGGTGCAATGCCAGGCTCACGGTATGTCTTGCGCCCGGGCGGGAGAGAGCACAGACTACGTACTCGAGGCGGACCCCCTGTCTCGATGAAAGCTGGAGAGCCCGATGTTGCAGTTCTGGTGGATCCTGGGGGGAGTTCTCGTCGTCGCCGCTTTCGCCGTCGCGACCGGTGGTCTGGGTCGCGCCGCGCGTACGCGTTCGGCGGTGCTCGAAGAGGTGCGACGTGGCATGCGCGGCGGCGTCATCGAGAGGGCCGCCGGGCATGGCTCACAGGCGCGCGGCCGGTTGGGCCATCTCGAGATCACCGTCGACCTGCAGAGCGACCCGGGACGTCCTCGCCAGTCACCGATGTGGCGTGTGCTCGCCATCGGTCCGGTCGCACTCGATCGGCCGTTCGAGGCGCGCATCGCCGGGTGGGAGGGCTGGATCGATCCCTGGTTGCAGCTGGGCGAGACACTGAACATGCCGCCGGGCGGGGGACCTGCGATCACGCTGCACGCGGAGTGCATGCCGGATATCGACCATCCGGTGCTCGTGGCGCTGCGGCGTCAGGGCGAGCGGCTGGGTGCGGGCGCGTTGCACGCGCGGCCGGATCTGATGCGCGCCGAGGTCCGTTTCGCTCCGTCGCACGACGAGAATCGGCCGTTGTTCGCCTATCTTCAGGCGATGGTCGACATCTCCGAAACGCCGCGGGCGCGCTCCTCGCGCGGGAAGGCGCGCCCCGCGCCGCGGTACGGCACCATCCCGGAGGGCAGATGAAGCGCCTGCTTCTCGCCACGCTGATGAGCGTGGTCCTGCTGGGTCTTGCGGCCACGCCCGCCGACGGCGTGGCGCTGGTCTGGCGCTTCGCGATCGCCTGAGCCGGGCGCGCTTCAGCGCGTGCCGGCCGCCCACGATCCGCCGAGTGCCAGGGTCGCGCTCGGATCGAGCGCGGCGCGGATGCGCGCGCGCAGCGCCAACAGCCCCGATTGTTCCGCGAGCGCGGGACGGACCATGGCCAGGCCCCGTGCGCCGATGAGCGTGAAGCCCGCTGACGTGGTCGCCTCGACCACGGCCTGAGCGTCCGCCGGTGCGGGGAAGAGGTGGAGTCGCCCCGCGGGCGCGTGGAACACCAGCCGCCGCGCCGCGGCCCCGGCGAGCAAAGGTGCCAGGGCGGCCGGCGTGTTGGCGGCGGTCGTGAACGAGAGACGTGGCCCCGCCGTCTCCTCGAGGTCGGCGAGCGACTGCCACAGTGCGACCGCCTCATCGCCCTCGATCCGCGTCGCGGGAGCGCCGAGCGTCGCGGTCACCGCCCGCTCCAGCTCGGTCACCCGCGGCCGGTCGTCTTCCAGCCCGATCACGACCGTGAAAGGCGCGGAGGTCGCGGCGACGGATCCGGCGGCGAGGGACGCCTCGACCACGCTCACGAGAGCGGGCTCGAGTCGCGGGAAGGCGGCCCAGCGCGCGACGTCGGCCAGATCCGCCGGCTCCGCCCGGTAGCAGAGCGCGACACGCGCCGCGGGCATCGGCGCCAGCTTGATGCTCGCCTCGACCATCACCACCAGCCCGCCACGCGATCCGCACATCAGACGATGGGAGCCGTAGCCGGCCACGTTCTTCACCACCTTGCCACCGCTTCGCACCCGGGTGCCGTCGGCCAGCACGAAGCGGGCGCCGAGGATGCGATCGTGCGGCGCCCCGAAACGCAGACGACGCGGGCCCGAGGCGTCCGCCGCCAGCACCCCACCGAGCGTGGCGCGCGACGCCAGCGGCGCCTCGAGCGGCAGCTCCTGTCCCCGGGCCGCCAGCGTGGCGCGCAACGCGGCGATGCTGACGCCGCACTCGGCGGTGAGCGTGAAGTCCTCGGGGTCGTACTCGACGATCCGATCGAGACCCGAGAGATCGAGCGCCACGTCGTAGCGTGGCGGCGGAGCCTCCTGCGCCAGCGCGACCCCCGCGCCCCACGGGACCACGGCCAGTCCGTCGCGCGACGCGGCACCCATCACCTCGGCGACCTGATCGGCGTCGGCGGGCCGCGAGGCGAGGCGCGGGACCACGCCGCCGATCGCGAACGCCGCCGGGTCGACGGCGGGCGATGCGGAGAGGCCCGCGGCGGCGTGCGCCGTCACCGCACACCCGGGGGGAACATCTGCATGGAGAGCAGGACGAACAGCGTCCACGCCGCGTAGCCCACGAGACCGATGCGGAAGGCACGATGCGCGGCTCCGATCCATGCCGAAGGCGCGTCGGTGCCCTGGCGGAAGAGCAGCAGCGTCAGGGTGGCGATGTTCACGGTGTTCCAGCCGAGCACGGTGAGGCGGTTGACCGTCAGCCCGCCCGCGGCGGTGCGGTACACGATCGCCGCCATCGCGTGCAGGCTCACCACGAGCGTGCACGCGGCCACGGCGACGATACCTCGGCGCAGCCAGACGCCCACGCGTCCCGGCACCTCGCTGTCCCGCAGCGGTGTCGCCGCGACCAGCAGCCCCACGACGGCGAAGAGCGTGGCGTTGTAGATGATGAGCACATCGCGTTTCTGGAACGGCTCCATGAAGCGGAACGGAATGGCGATGAGGTAGGCGACCAGCACGACCAGGGTCACCGGCAGGAAGATCCTGCCGGTGGTGAAGATGATGCGCGCCAGGCCATGCTCTCCGGGCTGTTCGGTCGGGGATCGATCCGGGTCGTAGACGGTGGCGACGGCCAGGACCGGGATCAAGCCCGGGCCGCCGAACATGACCCACTTGGTGAGCCCATCCGGGAGATGCACACCGATGGCGCGGAACAGTCCCGCCGTGATCAACGTGAGCGCTCCACCGGCCGCGGCGAACAGCGCGGCCGTGATCACCGCCTCGATGGACTTCCGGACGGCGGCGAACACCTCGATCGGCGCCGCTCTGGGGCCGAGGATCGCCCAACCCAGGAGCAGCCATGCCAGGGCGGGCAGGTGGAGGAGCGTCAGCATGTCGGCGTCGGTCGGATGCATCAGGACGTAGGACCGGCGGATGGCGATCAGCGTGATCGGCACGAGCGCCGCGGTCGCGATCATCGGCCGCCCGAGCAGCGCGGGCAGTACGGGTGGGTCGGGACCGAGGAGCGTCTCGCTCCGTCCCAGCTTGAGAAAGACGAGCAGCAGGATCGCGGCGGCTGGACCCCAGGTGAACGCCAGATAGGCCGTGGTGCGGCCGTTCGAGCCGAAGGCGGCGTAGATGAGGCTCAGGATGCCGCTGAGCACCAGGGCGAGGACCCACTGCGCGCGCCGGATGCGGCGCGCGGCGGATGCATCCAGCGCGAGAGCCGGGGTGGCAACGCCCCCCGGGGTGTCCGGCCGGGCACCGAGCCGGTGGAACCACGCCGCCAGCAGGCGGTCCTCGGGGGCGAGCGCGTGGCGTCGGACGATCTCAGCCGCGAACTCCTCCACCTCGCCCGCCTCGACCACTGCCCGGTAGAGCGCTTCGAGCTCGGCGGGAGCCCCCACTGCGGCGTCGATCCGCGTCGCCATGCTCATCGTGGCCACCCTTCGCTCGAATCCCGATTCAGATCCACGGTCCCTCCACGTCCGAGCGCACCGTCATGCCGCCCAGCTGAGCCGGCCGGGGCGCGCGACCGTCGCCGTCGCCCGGGAGGATCTTGCCCGGATTGAGCAGACCGTCGGGGTCGAACGCGTGACGCAACCGTTCCATGAGGGCGAGGTCCGCGGGGGCGAACAGCTCGCGCATCATGGGCCGCTTCTCGATCCCCACACCGTGTTCGCCCGAGATGGTGCCGCCGAAACGGATGCACATACGCAGGATCTCGTGCGAGACCTCGAGTGCCTTCGCCTGTGCCCCCGGATCGTCGGCATCGAACAGCACGTGCGGATGGAGGTTACCATCGCCGGCGTGGAAGACGTTGCCGGCCTCGAGGCCGCGCGCTTCGCACATGCGATAGACCTCGGACAACGCCTCGGCCAGGCGCGTGCGCGGCACCACCCCGTCCATGATGTAGAAGCCGCTCGCCGTGCGCCCGTAGGCGCCGAAGGCCGACTTGCGCCCGCGCCAGATGGCGGCGCGCTCCGCCTCGTCCTTCGCCACCCGTGTCGAACGGGCGCCTTGCGCGCGTGCGTGCGCGGCGATCGCTTCGACCTGGGCCTCCAGGCTCACCGCCGGGCCGTCGACCTCGATCAGCAGCACCGCGGCGGCGTCACGCGCCAGCCCCAGGTGAAGCCAGTCCTCGACCAGCCGCACCGTGTGCTGATCCATGATCTCCATCGCCGCCGGCACGATGCCGTCGGCGATCACCGCCGAGACCGCGCGGCAGGCGGCCGCGACGGCGGTGAAGTCGAACAGCATGGTCTTCACCGCTTCGGGCTTCGGCAGCAGACGCACGCAGATCTCGGTGGCGATGCCGAGCGTGCCTTCGCTGCCGATGACCACCGAAGCCAGGTCGTAGTCCGGAGCGTCGCACGCCTCACCGCCCATCGTGACGACCGTGCCGTCGTGGAGCACGATCACCAGTCCGAGCACGTGGTTGAGGGTGACGCCGTACTTGAGACAGTGGGGTCCGCCGGCGTTGGTGGCGACGTTGCCGCCCACGGTGCTCACCTGCTGTGAGGCCGGGTCCGGGGCGTAGTAGAGCGTGTGCGTGACGAGGCGCTGCGAGAGCTGGAGGTTCACGAGCCCGGGCTGCACCCAGGCGAACATGCGCTCGGGATCCACACGCAGCAGCCGGTCCATGCGGTTCACCGAGAGCACGACGCCGCCGTGCTCGGGCGTGGCGCCGCCGGCGAGTCCGGTCCCGGCGCCGCGCGGCGTCACGGGCAGGCCGTGCGACCAGGCCCAGCGCACCACCGCCGCCACCTCGTCGGTCGAGCGCGGCAGCACCACCACGTCCGGCATGTGACGCTCGAGCGCCAGCGCGTCGGTCTCGTAGGTGAAGCGCGCGGCCTCGCTCGCCAGCACGCCATCGGCCCCGAGAAGCGCGCGGAGCTCGTCGAGGTGAGAGGGGAGGAGCATCATGGCGCGCAGACTAGCACCGGTGCAGCTCGTCCCCGAATCCACGCCAGGTCGCTGTGCCAGGTGGCCAGCTCATGTAGCGAAGCCGAGCCTGCGGAGCAGCCCCCTGAAGCGCGGGTCGGACCGCAGCGGGTCCGCATCGGGATCGACCTTGAGCCAGATCACGCTTTCGCGGCGGGCCTGCATGTCCTTCTCGAGCCACGCGAACGCTTCGTCCCTCATGCCGAGCGCACCGTAGATCATGGCGATGCTATACGGATCGCGATCGTGCCGCTGGAGGAGTTGATCCAACTCGCGCAGCGCCTGGGCTCGGTTTCCTTGCATCGCGTGGATGAGGGGGAATACCTCGGGGGTGCTGTCTCGCAAGATGCGTCGGTATTCTCGCGCCGCAGCGATGGCCTTGTCGAACTCCCGCTTGTGCGTATAGACCTGTCCCAGGATCCCGAGAGCGTTCCATGCCGCCGTCGAATCTTCACGGATCATCCTCTGCGCCGCAGTGATGGCCTGATCGTAGCGTCGGCCCATGTTCAACGGCCAGAGCTGCATCGAGCTGATGAGCGTCGACAGCGGATCGATTTCATGCGCTTTGCCGAACTCGGCGATCGCCGCGTCAAAGCGTCCATTGACAGCGAGCAGGTATCCATACTCGGCGTGTGCCCAGGCACTTCCGGGAGTGAGCTCGATCGCATGCTGGAAGTCCCGCTCGGCGTCGCGCCAGCGCCAATCGTAGAAGGCCTTCACGTAGCCGCGCGCTGTGTACGCCTCGGGGAGCTCGGGATCGAGCTGAAGGGCCTTCGTAGTGGAAGCCACCACCAGAGGAATCGCGGAGTCGGGCGGCATATACGTGGAGGACATTCCCGAATAGGTGTCCGCTATCCCGGCGTAGGCTAGGGCAAATCCTGGATCGAGTGCGATCGCCTCCTGGTAGTGTTCCAGCGACTTCAGGAATCCCGCCTTCGTGAACTCACCGAAGTAGTAGCGCCCCTTGAGATACTCCTCGTGTGCCGCGGGATCGACGCGGCGGCTCGCGGCGAGCCGCGTTCGCTCCTGCGGTGTAACCGCGATGCGGATCTGCCTGGCGATCGACTGCGCCACATCGCTCTGCAGAGCAAAGACATCCCCTGCGTCCCGCTCGTAGCTCGAGCTCCAGATGTTCTTGTCGGTAGCGGCCCTCACGAGCTGCACCGCGATCCGGACGCTCTCTCCGTAGCGGCGCACCGAGCCCTCGATGACCGCGTCCACCTTGAGACGGCGCGCGATCTCGGGGACGCCCAGCCTCGAGTTCCTGTATGTCATGGCCGAGCTGCGCGAGGTCACTTTGAGCGCGGCGATCTGGGCGAGCCGGTTGATCAACTCCTCGGTCATGCCGTCGGCAAAGTAGGTCTGCGTCGAATCGCCGGAGAGATCCTCGAGGGGTAATACAGCCAGCGACTGAATGCGTCCCGCCCCGATCAGGCGACTCCGCAGCCCGCCTGCGTCGAAAAGCCCCACCAGAGTGAGCACGATGATCATTGCGGCTCCCGCGGTGAACTGCAGCCGGTGAGTCGCGCGGCCCCGCCGCGCCACCGGGGCACTCGATCGCAGGTCATCCGCCAGCGCTCGGGCGGAGGCATAGCGCCGCTCCGGGTCTTTCTCGAGGCAGTTGAGGATGATGGTCTCGAGGCGCGGCGAGAGTTGCGGCGTGATCTCGCGCGGAGCGGCCACCGGCTGGTTCATGATCTCGTAGATCAGCGCGGTGGGGATCTTCTCCCGGTAGGGCGAGCGTCCGGTCGCCAGCTCGTAGAGCACGACACCCAGCGAGTAGAGGTCGGCGCGAGCGTCCACCTTCTGCCCCAGCAGCTGCTCGGGGGCCATGTACGCAACGGTGCCCACCGCCACCTCGGCCTCCGTCAGACTCTTCGAGCGATCGAGCCCCTCGCGCGGCCGCATGAGACGTGCGAGGCCGAAGTCCAACACCTTGACCTGGCCCTTCTTTGTGAGGACCACGTTGCCTGGCTTGAGATCGCGGTGGACGATCCCCTGCTCGTGGGCGGCCTCCAGCGCGTCGGCGATCTGGGCGCCGATGGCGCAGACTTCCGCTTCGGGGAGAGGGCCACTCGCCAGCCGCTCCGCGAGGGAGACTCCGGGCACCAGCTCCATCACCAGGAAGTCCACTCCGTCCTGCGAGTCGAAGTCGAAGACCGTCGCGATGTGGGGGTGGTTGAGTCTCGAGAGGGCGTGCGCCTCGCGGCGGAATCGCTGACGCGTGGCGTCGTCGGCAAGCGCTCCGGCGGGCAGCACCTTGACCGCCACGTCGCGGTCGAGGTGCTCATCGCGGGCGCGGTAGACCACGCCCATGCCGCCGGCGCCGATCTGCTCGAGCAGGCGATAGTGTGAGAGCCTGGTCTCGATCATGCGTTTCGGCTGAGACGTGTCGTTCGCGCCGTCGTCCCCTCGCGAGTCCGCATGAGGCCTCCGCGCGCTATCTCGTAGCCGGCGGCCGCGGCCCGAAGTGCGCGAGCAGGTAGCGTCGCAGCGTGTCGTGCTCGGCGGGGGTCGCGGGCGCCCCCCACTTCTCCATCTGGACCAGCGTCTTCTCCCAACCGGTCGAGTCCTTTGCCTGCTGCGTCACCAGCATCCGCGAGTGACAGATGCGGCAGGCGCGTTCGGCGATCGCCTGCCCGGGCCCCGCGGGGAACGCGTCGGGGTAGGGCGCACGTCGCGCCCGCACCGCGGGGGCCCCGGCGCCGAGCGACAGTGTCGCGACGATCAGGGTCGTCAGGACGAGCGCCCCCGCGAACAATCGCCGGACACGCGGGCCCGACGGCAGGCGGTCGGAGTGGACCGAACGCTCAGATCCGGACATTGACCCTCACCCTGTGGATGGAATTGTTGCCGTAGCCTCCGGCATTGGCGCGCGCTTCGAGCGGCTGGATCTCCCCGGCACCATCGGTCGCCCGCGCCATCAGCGTCACCTGCGCGGGTGGTGTGACCTCGATCTCGGTCGCCCAGGCACGCCACGCGCCGGGCTCGTTGTCCCCCATGAACCCCGCCGGTCGCCAGTTCTTGCCCCCGTCGCTCGAGACCTCCACCAATCGCACGCCGGCGGGCCCGGCCCAGGCGAACCCCTGGACGCGCAGCAGCGGCGGCTTGGTCTTCACGGTGCGCGGCTGGAGTGCCAGCGTGGCGCTTTCGAGTGGGCGGGTGATGACCGACTTGATGCGCAGCGTCTCGACCGCGGGCGCGATCGCCGGATCCTCGCCTGGATAGTTGTAGTGGTAGCCCCTGGCCATGAAGTGGTTGTCCGACGGCTGCTCCTCCACCCGCAGCGCCATCAGCCATTTGGTCGAGCCCATCGCGAACCAGAAGGGCACGATCGCCCGGAGCGGGAACCCGTGCGACTCCGGCAGCGGCTCGCCATTCATCGCATAGGCGAGCAACACGTCGTCCATCGCCTTCTCGATCGGGATGCTGCGCAGGAAGGGTGGCACGCCGGGCATCGGCGCCTGGTCGGCGGCTTCCAGCCAGACATGCCTCGCCTCGGGCGTCACGCCGGCGCGCTGGAGGATGGTGGAGAGCCGCACGCCACCCCACCGGGCGGTGCCGACCGCGCCGCGTTCCCACTGCGTGCCCGATGTGCTGGGCACGTTGAAGAGCCCGCGACCGTTGCCCGCGCACTCCAGCGTGTGCACGGCGTCGATCCGCGGCAGGGCTTTCAAGTCGGCGAGCGAGATCGAGAGTGGCGTCCCGACCAGGCCGGTCACGTCGAGCCGCCAGGTGCCGGGGTCGATGCCCGGGTTCGACAGGTGGCTCCGCACGAAGAAGCGGTCCTTGCGCGTGATCCACGTCTGGCCGAGCGCGTCGAGGGAGGTCTCGAGATGTTCGGGTCGATCGTTGCGCACGATGAGATCGTCGGGCGCGGGTGGCGCAGTCGCGCCCAGCGCCGCGCGTGCCCAGGGCGGCAGCGTGCCGAGCGCCGCCGTGCCGAGGCCGGCGCGGGAGAGACGGGCGAGGAACGAGCGGCGGTCCATGCGGCTCATGGGATCAGTCCTTGAGCCGGACGAAACGTACTTCCGTGGTCCCGTGGACGGCGATCGGGACGACGAGATAGGCGGCGCCGATGACGTCCTCCGTCCCCTTGTACTTACCTTCGCCCTTGCTATCGATCCCGAGCTCCCTGCTCTGGTGCATGAGGAACAGTCCGCCTGCCTCGGGCTCGCTCAGGGAGTTCTTCCAGCCACCGTGGAGCAGCAGGCGCCCCGAGCGGAACTCGAAATCCTTCCCGGCCGTGAACGTCTGTTCTCTGGCGAGCCCGCCGCCAAGCTCCTCAGCGCGCACGATCAGTGTCGTCTCACCGTCCGCCCGGACCTGGATCGTCCCGATCAAGGCGTGGAAGGAGACGGGTTCCTTGGGCCAGATGATCTCCGACAGCCGGGTGGGGTAGTCATCATGCTTCGGATTCCCCTCGCCGCGATTCTCGTAGGTGCCTTCGAGGTCGTGAAGCGACGGCGCCCGCGCGAATCCCACATTGCCCGGTGGCTTCGAGGCGAAACACCCGGTGAGCGCCACAGCGATGACGAGCGACAACACGACGGCCTTCATCGGTTCGGCCCTCCGCGCGGTTGCCCGCCCGCTTCCTGTGGCTCGCGCCGTGTGGCCGCGCCCGGAGCGTAGCAGGCGAACAGGAGCAGCACGGCGGCGGTGTACCAGCCGCCGAGGATGAATTCGTGCGGCATCCGCATCCCCAGCGCGACCCCTCCCCCCAGCAGGAGCGCCGCGAGGACAGCGTACTCCCACATGCCGTAGAGGAAGATGAACGGCAGGTAGTGGGCGCCGACCAC
>JBGPXY010000117.1:0-8890 GCA_041492985.1 Candidatus Eiseniibacteriota bacterium
ACGAGGTGGTCTTGCCCGCGCCATTGGGCCCGAGCAACCCCACGACCTCGCCGCGGCGCACCTGGATGGTGACGTCGCTCACCACCCGCCACTTGCCGTAGTAACGCTCGAGTCCCTCGGCCACCAGGCCCTCGCCGCGGAACACAGGGAGCGGAGCGTCGGCCACGATCGACGGCGACGGGGCGTGGGTCACTTCGTCCCTCCGCGTCGCTCGACCGCGCCGCCGGACCGGGTGCGCACGGTGGCCTTCACCTGGCGTTTGAACTGGAAGTCCTTCAGCTCGGGATCGCTCTCGAAGCCCCAGCCGGTGAGCACGTCCCCGCGGCGATCCACACGCACGAAGGCGTCGGTATCGATGCGCTGCTCCTTGTTCCGGAACCGCAGTTTGTCGGTGGTCATCCGCGTCCCCTCGGTGGTCTGGATGACCACGTCACCGCGGGCGTTCATGTCGTGGCTGAGGTCGTTCATCTCCCCTTCCTGCGCCGTGAGGGTCGAGGAACGGGACCCCTTCTCGTCGAAGAAGTCGATGCGCAGGCCGCGGGCGATGACCGTGCTGCGCGCCCGATAGGTGGCGGCCGACCGTGCGTACATCTTCCACTGGACCAGGCCGCGATCGGTCTCCGTGATGACGAAGTCGCTGACCTCGGTGTCGGGGAGTATGGCGGGCGAGGAGCTCGGGCCCACTCCGGCGCTCCGTTCGCATCCCGGGAGCGAGAAGAGGAGCGCCAGCAGCGATGCGGCGAGAATCGGGCCCGCCGGCGACCTTGCTACGGAGTATCGGACAGGGGGCATCGTGCCTTCCGCATCGGGTCGGTGAGCCTGGCGTCGTCGCGCGCTTGGGTCACGCTAACAAACGTCCGTGGTGGTCGCAAGCAGGACGTGTGCCAGCGATTCTGAATGGGGTTATCGGCTCGACAGGCCTTTGGCTTGACGCGTGCAAGTCGGTCCCGTCGTCGATGACCTCCCGGATGACCTCCCGCAGGAGTCGCCGGCCCGACTGGGAGGCGGCCGAGCGACTTCGCTGGTCGCCGCCCGTGGTCTCTGCTCCCACGCCGAGCAAAACGCGTTGCGGCCGATCAGAAAACTTGCACGACGCGCTCGATTGGGCTGCCCGGAGGCCGACTGGGCACGTGCGCCGCGTCCGCTAAGCCGATGCGCGACAACAATGAAACCGCGCCATCGGGATGCTCATGCGTGGCACCGGCCTTGCAATACCTCTGGTGCACACAGAGCCGTCTCTTGCATCGCGAGGTATCGAGTGAGTCGTCCAAACGGCTTCACGCTGGTCGAGTTGATGGTCGTGCTGGTGCTGATGGGGCTCATGCTGGCCATCGGCGTGCCCTCCTTCAGGAGCTTTCGCCTGTCCCTGGTCAAGCAGCAGGCGCGGGCGGTCGTCATCGAGAACCTCCGCGCCGCCCGCCAGCGGGCGGTGACCGGGCACACCCCCGTCGTCGTTTGCTTCGGCAACGGCGTCACCACCACCGACGTGACCGGGTTCAGCATCCACGCCGACACGAACAACGACCGTACGGTCCAGTCGAGCGAGTATCGGCAGTTCAAGCAGATGCCGAAGGATTCCAGGCTCTCCAGCGTGGAGCTCAGCCCCCCCGATTCCCTGCTGTTCGACATCACCGGCATCCTCAAGCCCGGCACGACCGGCGGCCGGCTGATCGTCCAGACCACCGCAGGCCTCCGCGACACGATCATGGTGTCGATGGCCGGATTGGTGTACCGCCCATGACCCCCACGACCAGGTCCAGGATGCGCCCCGTGCGCGCTCGCGTGGCCGGCTTCTCGCTGGTCGAGCTGATGATCGCACTGGTGGTGTTCGGCATCGGTGTCCTGTCGCTCGCGGCGGTCATCCCGGTCGGCATCAAGCGGAGCAACACCGCCGCCCAGCAGACCCGTGCCTCGGAGCTGGCGGCCACCTGCGCGGAGCAGGTGCTGGAGACGCCTTACGCCGACGGGGACATGACGAGCGGCGACCATGACGACGTCAACAATCCCTACCCGGGCGGCTACTACGTGCGCTGGACGGTCGAGGACGACCAGCCGCGCGCGGACTGCAAGCGGATCACCGTCAGGGTCTACCGTCGCACGTTCGCGTCACTGCCGATGTCCACGCTGGTCGTCGTCTCACCCGAGGCGGGGGGTTAGTCCCATGCGCCACGCCCGGAACGCCCATGGCTTCTCTCTCATCGAGCTGATGGTCGCGCTCGCGCTCACGAGTGTCGTCGTCATCTCGGTCTTCTCGGTCATGTTCGGCTCGCAGAAGGCGACCTCGCGCGTGACCAAGCTGGTCGAGAATCGCCAGAACACGCGCGCCGCGCTGCAGCTGCTCGAACGGGACGTGCGCATGGCCGGCTCGGGCTGGGGTCGCACCGTGGTGCAGGGCGTCTACGGTGGAGCGACCATCGGCGTGCGGGGGGTGACGACCGGCTATGGTGGCTCGCTGGCGGCGAACGACACGCTTCAGATCATGGGCGGCTGGGATGCGGCGACCACGTTGCGCCTGCCGCTGGCCCTGCAGACCGACGTCATCAAGGTCACGAGTGCCGCGGGCTTCGCGGTCGGCGACTTCATGGTGGTCACCAGCGGTACGTGGGCACACCTGTTCAAGATCACGTCGATCACCACGAACGACATCACCTGCTCCAACTCGTCGACTTACAACAACGGCACTCGTGCGGGCTGGCCGGGGGGAGGCACCGGATACCCCACCGGCGCGCAGGTGTATCGGGCCAGCTGGGTCTCCTACCGCGTCGACTCGACCTTGGCGAGGAAGCCCATGCTGGTTCGGCGCGAGGCCGGCCGGCCCGATCAGTTCGTGGCCTATGACGTGCGCCAGTTCACCGTGACGTACCTGCTCCAGGACGAGAGCTTGACCCGCAACCCGGCTGACCCGTCGATGATCGACAGGCTGCGGCCGGTCGTGAGCACGCGCTTGATCACCCCCGGCCAGGCTTCGGTCTTGGATTCTGCCTGGGCGACGGTCAAGCCGCGTACCTTCTGACAGGAGCTCTCTGATGAAAGGCTCGAATTGCGTCCGCGGCGAGCGCGGTGCGGCACTGATCACTGCGACTCTCATCCTGCTGCTCATCTCCGTGCTGGCCGTCACGTTCATGACGACCATCAGCGGCGAACGATCCATGTCGTCGAACGTGCACGTGGCGAAGGCCTCGCTCTACGCGGCCGACGCCGGCATCCGCACGGCTCAGCAGCAGCTCGCCAGTTTCTCGACGGCCAAGCTGGAGAGCCTGTCGGCGCTCTACACCGGCACCGGACCCGTCATCGCGGCGCCGCTGACGTTCTTCCCGGGCGGTTCGCTGGTCGGGAGCGCGACCAACCCGAAGTTCACCACCAGCGCGACGATCGCGTTCTCCGACAGCGACCTGACCGACACCGCCCAAGTCTACAACTACCGCTACACGATCACCTCGACCGGCAATGATGGTCAGTCGGGGACGCGTGCGGTGCAGAGCCAGGGCATCCTGCGCGTGAGCGCGGGCCGCGGCTCCTTCGCCCAGTATCTGATCTACACCAACACCCACACGATGGGCGATGGATCGAACATCTGGTTCACGTCGAGCGGCTACTTCGACGGGCGCGTGCACACGAACACCGAGTTCAAGTTCGCCTACAAGCCGACCTTCGAAGACCTGATCACCAGCGTCAACTCCAAGGCCTGGTACTACAACAAGGGCAACAACGTGGAGCTGTCGGCGAATAACAACGGCAGCATCGACGTGCCGAACCTCTACGGTGGATTCACGCGTGGCGCGCCCAACGTGCCCCTGCCGGTAAGCGCCTATAGCCAGAAGAACGCGTCGCTCGGCCGTGATCCTTCGGACACCGCTTCGCCCACGAATACGCAGATCCGCGCGGCGCTCGGCATGACCGGTGGGTCCGCACCGCCAAACGGGATCTACCTGCCCAGCACGGGTGGCGCCATGGTGGCTGGCGTCCTCGTGGGTGCCACTCTGAGCGGCGGCATCTACGTTCAGGGTGACCTGAATTCCTGCGCGATGAGGGTCGATAGCCTCGGCCGGCAGGTCTACACAATGACGCAGGGTAGCGTGATGAAGCGAATCACGGTGGATCCCGGCCCTGTCCCGCCACTCACCTACGTCTGGGATGGCTCCGCCACGACGATATATACCGGCGCCATGCGACCCATCATGTACACGCAGGGCACCATGGCCGACCTGGGCGGGCCGGACCGTTCAGGCGGCACGGTCGTGCCCGCGATCGCCAACGGCAACCAGATGCTGATCACGGCCAGCGGCGACATCGTGATCCAGAACGACATCACCGCTTACGACTACGACAACGGGGAGGCCGTGCTTGGCATCTACTCCTCGGGCGGCGACGTGCGGATCGGCTCGGGAGCGCCCAACGATGCGAACCTCGATGCCTTCGTCATGGCGGCCGGCAGCAATGGCGAGTTCAAGGTGGACAACTGGAACTCCGGTGCGCCGATGGGCACGTTCCACCTGCGCGGCGGCATGGTGGCCTCGTACTACGGCGTGTTCTACCAGTTCGATTCGAACGGCAACCTGCTGCACGGCTTCGCGCGTGACTTCCACTACGACCGTCGCGGTCTTGTGCCGCCGTACTTCCCGACCACCAACCAGTTCGTGCCCGACCTTCCGTCGGCCCGCACGCTCGCCTGGAAGGAGCTGTGATGTCTCGTCCCGACGGTAATCAGCTCATCATCCCGGTCATGGTCGCGCTCATCCTCGGGTTGGGCGGACTGATGGGTTACGAGGCGTGGACCCGGTCGCACAAGGAGCGCGAGGTGCCGACCAAGGTCTCGGCGCCCAAGGTCACCCCCGCGCCGAACACCCAGAAGGTGGCGCCGGGGATCACGCCGGCGAACAAGAAGTACGAGGTCTTCAACGGTTAGGTCGTCCACCGGCCGGTCGTCACAACCGCCCCGAGGAGCATGGGCCTCGGGGCGGAGCTGTTTGAGGGTCGGGCGGTGGCGCGGCGTGGTCGACCGACGTTACGTCCCGGCGCGCAGGCAGTCGTGCAGATGGAGCACCCCGATCGGACGGCGATCGCCGTCCACCACCACCAGGGCGGTGATGGGACCCGGAGCGTGCTCCTCCATCGTCCGCACCGCGGCGGCCACCAGCATCTCCTTGGCGATGGTGCTGGGCGAGCGGGTCATCACGTCGGCGGCTGTGAGATGCCAGGGATCGGCGTGCCGCACCAGGATCCGCTTGAAGTCGCCGTCGGTGATCACGCCCGAGAGCCGACCGTTCCCGTCCACCACCGCGACGATCCCCAGCAGCTTGGCCATGATCTCGAGCATGACGGCGCGCAGCCCGGCGGACTCGCCGATCCGCGGCACCCCCTCGCCCGCGTGCATCAGCTCGCCCACGCGGCGCGAGGCGATGCCGCCGATGACGCCACCCGGATGCAGGAAGCGGAAGTCCTCCGGCCGGAAGCCGCGGCGCTGGAGCAGCGCCACCGCCAGGCAGTCGCCCATCACCTGGGCGAGCGTGATGCTGGTCGTCGGGGTGAGTTCCATGGGACACGCCTCGCGTGCGGGGCCGGTCAGCAAGGTGACCTGGCTGCGCGTGGCGAGCGCCGATGCCCTAGTGGCGATGATGCTCACCAGCGGGATGCCGTGACGCTCCAGGTACTGGAGCAGCGCCAGCAGCTCCTCGCTCCCGCCGCTCTTCGAGATGAACAGCGCGGCATCGCCCGGCGTGAACAGGCCGGCATCGCCGTGCAGCGCATCGGTGGGGTGCAGGAACACCGCCGGCGTGCCGGTGCTGGTGAGCGTGGCGGCGAGCTTGTGGGCGATCAGGCCCGATTTGCCGACGCCCGAGACGATCACCTTGCCGCGGCACTCCCCGAGGATCTCCACCGCGCGCAGGAACTCGGGGCCGAGCCGATGCTCGAGTGCCGCGACGGCGGCGGCCTCGGTGCGCACCACCTGGCGGGCGAGGGCCAGCAGATCGGCGGCCGCTCGCTTCCCCCGGGGCTGAGGCTTTGCTCGAGGAGCGGGCGCCATCCCCGGCTTCTTGGAGGACTTGCGGGCTGGCTTGGTCTTCACAGTGCCTCGTACCTGCGCAGCACGTCATCCCAGGTGCCGTTGTGCCGCAGCAGCGTCTCGACCACCTCGCGCACGGCGCCGCGGCCGGCATCGTGGACCGTGGTCAGCCGGGCCACCGCCCTCACCTCCGACACGGCGTCCGCGACCGCGATCGGCCAACCCACGCGCTTGAGCAGCGGCACGTCGGGCAGGTCGTCGCCCACCATCGCGCAGGCGCTCCACAGCACCTCTTCGCGCGCGCGCACCTCCTCGGCCACGGCCACCTTGTCCTTGATGCCGAGGTAGTGCTCGAGCCTCAGATCGGCCATGCGTCCCTTGACCGCCATCGAGTCGCGGCCCGAGATGACGACCGGCAGCAGGCCCGAGTCGCGCGCCCAGTCCAGCGCGAGGCCGTCGCGGACATAGAAGTTCCGCGTGTCGCCGCGCGTGTCCCAGCCGATCACGCCGTCGGTCATGGTGCCATCGACATCCAGGAACAGGATGCGGACCTTGCCGGTGACGGGGCTAGGCATGGGTGCGTTCGGTCACCGCCTCGTGCACCCGCCTCGCCTCGTCGAGGAATCCTTCGACCTCGGCGAGCGGCAGCTGGGTGCCGGCGTCCGAGAGGGCGCGTTCGGGATCGGGATGCGCCTCGAAGAACAACCCGTCCACGCCGCAGGCGATCGCGGCGCGCATGAGCGGGAACGCGTAGCGGCGGTCGCCGCGCGTCTCGGCGCCACCGGGTTTCTGCAGGCTGTGGGTGGCGTCGAACACCACCGGCCACCCCAGGGCACGCATTGCCACCAGCCCGCGCATGTCCACCACCAGGTCGTGGTAGCCGAAGCTGGTGCCGCGCTCGGTGAGCAGGATGCGATCGCTCCCCGCGGCGGTGAGCTTCTCGACGGGCTGCGCCATGTCCTCGGGAGCCAGGAACTGACCCTTCTTCACGTTCACCGCCCGGCCCGTGCGTGCCGCCGCCTCGAGCAGCGCGGTCTGGCGGCACAGGAAGGCCGGGATCTGGAGCGCGTCGGCCACCTCGGCCGCGGCGGCCACCTCGGTCACCTCGTGCACGTCGGTGATCACCGGCACGCCGGCCTCGCGCCTGGCGCGCGCGAGTGCTGCGAGCGCTTCGTCCATCGGCAGCCCCGCGAACGAACGCCCGCTCGAGCGGTTGGCTTTGCGGTAGGAGGCCTTGAAGACGAACGGGAGGTCGCGAGCGGCGCATGCGGCCTTGAGCTGGACGGCCACCTTGAGGCACATCTCGGCGCTCTCGACGACGCAGGGCCCCGCGATGACCAGCAGCCGCGGCCCGCCGGCCTGCGCCGCGCCGATGCTGAAACGCTTCATGCTCTGCGCGGCGCGGTGGGCCGCGGAGCGCTCGACCCGGTGGTGGGCATGCTCAGCGCCGTGTCGTCGGACGCCGGGGCGCCCTCCTCGTGCGCGGCCGGAGGCGAGTAGTCGTTGTGCCCCAGCCGGGCGAGACGACGCTCCAGCGAGGCGCGCACGAAGTCGACGAACAGCGGATGCGGCTCGTGCGGTCGCGACTTCAACTCCGGGTGGAACTGCACCGCCAGGAACCACGGGTGGTCGGGCAGCTCGATGATCTCGACCAGCTCGCGGCCCACGCACTTGCCCGACAGCACCAGCCCGCGTGACTGGAGCTGGGCGGCGTACTTGTTGTTGAACTCGTAGCGGTGGCGGTGCCGCTCCTCGACCTCGAGCTTGCCGTAGGCGCGCGCGGCGAGGCTCCCCTCCTTGAGCGCGCAGCGGTAGGCGCCCAACCGCATGGTGCCGCCCTTGTCGGTGACGTCCGATTGCTCGCTGAGGAGGTCGATCACCTTCTGCGGCGTCGACGGGTCGAACTCGCTCGAGTTGGCCTGCGCCCAGCCGGCGACGTGGCGAGCGAACTCGATGGTCGCCACCTGCATGCCGAGGCAGAGACCCAGGTAGGGGATGCCCCGCTCGCGGGCGAACTGGGCGGCGAGGATCTTGCCCTCGATGCCGCGCTCGCCGAACCCCCCCGGCACGACGACGCCGTCGAGATCGTTGAGGAACGCGCTCGCTCCCTTCTGTTCGATCTCCTCGCCCTCGATCCACTGCAGATCGATGCGCGCCTGGTTGGCCGCCCCCGCGTGGACGAACGCCTCGATGATGCTCTTGTAGGCGTCGCGCACGTGCGTGTACTTGCCGACGATGCCGACCACGGCCTGCCGGGTGGGATTGAGGACGCGCGAGACGAAACCGTCCCAGGCCTTGAGGTCCGGATCGCCGGCGTCGAGCGCCAGCTCGCGAACCACCAGCGAGTCGAGCCCGCCGCGATGGAAGACCTGCGGCACCTCGTAGATCGAGCCCACGTCGGTGGCGTCGATGACCGCTTCGGTCGGCAGGTTGCAGAACAGGGCGATCTTCTCGCGCAGCTCGCTCGTGAGGGGACGCTCGCAGCGGCACAACAGGATGTCGGGCTGGATGCCGATCTCGCGCAGCTCCTTGACCGAGTGCTGCGTCGGCTTGGTCTTCATCTCGCCGGCCGCCTTGATGAACGGCACCAGCGTCACGTGGATGAAGAGGGTCTCGCGACGGTGCTCGAGCTTGAGCTGGCGGACCGCCTCGAGGAACGGCAGCGACTCGATGTCTCCCACCGTGCCGCCGATCTCGACGATGTGCACGTCGGCCCCGGTGGTGAGCCCGAGCGAGTAGATGCGCTTCTTGATCTCGTCGGTGACGTGCGGGATGACCTGAACCGTGCGCCCCAGATAGTCGCCGCGGCGCTCCTTGGAGAGGACGGCGTCGTAGATCTGGCCGGCCGTCACGTTGTGGCTGCGGGTGACCGGGGTACTGGTGAAG
>JBGPXY010000219.1:0-2330 GCA_041492985.1 Candidatus Eiseniibacteriota bacterium
CGTCGCCAAACGCAGTGGTCACCGGGTTGCGATACGTGACGCCGAACAGTGGGATCGCCACCGGGAACGCGCCGCCGGGGTAACTGAGAGGCGTCGCGCACGCTAGAACGCCTGCGGCGACGAGCGCGGCGGTGAGCACCTTCTCCAGGGGGGTCGGCTGAAGGCCCAGGTGGGAGCGCGAATAGCGCAGCCAGGCGATGCTGTGTAACGCGGCGATGAGCGCCTGAACGCGGGAGGTCAGCACCACCGCGCCATCCGAGAGCGCGTGCGTCGTTGGCACGTTCAGGGCCGAGTAGGCGGCCACCAGCATCGCCGCGGCGGCGAAGTAACGTTGGTCTCGCCACCCGGGCGCACGCGAGAACCTTCGGCTTAGCGCGGCGACGTAGAGCCCGAGCGCGCACGATAGGAGGGAGATGACCGACGCGACGTTCATCGGCTACCGCGCTGGATCGGTTCGAGCGTCAATGCCATCCCGGGTGGGCCGGCAGAGGCGCCGGCGCTCCTTCGCCGCCACAAGCTGGCCCCAGCGCTCACTCGGGCCCCGGCCGCGCGTTGACGTCCGGCCAGCCGAGCGCGAGGAGCCAGGCCGCTGTCACCGTGACCACCATTGCTACAGGGTGCGACTTCCACGGCCACCTCACCTTCCAGGAAGAGCGCGGGGCTCCTACCTGGTCGCCTGGCGGTCGTGAGTTGCACGCCTCGCGCCACCGGAAAGCGCGGGCGCTGACCGCGGTGCAGAGACCACCTCCCCGAGATGATCGCCTTCATGACCGGGCGCCCCGCTCCCTCCAACTGGGCGAGAGACCCTGGGGCCTCGCGGCCTCATGAGGGATTCAGCTTGACCGTTCTTGATGTGCATCGTTTGAATCTAGAAGGCGCGCGCTCAGGCAAGCTGCCATTGGCGCAAGATGGGGCACTCGAGCTCTGGGTCCGACTGGCTCGACTCACGGGCCTGGCGCACGACCGAAGAACCGACATCAGTGTGGCTCGGGATCCGTACCGTCATTCCATCCGATGTGGGTCGCCCAGCCGGTGCACGAGCTGATTCTGGTCCGAGTCTGCGTCGGTGGGTTGCGCGACCCATGGCAGCGACGAGACCCTCCCCGAGTCGTACCGACAAATTCACGCAGGCCGATCAGTTCATGAGCCATGTGGCGCTGTCGCGGGCGACGCCGCATGGGCCTCGACAGGCGCTCGAACCGATGCTTCTTCGCACCGCCTTCAGGTTGAGATCCCGAACAGTGCCGCCGTCCGCGCCTCCGCCGCGCGCAGCTCGGAGGCGAGCGCGCGGACCGCGAAGGGGTCGAGCTTGAGCGCGGCAGCGCTCTGCACCAGCTCCCGTGCGCCACGGGCGAAGAACGGGCCGTGCAGGTCTTCGATGGCCGAGGCCAGGCGCACGGCGTGGAGATCGATGAACTCCTCGCTGGCCGGGATCTCGGGGTCGTGGTGGCGGATCGCCAGCACCGTGAGGTACTGCGGCAGCCTCCACTGCTGGTGCGCCTCGCCGCCCACCTCGGCGTGGACCAGGTCCAGCACGCGGTCGATGCGCGCGTCGTCGGGTCTCGGGTCGAGCTTGCCGTCGAGCACCAGCGCGGCCAGCGAGCGCAGCGCGATGGACATGCCGACGTCGTGGAGCAGTCCGCCCAGGTAGGCCCGGTCGGACCGGACGCTACGGTTACGCAGAGCGAGCCAGGCCGCCCCCGAGGCCACCGTGACCGCGTGGTGAAAGAGTCCGTTCCAGCGCGGCCCGAACACCGTCTGCTCAGCGCGCATGCGCGGATTGAACAGCGTTCGGGCGGAGACTGCGCCGGCCACGCGGCCAACCTCGTTCATGCCGAGCCGCGTGATGGCGTCGCGCACGGTTTCGATCTCCATGGCGCCGCGGTAGTAAGCGGAGTTCGCCGCCGAGAGGATGCCGGCCGAGAGCGCTGGATCGCGCGCGACGAGGCGCGCCAGCTCCGCCACCTCGACGTCGGCCCGCGCCACCAGGTTCAGGATCTGCAGCGAGAGCGCCGGGAAGGAAGCCGGCGGCGGCTTGTTCGCGCGAAAGTGCGTCAGGATCCGGCCGGCGAGGTCGCGGTCGCTCACCTCCTGCTCCGGGTCGAGGGGCGCCTCGGGCAAGAGGTCGACCCCCAGCGCGAGGCCAAAGGGCGCGAAGGGCGTCTCGCCGGAGGGTGCGGGCTCGGCAGCGGCTGGAGGCTGCGGCGGCGAAGACCGGGCCGGCGAAGACCGGGCCGGCGGGGGACCGGCTAGCCCTCCCAGGAGCCTACGCAGCCAGGCCAGCACACCTCGTGTTTAGCACGCCTCCACCGCTGGCAAAAATGCACGCC
>JBGPXY010000167.1:0-6206 GCA_041492985.1 Candidatus Eiseniibacteriota bacterium
ACGGAGGGATCGATGTCGCACGTAAAGGGATCGGACATGGGATGCGTGGCCCGCGGCGCGCGAGCGCTCGCGGCCCGGTCGGCGGCGTTCGCGGGCATGGCGCTGATGTGCGCCACGCTCGGCGGTCCCGCGCGCGCCCATGCCAGGCCCGCGAGCGCGCCGGCCGTCCAGCCGGAGCAGCTCCGGCGCGCGCTGGGGCAGCACGTGTTCAAGACCCTCGACGGCGAGTCCCTCACGCTCGCCTCGCTCCAGGGCCAGGTCGTGGTGCTGAACTTCTGGGCCAGCTGGTGCGCGCCCTGTCGCAAGGAACTGCCGGCGCTCGACGCGCTGCAATCGTCGATCGCGGGCCAGGGTGGGCAGGTGGTCGCGATCTCGATCGACAACGACCGGCAGAACGTCGCCCGCTTCCGCAAGGCCCACGCGCTCAAGCTGCCGATCGTCCACGACGGCCCCGACGGGCTCGCGCGCGAGCTCGATCTGCAGGCCGTTCCGTTCACGCTGGTGCTGGACCGCGAGGGCGCGGTGGCCTTCACCAGCTCCGGCACCGATGACCGCGCACTGGCCGAAATCGGCGCCGTCACCCGGAAGTTGCTGGCCACGACCCCCTACGTCGCAAGGACGCCCGAATGAGCACGACGATGAACGTCAGGTCACATGAGCGCGGGCTGCGCCACCTGCTGGTCCTCATCGGGGCCCTGGTGATCGCGCTGTCCGTCTCCGGTTGCGCGACCGTCCCGGCCTACCGCCGGGAACGGGTCGCCGATCGCATCATGTCGTTTGGCGCCGACGCCCGGGTGGACCTCCGCCTCATGAAGTCGTTCGACGCGCGCGAAGGATCCACCGGCGGGACCGGCGGCGCGGGCGGGGGATGCGCGTGCAAGTGACCCGCTGGTTTCCGGTGCCGGCGCTGGTGGGCGCGCTCGCCATGGCGTGGGCGCCGACCTGTGCCGCACAGGACGACCCCGAGGACCCGGCGGTCGCCACACTGGCGCGCTACTTCACCGGCTCGGATCACGTGGCCGTGCGGTCGCTCATGGGCGACTACACGTTCACGTCGCACAAGGACCTGTCGCTCGCCATCCACTGGAACAACGAGCGCGTCACCATCCCGGCCATCGACGCTCCGATCGGCAGCTCGGAGGCCATCGACGCGATCACCACGGCGAGCCGGCCGATCTCCGGGAACGCGTTCCGGGACTTCGCCAAGGTCCGCAATGAATTCCAGGGCGCACTGAGCCGTCGCCACGTGGGCCTGGACTACTACGTCTCCACCGAGAGTGACTACCTCGGCCAGCAGATCGGGGCGCGCTACGACCGCGACCTGTCGAACCAGCAGTTCAATCTCGCCCTCGGGACGAGCTACGGCTGGGACGCGATCGCGCCGGTCGCGGACGACGACACGCAGACCGCGGCCGATACCAAGACCACGCTCCACTGGAACGCCATCGCCACGCGCGTCCTGACCCCCTCGACGCTGGTGCGGGTCGGCCTCGAGTACAACCTGGTCAACGGTCTCCAGCACAATCCCTATCGCAACGTCTACGCCGGCGGCACCATCGTCCCCGAACACCATCCCGACCACCGCGAGCGGCGCGACCTGTTCGTGAAGCTCAACCAGTACCTCCAGAACCGCTCGAGCATCAAGCTGAGCTACCGCTTCTACGACGACGACTGGGGCATCGTCTCGCACGAGATCGGTTCGAAGCTGAGCCAGTACGTGACGCACGGGGTCTTCGCCCAGTATCAGTACCGCTACTACACCCAGAGCGACGCGGACTTCTACCGCAGCGTCTACACCACGATCGACGGCGTCGGTGGCTACCTGACCGGCGACTACCGGATGGCCGCCCTGTCCTCCCACCTGTTCGGCGTCGCGTTGAACCTCGATTTCGGGGTCCTCACCGCCGACACCGCCTGGTTGCGCCGGCTTCGCGCACGGATGAGCTACGACCGGTATTTCAACAGCAATAACTACTCGGCCAACATCCTGGAATCCGGAGTGGACTTCCGCTTCTAGCCACAGCGGCAACCGAAGAGAGGAACTGGTCATGCGACGCACGATCCTACTGATGGTCAGCCTGTCACTGGTCGCGACCCGATCGCTGGACGCGGGGACGTTCAACCGGACCAGCATCGCGCCGGCATTCGGTGTCGACGCCCTCACCCGTGGTGTCGCTCGCGAGCAGGTGGGACGCGACCTGTTCTCGGACCCGTACGCGACCGTGACGCTCGAGACGGTCGACATCTACAACGTCTTCCCGTACGTCGAGTCCCGGTCGTTCCAGGTGGTCTCCGATGCGCGCTGGAACCGGCTGGTGTTCGGCGAGGCGGGTCGCACGCTGCGCGCCTACAACGGCGCCGGCCTGCCGCTGGGTGCGCTCTCCTCGCCCCGCGGCATGGCCGTCGACGAGGCCAACCGGATCTATGTCGCCGACACCGGCAACGACCGGATTCTGGTGCTGCAGGCGAGCACCGAGTTCGACGAGATGGTGCTCACGCCGGTCTACGAGATCCGCGGGCTGAGCGGCCCCTACGACGTGGCGTTCTCGGACGGCGGCACGCCGTTCGCCCCCGCCGACGACCGACTGTACGTGGCGGACACCGGGAAGAACCGCATCGTCGCCTTCACCCTCGGCACCGACGGGCCGCGCATGAGCTCGGCCATCGGTGATCTGGGCAGCGGACAGGGCCACTTCGCCGGCCCGCTGGCGATCGCGGTGGGACGCAGCGCGGGCGCCAACACGCGCGACATCTACGTCGCCGACGCTCACACGCAGCGCATCGTGCAGCTGCGCGATGAGACCAGCGGCCTGCGCTGGGTGTCGGAGATCCACCAGGACGCGACCGTCGTCACGTCGCTGGCCACCGATCACTGGGGCAACGTCTACGCCACCGCCCCGAACCAGGCCCGGGTGCGGAAGTTCAGCCCCGATCTGACGCCGGTCGCCGACCTGCGCGAGACGCTCGATCGGCCACGCGGCTTCCACGTTCCGTTCGTCACCGTGCGGGATCACCGCGCGGGCACCGTCACGCGTAGCGGCCGGCCGAGCGGTCTGTCGGTCGACTCGTGGGGCGACGCCAGCGGGATGCGGCTCTGGGACCTGGGCGTCGACGTGCAGTCGCTCGCCGTCGCCTCGGGGGAGGCGCCCGCCGCCTCGTTCCTGCTCACCGATCAGGCGAACGTGACCCTCGACATCAGCGAAGCCTCGAGCGGCCGCCTGGTGACGCACCGTCCGATGGGCGTCATGGCGGCCGGCAGCCACACCGTCGCGCTGCGCGACGAGGATCTGCGGGGCGCGGGCGACATGGTGCTGCGCCTCTCGGCGGTCTCCAGCTATCCCGACGGCAAGACGGTCGCGGCCCAGGCGCACTTCCAGAGCGCGGGTGGCACCTCGGCATCGCTGCCGTCGCGACCGGTCCTGGTGGGCAACACGCCGAACCCGGTCCAGCTCTCCACCCGGATCACCTTCCTGCTTCCGGCCGGCGGTGACCGCGCCACGCTGGAAGTGCTGGACGCCTCCGGTCGGCGGGTGCGCCTGCTCGGCAACGCCTTCTCGCCCGGGCTCAACGAGGTGGTGTGGAACGCGACCAACGATCGTGGCCTGGGTGTGCCGGCCGGCGTCTATTTCTATCGCCTGCAGCTCGACCGGCAGGACTTCACCCGCAAGATGGTGGTCGTCCGCTAGGACGGCATGACCCGGAGGCCTGACGCCATGCGAACCACGAGGTGGTGGAGGAACGAGCGCACGGAGGGACCGGCCGGCATCCCGGCCGTCCGTCCGTGGCGGCGGCTGCTCGTCCTCGCCCTGGGCTCGACCCTGCTCGCCGGCTGTCTGGGCGCCCCGGAGATCGAGGATCGCTGGACCCGGGTGGATCTGCTCAGCTCCAATCTCGCGGCGCGTCAGCCCATCGCACCGGGCGCGGTCACGCCCGTCACGATGAGCACCACCATCACCTATCGCTCGATCCTCACCGGATTCGCGGTCGCCGAGCTGCGCGCCAGCAGCGCCACGCCGGCGGGATCGGTGGCGCTGGCCACGGACGCCCCGCGCGAGCAGATGGCGCTCGACATCGACCGCATCCTGGCCACCTCGGTCTCGCTCGGGCGAGCGACCCGTGCGGTCACCGGCTGGGACCACTTGATCCAGCACCTCGATTTCACCTTCAACGCCGTGGGTCCGGCCGCGACCGATTCGACCGGTGCGCCGGTCAGCGTCTTCCTGCTCTGCTACATGGGCGACGGGGATCGCGTCGAGCGTCAGGGGATGGCCGACACGCTCATCGTCACGCCCTTCGTCTCCACGGCGTATCGCATCCTCCCGGTGGGCCTCGAGCTCGCCGTGGCGGGCGCCGGGGGTCCCTAGCGATGCGCGCGCGCGCGACAGGGACGCGTTGCGGCGGGCATCGCCCACTCGTCGTCACCGCCGGGATCGGGGCCCTGCTGCTGGCGACCGCCGGCGGCGCCCTCGCGGCATCCGGCGACGACGCCGGTGACAGCGTTCGCGACCCGGGTGGCCGCTGGTTCTCGATCGGGCTGATGAGCGGCTCCACGCGCATGGACACGGCCCTGAGCGATTACCGCTGGGACATGACGCCGCGCGTGGACTGGGGCGCTCAGGCACTGGTCGGCCGCGGACGCTTCGCGACCGGGTTGCGCGTCTGGCGCGCGCAGACCACGCAGCGGATCGATCCCTCGGATGCGACCTCGGCGGCCGGCGTGAGCGCAACCAGCACCGAGGTGGTCGGACATGGCCGCTTCGCGACCGCGTTGGGCTGCGACCTCATGGGCGTCGCGAGCACCGGACTTCTACACCTGGGCTATCACCCGGACCGCGTGACGGTCGCGCCTTCGGGGGGCGGAACGCCGATCGCGGTCGATCTCGCGGCGGTGAACGAATGGACCGGCGGCGCGGGCCTCGCGGTGCGCAGGCCGCTGGGCGGCACGTGGGCCGCGGGGGTGGAGGTGGAACACAGCCTGTACGCCCTCGACACCGCGCACCGCAACGGTTCCACGATCGAGTACGGACGGCAGAGCTTCGGTGATTGGAGCGCACGCCTCGAGCTCGCCTGGATCTCACGGCGACCCTGAAAGGGACTTCACGATGAAACGGATCGGTCGGACATCATTCTTGCGGCGCGTATGGCTGGCGCCGCTGCTCGTGGGCGCGACGATGGCGCTGCTGTGCGGGACGCCCGCCGGCGCCGATGGGGCGCCGGATTCCGTGGCGCAGTCCGCGAACGCACCGGACGCGGCGATCGCCTCGCCCGACAGCCTCGGCGCGCCGGCGGTCAACGCGGCTCCGGCGACCGCGGCCGTCCATCCGGGCGTCGGCTCGCGCAAAGTGCGCCTCAACAGCTCCGCGCAGAACGTCGTGCGTTCCGGCCCCGGAGACCACTTCGCCATCGCGGGGATCTTCCGGAAGGGGTCGGTCTTCCCGGTCATCGCCAAGAGCGGCGACTGGTACAACATCCGCCTCTCCGACACCGAGACCGGCT
This sequence comes from Candidatus Eiseniibacteriota bacterium, assembly GCA_041492985.1. Lineage (GTDB taxonomy): Bacteria > Eisenbacteria > RBG-16-71-46 > RBG-16-71-46 > RBG-16-71-46 > WS-11. Next base: position 5,497 of record JBGPXY010000167.1, read on the forward strand.
GGATCCACGCCGCGCTGTGCAAGGAGTTCGACGACTCGGGGCTCGAGTATCGCCCCAACAAGAAGATCTATTCGCGCACCGGCAGCTTCATCCTTACCGGCTACTCCGGCGCCTACGCGTTCGATCGCAAGTCCAACTCGCTCGTGATCGGCGGTCGCCTCGGCTACTACATCTTCGACCGCCTCCAGGCGGACGGCGGTCTGGCGTGGACGCACGTGAAGCGTCCGGCCGAGATCGTCGAGTCCCTGTTCGGCCTCACGCTCGAAGCCGAGGACTTCCACATGCTGTTCTACCAGCTGGGTCTGACGTGGGAGATCCTGCCCGGACGCCAGATGGTCCCGTTCGTCAGCGGGGGCGTGGGCTCCACGATCATGCAGGGCGAGACCGAGCCGAGCTTCAACTTCGGCGCCGGCACCTCGCTCTTCCTCTCCAAGAAAACAGCGATGCGCTGGGAGGTGCGCGACTACGTGTTCCGCACCGGATCGGCCAACGCGCGCCGCGCCAACAGCAACGTCGAATTCACCCTGGGGACCTCGGTCCTGTTCTAGGAGCGTGGCGATGCGTGATCGAACACAAGGACTCGTGGACACGCGGATCCGCCCGAACGGGATCGCGCGCGTCGTGGTGGTCGCTGGGCTGATGCTGATGGTCGCGTCCGCGGCGACGGCCGGGGAGCGCATCCCGTTCGCGGCCCGTGCCGGGCTCGACCT
>JBGPXY010000147.1:0-6838 GCA_041492985.1 Candidatus Eiseniibacteriota bacterium
CGCGCGAAGTGGTACCACCGCACATGGCAGGCATTCGCGGTGCTGCTGCCGGTGTCGACGGTGGGGGTGAAAGGTGACGAGCGATCGTACGAGAAGGTGATCGCGCTGCGCGCGGTCAACAGCTCGGACGGGATGACCGCCGACTGGACGCGACTCCCGGGGTCGCTGCTCGCGCGCGCGGCCAGCCGCATCGCCAACGAGGTGCGCGGCGTCAATCGCGTGGTCTACGACTGCACCAGCAAGCCGCCGGCGACCATCGAGTGGGAGTGAGGGCGGCGACCGTGGCCGGCAGGTGCTCCCGTGGGCGCAACGGCCACCTCCGCTTCGCGCGCTGGTTCGCTCTCGCGTTGCTCGGGGGTGTGGGGGGCTGCAGCGGCGCGCTGAAGGGCGCCGGCCACCCGGCGGCGCCCGTGGTCACCGGTCTCGTGACTCCCGTGTCGCCTTCGGATACGGCCGGGAGTGCCGGGCGTCGGGGCGACATCGGATTCCTGGTTGCCGAGAGTGCCTTCGCTGTCCCCGGCGAGCCGGTGCCCGGGGCGAGAGGTGTCGTGTGGGAACGCGAGTTGACGGTCCTTACGGGGCACGCGGTCGAGCTGGTCCATCTGGGTACTCTCGAGCAGGCGACGGTGCGCGACAGTCTCGCGGCATGGAGCGTCGTCGCGCAGGACTCCCTCCTCCAGCCTTTCTCGCTCCGCCGGCTGGCGCGACTCTACCTGGCGCTGGGGGACAGCGCTTCGGCGGACTCGTCGTGGCAAGAACTCGCGGCGGCTCGGACGATTTGGACTTGGGAGGCCCTGCGCAGTCTCTGCGAACTGGCGCTGGCACGCGGGGACACGGCGCGAGCGGACGCGATCCTCGCGTCGGCCGACCGGCGCGACTGGCCGGACATGGAGAGCGCCGAGTGGCTGGCGCTGCGCGCTGGCCTGCGCCTCGCGCTCCATGACGCCCCATTGGCGCTCGATCTGGCTCGTCAGACGATCTATCGATACCCCGCGCTACCGCCGGCGTCGACGGCGCTCACTGCGCTCGAAAGCACTCTCGTGGCTCGCGGGGGATCGCTCAACGTCGACGATGCGCGCGTGGCGGCCGAGGTGGAGTACTACCGCCCCGACCGCGCAGCAGCCGCGCGACGCCTGGAAGGACTGCTCGCGAGCGCGGATCTCCCCGAGCGCTGGAAGGTGGCACTGCGGCTCGGCGAGATGCTTCGTCTCAGTCGCCGATTCCCCGCCGCACACGACGCGCTCCGTCGCGGCTCGCGTGCGGCTCCCGGGGATGCCGAGCGCGCGCGCCTGTGGCTCGAGCGGGCGCGCGTCTTTCGCGACGCGGACGCGAGCGACACCGCGCGGACCTGGTACGCCCGGGCCGCATCGGTGTCCCCCGAGAGCGCGGTGCGCGCCAGCGCGTGGTGGGAGAGTGGGCAGGAATCGGAGGACGCGGGCGACTGGTCCCGAGCGCTCGCCGCCTATCGGAAGACGGCGGCACAGGGCGGGCGCCGCCGGTCGGAGGCATGGCTGCGCGCCGGGCTCATGGCGCTGGTCGTGGGACAGCGGGACAGCGCGCTGGCGCTCTGGGGCCGCGCCAATGGCGAGGCGGCACGGTTCTGGTCGGCGGTCGTCGCGCGGCGACAGGCGCGTCTCGGCGTGGCCGCCGTGGCACGTGCGGAATCGTCGTTGCGGAGTCTGGCCGCGACGCCGGGCTTCTCCTTCTATCGGGTGGCGGCGCGCTAGACCCTCGGCATCCGCGCGTGGCCGGGTGACGTGCGCTTCGAGAGCGCCGGATTCGACAATCCCGAGCTGCTGCTGGCGGGGCGACTCGCCGCGTTGCGCCTGGGCGACGATGCGAGCCTCGTCCTCGAACGCTGGGTGGCCGGCGATCCCCGGATGAACGGACCGGACTCATCCCGTGAGCTCCGCACGCTGGATCGGCTCCTGGTCGCCTCGAAGATCGCGTTCGCCGCCGGTCGCCCACGCGTGGCGTTGCGGCTCGTGGAACGGGCGATCGCCGCCCTCCCTGACTCCGCCGACTCCGAGCGCTGGTCCGTGGTGCCATGGCTCTACCCACCCGCCTACGATTCGCTCTTCGCCGCATTCCCCGAGAGCGCGGCGGTCGATGCTCCCGACCGCGCGCTGATCCAGGCGGTGGTGTGGAAGGAGAGCCGCTTCGACGCGCGCGCCCGGTCGCGCAGCGACGCGATCGGGCTGCTCCAGCTGAAGCGCCCGGCCGTCACCGACGTGGCCGGCTGGCTCCACGAGCCGGCGCCCGGCGACTCGGCGCTGATGGACCCCGAGCTCAACCTGCGCTACGGCGCGCGCTACCTCGCGCACCAGCTCGAACGGTTCCCCAGGAACCTTCCTCTGGCGCTCGCCGCCTACAACGCCGGCTCACGCGTCGCGGCGCGGTGGACACGCCTGCGAGCGATCGGCGGTGACGCGCTCGCGTGCGAGGAGATCGCATTCCCCGAGACACAGGACTACGTGAAGACCATCCTCGCGGCGCGCCAGGCCTATCGGGAGCTGCGGCCGGTGACCGTCCGACGATGAGCGGCGCCGCCGGGCATCGCGACGCTTCGTGCACCGAGGACGGTTTGCGGCACCTGATGTCGTAGGATGGGCCCGTGAGCCCGCCCCCCGCCGTTCGCGATCCGCTCGAGCCGATGCGCAGCAGCCGATGGTTGAGCGAGGCGCAGCGCAAGGCGCTCCACATCAGCTTCATCGTGCTGCCGCTGGCGCTCCTGTTCGAGTGGCTCCCCTGGCCGCGCGGGAGAAGCGAATGGCGCCTGGCGCTGGCCGCCCTCACCGTGCTCGCGGTCGCGGTCGATGTCGTGCGCATCCACGATCACCGGGTGAAACGGTTCTTCAGCCGCTTCCTGGGCGAGATCATCCGGGAGCACGAGCAGTTCAACCTGCTGGGGTCCACGTACCTCCTGCTCGCGGCACTGCTGGCGGTGGAGATCTTCCCGCATCCGGTGGCCGCGGCGGCGCTCGGGTTCACCATCCTCGGCGACGGCTTCGCCGCCCTGGTGGGAAAGGCATGGGGCCGCACGCGCTTCTTCAACAAGACGCTCGAGGGCGCGGCCGGAGGTCTCGTCGCCTGCCTCGCCTGGGCGGTGTTCCTGGGCTCGACCGGCACCCTCCCATGGGGGATGGTGCTGACCGGCGCTCTGGTCGCAAGTCTGGTCGAATTGTTGCCGATACCCCTGGACGACAATCTGGGGATCACCCTGTTCGCCGGATACGCCATGAAACTGCTCTGGATGCCCTCATGAGTCCGCGACCACTCCCGCCCGAGGAAGCCGCCTTCGAGCCCGCCATCGCCATGGCGCGCGATGGCCGGATGGACGATGCGCTCGCCGAGTTGTCCGCGCTGCTGCGTGAAGGTGGCGAGCGCGGCCGTCGCCGCGATGTCGCGGCCCTCGCCTTCGGTCAGGTGGCACGCCTCGCGGAGGCCTCGGGGGATCTCGCCACCGCCGAGCGCGCGCTCGATGAGGCGTTGCGGCTGGCGCCGCGGTTCGCCGACCTTCACTACCGCCGCGGGTGTGTGCTGCTCGCGCGCCAGCAGCGGCCCGCCGCGCGTGCGGCCCTGGAGCAGGCGCTGAGCATCAACGCCCGCTACGTCGCCGCGCGGCTCGAGCTGGCACTGCTCGACGCGCGCGAGGGGCTGCTGGGCGAGTCACTGGCCACACTCCGGGCGCTGGGGGAGGAGCACCGGGTCGCCGAGCCGCGCGCGTTCCAGCAAGGCCTGAAGAGCCTCGAGCGCGCCGACTGGGAGGAAGCGGGGGCACTGCTCAAGAGCGCGATGCGGCTCACCGATCCGGCCGTGGATCACGCGCTCGAGCGGCACCGCGTGCTGGTCGCCCAGGGCGAGCACGTGCTCGCGCTCAATACGCTGCGCGAGGCGATCGCGGCCCACCCGGGATACCCGGACCTGCACTACCTGCTCGGCTCCTCCGAGCTGGAGGCCGGCCTCCTCGATGACGCGCTCGCCTCGCTGGCGCGGGCCCTCGAGCTGCACCCCGACTATCACGCCGCGCGCGTGCAGTTCGCGCGCACCCTCGAAGCGCTGGGGGATCTCGTGCAGGCCGGTGAGCAGGTGAGCCTGGTGCTGCAGGAGGATGCCGCGAACCCGCAGGCGCTTGAGCTGCAAGCCCGTTGGACCCGCCGGCGTGACGCCGGCCGCCGCTCCGCCGCCGGGACCCGCAAAGGCTCTTGACCTGCCGGGCCGGAGTCGCCACCCTGTGGCCGCTGTCCGGGCATGGTTCAGGTTCTTGCAGCCGGGAGGGCCACCCATGGCGCGTGGTGCGGTCAAGTGGTTCAACGACCAGAAGGGCTACGGTTTCATCACCGCGGAGGGGCATCCGGACGTGTTCGTCCACTTCTCCGCCATCGAAGGCGACGGATTCCGTACGCTCCACGAGGGGGAGCAGGTGGAATTCGAGATCAAGGCGAGCGAGCGGGGGGCTGAAGCCTCGCGCGTGATCAAGGTCTGACGATTCTCGGCCCGGACACCGAGCGGCCCGATGCCCTGCATCGGGCCGCGTCGTTTACCCCGCTCGCGCGCCCGCGATATCGCGCGCGCGCGAGCGACGGGGTCCGAAACCGATTCGCTTGACACCACATCTATATTGGGGCCCATGCTCGAAAACATCCTGAAAGGCATCTTCGGCTCGAAACACGCCCGCGACGTCAAGCGCGTCGCGCCGATCGTCGACGAGATCAATCGGCACGCCACCGCCTACCAGGACCTCGGCGACGAGGCCCTGCGGGCCAAGACCGCCGAGTTCCGGGCGCGCGTCGCGGCGGCCTTGGCGGAGGTGACCGATCCCGCCGAGCGCAAGCTCGTCGAGCGCGAAGCCCTCGACGAGGTGCTGCCCGAGGCGTTCGCCGCCGTCAAGGAGACCTGCCGGCGGCTGTGCGGCCGCACCTGGGAGGTCGTCGGCCTCCCGCTCGCCTGGGACATGGTGCCCTACGACGTGCAGCTCATCGGCGGGATCATGCTGCACGAGGGCCGGATCGCCGAGATGGCGACCGGCGAGGGCAAGACCCTGGTCGCCACCATGCCCATCTATCTGAACGCCCTGACCGGCCGTGGCGTGCACCTGGTGACCGTGAACGACTACCTCGCCCGACGCGACAGCGAGTGGATGGGCGAGATCTACAAGTTCCTGGGCCTGACGGTCGGCCGCATCCAGAACCAGATGGACCCCGCGACGCGCCGGCGCCAGTACGAGTGCGACATCACCTACGGCACCAACAACGAGTTCGGCTTCGACTACCTGCGCGACAACATGGCGCTGCTGCCCGAGCACCGGGTGCAGCGCGGGTTCTTCTACGCGATCGTGGACGAGGTCGATTCGGTCCTCATCGACGAGGCCCGCACGCCGCTCATCATCTCCGGTCCGGTCGAGCACAGCGATCAGGCCTTCGACGAGCTCAAGCCGGTGGTCGAGCGGGTGGTGCGCGCCCAGCAGGGGCTGGCGAACCAGAAGCTGGATGAGGCGATGCAATTGATCGGGAACAAGGACAAGCAGTACGAGGCCAGCACGATGCTGCTCCAGGTCCAGCGCGCGGCCCCCAAGCACAAGCGCTTCACCAAGCTGATATCGGAACAGCCCGGCCTCAAGAAGGGCATCATCTCGGTCGAGCTCGACTACCTGCGTGACAAGCGCATCCACGAGATCGACGAGGACCTCTACTACGCGATCGACGAGAAAGCGCGCAACGTGGACCTGCTCGAGAAGGGGCGCGAGCTCATGTCGCCCGGTGACCCCGAGCGCTTCGTGGTGCCGGACCTGGCCGGCCAGCTCTCGGAGCTGGAAGGTCGCGAGGACCTGACCCCCGCCGACGCGCTCGCCAAGCGGGACGAGATCTACCGGGCCTACGCCGGCAAGAATGAGCGCATCCACAACATCCAGGCGCTGCTCAAGGCGTACTCGTTGTTCGAGAAAGACGTCGAGTACGTCGTGCAGGACGGCAAGGTGCTGATCGTCGACGAGTTCACCGGCCGCCTGATGCCGGGGCGCCGTTACTCCGAGGGCCTCCACCAGGCGATCGAGGCGAAAGAGGGGGTGCGGATCGAGGGCGAGACCCAGACCCTCGCGACCATCACGCTCCAGAATTTCTTCCGCATGTACGAGAAACTCGCCGGGATGACCGGGACCGCCGAGACCGAGGCGCGCGAGTTCTGGGAGATCTACAAGCTGGACGTGGCGGTGGTCCCCACCCACAAGACGTGCGTGCGCAAGGACCAGGACGACGTCGTCTACCGCACCAAGCGGGAGAAGTACAACGCGGTCATCGAGGAGATCATCGGCTGCCACGAGGCGGGTCAGCCGGTGCTGGTGGGGACCATCAGCGTCGAGGTGAGCGAGCTGCTCTCGCGCATGCTCAAGCGACGCGGGATCAAGCACAGCGTGCTCAATGCCAAGTACCACCAGCAGGAGGCGGAGATCGTCTCCCAGGCCGGCCAGCGCGCCGGAGTCACCATCGCGACCAACATGGCCGGCCGCGGCACCGACATCAAGCTCGGCGCCGGCGTCGCGGACCTGGGCGGTCTGCACATCCTCGGCACCGAGCGGCACGAATCGCGGCGCATCGACCGCCAGCTGCGCGGCCGCTCCGGGCGGCAGGGCGATCCGGGCTCGACGCGCTTCTCGCTCTCGCTCGAAGACGACCTCATGCGCCTGTTCGGAAGCGAACGCATCTCGAGCCTCATGCAGCGCATGGGGGTCGAGGAAGGGGAGGTCATCGAGCATCCGCTGGTGACCGGGGCGATCGGGCGCGCGCAGAAGCGGGTCGAGGCCCACAACTTCGACATCCGCAAGCACCTGCTCGAGTACGAC
>JBGPXY010000017.1:0-23980 GCA_041492985.1 Candidatus Eiseniibacteriota bacterium
CGCGGATCCACCGGATCCCAGAGGGTGCGGCTCATGTGCTGGATCAGGAACTCGGACGCCGGCACGGGCGCCGAAGGGCCGCAGCCCTTGACCCCTCAGGTCTCGCCGATCTGGGCGACAGCGATGCGGGGCAGGCCGGCGAGCGCGAGGAGCAGGAGCAGCGCCGATGGGACGAGCCAACCGAGCTTCCGGGACGTGACATGCATGGGAGGAATGGTAGCACCCTGGGCCGGCGGTCACCGAGGTTTCCGTGAGGGTGACGGGAGGCCGCCATACGGCCGCCCACATGCGGGCAGCGCCGCCTCGCGGACCTTGCCCGGACTACGCGGCCGCGCGATCCTGGTTCGCGGGCGCCGTGCTGAAGGTGGTCACGAACACCGCCACCACCCGCGGGTCGAACTGCTTGCCCGCCTCGCTCTGGATGATCGCCACCGCCTGCTCATGCGTGCGGCCATCGCGGTAGGCGCGGTCGGTGACGATGGCGTCGTAGGTGTCGGCCACGGCGATGATGCGCGCCCCGAACGGGATGTTCTCGCCCACGAGTCCCTTGTAGCCCGACCCGTCCCAGCGTTCGTGGTGGTAGGCGACCATGGGGATGACGTGCTTGAGGATGCCGCCCACCGAGCGCACCAGCTGCTCGCCCTTGTCCACGTGCAGCTTCATCTCGGCGTACTCCTCGGACGAGAGCCCGCTCGCCTTGCGCAGCACGTCGGTGCTGACGTCGATCTTGCCGACGTCGTGCAGGAAGGCGCCGACGCGGATGTCCTCGACCTCGCCGGGAGGCAGCTCCATGGCGCGCGCGATCAGGACCGCGTAGTCGGCGACGCGACGCGAGTGGTTCTCGGTGTAGCGATCCACCGAGTCGATGAACTTGGCCATGATCTCGACCACGCCCTGGTAGGCGTTCTGCAGCTCCTTGAGCTGCGCCTCCTTGACGTCGTAGAGCGAGCCGACCATGTAGGAGGTGAGGACCAGGAAGCAGCCCCAGGTGCCGAGATCCAGCCAGCGCTGCCAGGCCTCGGCGTCGCCGCCCGCGAACTGGGCCTCGTTCATCCAGGCGATCGCGTAGACGATGGCACACGAGAGCACCGCCGCGTACACGCCCTTCCTGCGCCCCAGCAGATACGCACCCAGCACCACCGGCAGGTAGTAGAAGTTCAGGAACGCGCGCTGGTTGATGACGAAGAAGTTGATGATGCCGGTGACGGCGACGATGCCGAGCAGCACCAGCAGTCCGCCGCTCACGCGCCACACCCGACCGAAGAGCGGGATCATGAGGCCTTCTTGAACCTGGCCGCCGCGTTCCGCCGCGCCCGCGCCCCGCGGACCGGGAGGCGGGTGATGTTCTTCACCTCCGCGGCCTCCGAGGCGTCGGCGGACGGCGGCTCGATGATTTCGGGAGCGTCGGGGGACTCCACCGCTCCCCGGGCCGCGGCCGAGCCCTCGCCGCAGAACGGACACCACGCCCAGCCCGGGTTCATTCGACGATGGCACGCCTCGCAGTGCTCACCGACGAACTCGCCGCAGCCCGGGCAGTACTCGAACTCGGGAGACAGGACCGCGGCGCACGAGGGACACGCCTTGGGGCTCTGCTCGGCCATGTAGATGACGCGCGACACCTCGTCGAGCGTCGTCTTGCCCGCGAGCACCTTCTTGAGCCCGTCCTCGCCGAGGGTGATCATGCCGTGCTCGATCGCCGCCGCCCGGATGACGGCGTCCGAGACGTTCTGATTGATGAGCTGGCGCATCGGGTCCGTGACCTCGAGGGTCTCGTAGATGCCGGTGCGGCCGTAGTAGCCGGTGTTGCGGCAGTGCTGGCAGCCGCGTCCACGCGTGAGCGTGACCATGCCGGTGCCGGTCTGGCGCGCACCGACCCGATTGAGACTCGCGACACTCTCCTCGTGGGTCTCCTTGCAGCGGGGACACACGGTCCGCACCAGCCGCATGCTCACGACGCCGATCAGCGACGAGGAGACCATGAAGGGCTCGAGCCCGAGGTCGATCAGCCGTGTCACGGCGCCGGGCGCGTCGTTGGTGTGCAGGGTGGTGAGCACCAGGTGACCGGTGATCGAGGCGCGGAAGGCGATCTGGGCGGTCTCCTTGTCGCGGATCTCGCCGATCATGATGACGTCGGGATCCTGACGCAGGATGGCGCGCAGCGCCCCCGGGAAACTCTTCTTGCCCTTCTCGTCCACCTGCACCTGGTTGAGGCCGGCGATCTGGTATTCGACCGGATCCTCGACCGTTGTGATGTTCTTGGTCACGCTCTGGATCTCGCGCAACGAGGCGTAGAGCAGCGTCGACTTACCCGACCCGGTGGGCCCGGTCACGATCACGATGCCCTGCGGTCGCGCCAGGTACTTCTTGACCCGCACCAGATCGTCGGGGATGAGGCCGAGGTCGTCGAGGATGCGCACCGTCTGGCCCTGATCGACGACGCGGATCACGACCTTCTCGCCGTAGGTGGTCGGCAGCGTCGAGACGCGCATGTCGACACGGCGCCCCTTGACCTCGACCACCATCCGCCCGTCCTGCGGCGCCCGCTTCTCGGCGATGTCCAGGTTCGAGAGCACCTTGATGCGCGAGACGATGGCGCTCTGGGTCCACTTGGGCAGCCGCTGCACCTCCTGCAGCAGGCCGTCGACGCGCAGACGCACCACCAGCTCCTTGTCCTGGGGCTCGATGTGCACGTCGCTGGCGCGCTCCTCGATGGCGCGGTGGAGCAGCCAGTTGGTGAGCCGCACGATCGGCCGGCCCTCCGACTCCTTGATGAGGTCGTCGATGGCCTGCGCCTGCTCGTCCTCGGTGACCGCGTTGATGATCACCTCGTCTTCCGAGCTGATGATGTTGTTGATGACCTCGCTCATCGAATTGTCGATGTGGTAGTAGCGCTCGATCCCCTCGAGAATCGCCGACGGCAGCGCCAGCACCGGCTTGATGAACATGCCGCTGTGGAAGCGCAGATCCTCGAGCGCGGCGACGTTGAGCGGGTCGGCCATCGCCACGACCAGGCTCGAGCGGCCCTCGATCTCGATGGGCAGCGCGACGTACTTGCGCGCCAGGTCCTCGCGGACGAGCGTGAGCGCCTGCTCGTCGGCGGTCACCTCGCCGAGGTCGAGGAGCGGCAGCCCCAGCTGCTGCTGGAGGTGCTTGAGCAGCGTCCCCTCGGCGACCAGGCCCATGCGGACCAGCGTGGCGCCGAGCAGCTCTCCGGTGCGCCGTTGCTGGTCGATCGCGTCGGTCAGGTTCTTGGGCGTGATGAGCTTCGCCTCGATCAGCAGATCGCCGAGGCGTTTGTGTTCGCGGGCCATCCGTGTCTCCGGAGCGCGGGATACTGGCAGCGGATCCGTTCACGCGTGGTATCGGCCGGACCGGGGATCCGGTTCAGGGCGTTCCGCCGCGGCGTGGGCAACGCATTGCATTCCGCAACCCCCTCCGGGTTGTGACGGCGGAGGGCGGATGCTAGGGTCGCCGGCCATGACCGAATCCACTGTCCCGAGCGAAACTCCTGAGACCGAGCAGTCCGACGCCCCGCCGGCGAGCGCGGGCGACGTCTCCACCAAGGCGTTGTCGTCGCTGGTGCTGCATCTCAGCGAGGGCTTCGACGCCAGCACCAACCTGTCCGATCTGCTGCGTGCGGCCGGCCGGCACTGCCGGAAGCTCGTGGACTGCGAGACGGCTCGCATCTGGGTGGCGCGCCGCGCCGGCACCCGGCTGGTCGCTCGCGATTTCTCGGCCGGGGACGCCCCGCCGGTGATGATGTGGTCGGCCCGTGACGAAGGGCTGGCGGGCTGGGTGTTCACGCACGGCGGGGTGCTGCACCTCGATCCGGGCGACGAGCGGCCGCCGCTCAAGGGCACGCTGCCCACGTTCCGTTCGGCGCTGGTGATGCCGCTCTACCGTCGCGGCGAGGTGTTCGCCGCCATCGAGTGTCTCGACAAGCGCGAGGGGGGCCCGTTCACCTCCGCCGACCTGGACCGGCTCGAGGTGGCCGGCGAGCACGTCGCCTTCGCCCTCGACAACGCGCTGCTCTACCAGGAGACCGAGCGTCGCGCGCTGGAGAAGGAGGTGCTGCTCAACGTCACCACCTCGCTTTCGGCGACGCTCGATCTCGACGAGGTGATCGACGCGATCCTCATCTCGCTGCGCCAGGTGGTGAACTACGACGCGGCGGCGATCTATCTCGTCAACCGCAGCACCCGGGCCCTCGAGCTGGTGAACGAGGTCGGATACCCGAGCGGCTCCGAGGAGGCGTTCGGCCTGATGGTCGGGCAGGGCATCGTCGGCTGGGTGGCGAAGACCGGCGAGCCGGCCATCGTCCCCGACGTGAGCCGCGACCCGCGCTACGTGGCGGCCCGTCCGCAGACCCGCAGCGAGCTGGCGGCGCCGCTCCGGGTGGGCGGGCGCACCATCGGCGTGTTCAACCTCGAAAACGACGTCGCCGACGCCTATCACGAAGGACACCTCGAGCTGGTGACGGCGCTCGCCGCGCAGGCTGCGGTGGCGGTGGAGCGCGCGCGGCTCACGCGCGAGCTGCTCGATCGTCGCCGGCTCGAGAAGGAGCTGGCGATCGCGCGCGAGATCCAGGCCTCGTTCCTGCCCGAGGTCTCGCCGGTGGTCCCGGGCTTCGACCTGGCCGGCACCACCATCCCGCACGACGAGGTGGGCGGCGACTACTACGACTTCATCCCGATCTCCGACGCGCGGCTCGGCATCGCCATCGCCGACGTCTCCGGCAAGGGCATCCCCGCCGCCCTCATCATGGCCGGGTTCCGCATGAGCCTGCTGGCCGAGATCCGCAACGAGTTCGCGATCCGCGCGGTGATGCGCAAGGTGAACAGCCTGCTCCACGAGAGCACCGATCGCGACAAGTTCGTGACCGCCTTCTACGGCGTGCTCGACCACAAGAACCGCGTGCTCATCTTCTCGAACGCCGGGCACAACCCGCCGGTGCTGTTCCGGCACGAGGGACGCATCGAGTATCTCGAGGAGGGCGGCGTCGCGCTCGGCGTGCTGCCGGAGGCGGTCTACGACGAGCGGCCGGTGGCGTTGCGCCCGGGCGACGTGCTGCTGTTCTTCACCGACGGGGTCTCCGAGGCGGAGTCGCCGACCGGCGAGCACTTCGGTCAGCAGCGCATCGAGCAGACGGTCGCCGCGCTCACCGCGCGCAGCTCCACCGAGATCATGGCCGGGGTGATCGCCGCGGTGAAGGAGTGGACCGGCGAGCGCGGCCAGAGCGACGACGTGACGCTGGTGGTGCTCAAGGTGAACCCCGAGTAGCTCGCAGCGGGCGGCGGGAAGCTCAGACCGCTGCCGGCCGTCGACGGTCCGTCACGCGCGCTCGAGGGCGCGCGCCGCCCACAGGACCTCAGCCGCGTGACCGTGACGCTGCACCTTGTCCCAGATCGCGGCGATCACGCCGTTGCGGCCCACGAGGAACGTGCGACGGCGGAACAACTCGATCGTCCAGCCGGCGATGCCGATCCGGCGCAGTCCTCCGAAGGCCTCGGCCGCCACGCGCTCGGGATCGGAGAGCAGCGGGTAGGGGAGCCGGAGACGTTTCGCCCAGGTCCGATTGCCGGCCACCGAGTCGGCGTTCACGCCGGCGATCGCGACCCCGGCGCGCTGATAGTCATCGTGTGCTTCGCGAAACTCGCGAAGTTCTCGGAGTCAACCGGGGCTGCCGTTCAGGATGTAGAAGAACAGCACCAGCGGCTGCCGGCCGACGAACTGACGCAGCGGAAAGGCCCCGCCGCCGGAATCCGGCAGGGTCAGGTCGGGCAGGGGCCGACCGAGCAGGCCATCCTGAGGAGTGTCGGGGGACACGGGTGCGAGAGTAGCAGAACGCTTGGGTTGTGCTCCGAAGATTGCAGATGAGCGACGCCGTCTCCGGGGGCTAGCGGATCCAGGCCGCGTCGATCAGATCGCGTAGCGTCGCTGGTGGGTCGCCCCGTTGGGGATGCGCCGAGTCGTGACCTGGCGCCAGTAGTAGCGCTCCCACCGCGCGGGCAATGGGACCCGGGTCGGGAACAGCCGCCTCGCGAGCAGATCGCCCACCTTCCAGCGCCGGTCGCACAGGCCGAGTCGCATCGCCGGCGTGCCACCTCGTCGCCGCTCCGAGAACCACTTGAGGTAGTTGCGCCACACCAGCAACAACCAGAGCCGCTCGATCGCGCTCTGACGACGCTTGGAGAATGCGATCGTCTCGCGCTTGTGGTTGGCACCACTGTGCCGGATGAGGAGGTCGAGCAGGTTGATGGGGAACAGCGGATTGTGCGCGGTGCGGGCGGCACGCGAAGAGATGGTGCGGTGCTCCACCTGCAGGTGCGGCAATCGCCGCAGCGCTCGCGGGTAGTCGGTGTGCTCATCGGAGTGGAGCACCAGGGCCTGGGCCTGCGGGGCGACGATCCTCAGCACCGCCGCCACGTCGCGCTCACTCGACCGCGGCTCGGGTCGGCCGAAGCGCTCCTCCAGCACGATGCGTCGGCGCTTCTGAGCCTTGGTCATGCGCCCGCTGCGCCGCAACTCGGAGTCGGTGAACCCGTGGAAGAAGTGAGAGTCCTTCCCGGCGAGGACGTGATAGCGGGTGGGATGGTACTGGCTGAACTCGAACGACTCGAAGCCATCCAGGACGAGCGGCTCCCGGATCGGGCCGCGCGGGCGGGTCGACTCGTGGACCAGGAGACAGTGGCGTCCCAAGCGGGCCGAGTGGGTGAGCACGGTCTGGGGGGAGGCCTCGAACTCGCGGGCGATCTGGCGGAAACCGGAGCAGGCGACCAGGCGGTGGAAGACGGCGGCGAGCAGCTCGGGTCGCTTGAGCCAGTAGCTGGTGCGGAAGGTCTGGTCGCTGAAGTATCGCCGACAGTGACGGCACTGGTAACGCTGGACTCGGTGGGGAGCCGCGCGGCGGGAGAAGAAGCCGGCACGGACCCATCGCCAAGCCGGGCCAGCCTCGCGGTGGTACGAACAGTCGGGATTGGGACAGTACGCTGGGGATTGGGACTCCATGTCGATAACACCAAGCACCCACCGCGCCACCTGCAATCTTCGGAGCACAACCCGGGCCTCGCGGCGATCCGGGCGGGCCCGTCAAGCTTGATTCCCCCACAGGTTGCCCATACTATGCGGCGCGACGCACTTTCGGCCTGTTCTGGAGCGCCCAAAATGAAATTCGACCCCAACGTCCTCATCACTTTCCCGGTGTTCCTGCTGAGCATCGTGGTGCATGAGTGCGCCCACGGGCTGATGGCGCTGTGGAACGGGGACACGACCGCCCGCGATCGCGGCCGCCTGACGCTGAATCCGCTGCCACACGTCGATCCGCTGGGCTCCGTCATCCTGCCCGGCCTGCTCCTGCTCACGCACGCGCCGTTCCTGTTCGGGTGGGCGAAGCCGGTACCGATCGACTGGTCTCGGCTGCGCCATCCGAAGAACGACCAACTCAAGGTGGCGCTGGCCGGGCCGGCTTCGAACGTCCTGCTGGCCTTGGTGTTCGCCGCCCTGGCTCGCGTGTCGCCTGAGGTGGGGTTCTGGGCCCCGCTGCGCCTGATGGGCTACTCCGGCGTGGTGTGGAACTGCGCGCTGGCGATCTTCAACCTGATCCCCGTGCCTCCGCTGGACGGCTCGTGGGTGCTCATGCGCTTCCTGCCGTTGCGCCACATCATCGTGCTCCAGCAGTTCCGTCTGGTGGGCATGCTCCTGGTGGTCGGCATCCTGAGCGTGCCGGTGCTGGCGAACGCGGTGCTCTACACGCCCCTGCGCTTCGCGGTGCGCGCCTGCCTCGGCCTGTTCGGCGTGCCGAGCGAGGGGATCGGCCTGTGAAGCCCGGCCGCATCCTCTCCGGCATGCGACCCACCGGGCGACTCCATCTCGGCAACTTCGTCGGCGCGCTCGAGAATTGGGTCAGGCTCCAGGACGAGGGCTGGGCGAACTACCACATGGTCGCCGACTGGCACATGCTCACCACCAGCCACGAAGACACCTCGCGGCTGCAGACCGACACCTACGAGATGGTGGTGGACTGGCTGGCGGCCGGGCTCGATCCCGCGAAGAGCGTCCTGTTCGTGCAGTCGGCGGTGAAGGAGCACGCCGAGCTGCACCTCCTGTTCTCGATGCTGGTGACCAAGGCGCGACTCGAGCGCATCCCCACATTGAAGGAGCAGATCCGCGACCTGCACCTCGACGAGCAGACCATCTCGTACGGCCATCTGGGCTACTCGGTGCTGCAGGCCGCCGACATCCTGCTCTACAAGGCGACCCACGTGCCGGTGGGCGAGGACCAGGTGCCCCACGTCGAGCTGACGCGCGAGATCGCGCGCCGTTTCAACTTCCTCTACTGCAAAGACCGACCGCCGGTGTTCCCGGAGCCGGAAGCGCAGCTCACCCAGTTCCCCCGGCTGCGGGGCAACGACGGCAACCGCATGAGCAAGTCCGCGGGCAATGCCCTGATGCTGGCCGCCAGTCCCGAGGAGATCGCCGCCTACGTGCGCAACAGCTACACCGACCCGAAGAAGATGCGCGCGAACGATCCGGGCCGCCCGGAAGCCGACCCGAGCGATGGCCATGCCGGCTGCGTGGTGTGGGAGTACCACCGCAAGTTCAACCCCGCCGAGGCGGAGACGATCGCCCGCAAGTGCCGCGCCGGCGAGCTGGCCTGCGTGCCCGACAAGCAGCACCTCGCCCACACGCTCGCCGACACGCTCGCGCCGATCCGCGAGCGCCGGCAGCGCTGGGCCGCCGACCCCGACGTGGTGCGGGACGTGATCGCCGAGGGCAACCGCCGGGCCCGTGAGGTGGCGGAGCGCACCATGGACGACGTGCGCGCGGCGATGGGTCTGCGTTCGACCGCCGAGATCCCGCGATGAGCGCGACCGACCGCCCGGACGACGCGGTGACGCCGAAGGCCGCCCGGACGCCGGCGAAGACGCCGACGGCCGCGAAGCCGCCCCCGCCGACGGCCGAGCCGCTCGGCATCCTGGCGCGCGATCCCTCGGGCTCGGTGATGGTGAAGCTGGTGCGTTTCGAGGGACCGCTCGACCTGCTGCTCCACCTCATCAAGCGCGACGAGATCGACATCTACGACATCCCGATCGCGCACATCACCCAGCAGTACCTCACCTACATCGAGCTGATGCGCTCGCTCGATCTCGACGTGGCCGGTGAGTTCCTGGTCATGGCGGCGACCTTGATGCGGATCAAGGCGAAGATGCTGCTGCCGCTGCCCTCGGTGGGCGAGGAGGATGATGAAGGCGACCCGCGCGAAGAGCTGGTGCAGCGCCTGATCGAGTACCGCCAGTTCAAGGAAGCGGCCGGCACGCTCAAGTCGCGCGAGAGCGATCGCCGCCTGCTGTTCGAGCGCGGCATGCTGCCGGGCGAGGACGAAGCAGGGCCGCTGCCGCTTGCGCCGGCGACGTTGTTCGATCTGCTCGACGCCCTCAACCGGGTGATGCTGCGCGTCCCCGAACAGAACGTCTACGAGGTGCAGGGTGACATCTTCGACGTCGAGGAGAAGATGTCGCTGATCGCGAGGACCGTGGCCGAGGAAGGCTCGATCTCGTTCACCACCCTGATGCACAATTGCAGGGCACGCGCGGAGGTGATCGTCACCTTCATCGCGCTGCTCGAGCTGGTCAAGCTCGGCACGGTCAGCGTGATCCAGGCCGAGCCCTTCGGCGACATCATGATCGTCGCCCGCACCCGGGAAGGAAGTGAGGCGGATGCCCCCGTCGAATCTCCAGGCGGCGCTTGAGGCGCTGCTGTTCTCGTCCGACCAACCGCTGCCGCTGACGTTGCTCGCCGAATCGCTCGACGCCCCGCCCGATCGGGTGGCCGAGGCGCTGCGCGAGTACGAGGCGGCCTGCGCCGAGCGCGGCGCGGGAGTCCAGCTGCGCGAGATCGCCGGCGGCTACCTGCTGGTGACCGCGCCCGAGCACGCGGAGTGGGTGGGCCGGCTGCTGCGCGGCAAGAAGCGCATGCGCCTCTCGCGTGCCGCGCTCGAGACCATGGCGATCATCGCCTACAAGCAGCCGGTGACGAAGTCCGAGGTCGAAGCCATCCGCGGGGTGGACTCGAGCGCCGTGCTCGGGACGCTGCTCGAGCGCAACCTGGTGACCATCCGCGGCCGCTCGAAGGTGGTGGGCCGCCCGCTGCTCTACGGCACCACGCAGGAGTTCCTCGGCTACTTCGGCCTTCGCGACCTGAGCGAGCTGCCGCGTCCCGAGGAGCTGCGCGCCCTGGTCGCGGCACGGGAACCCGAGCAGCTGGACATGATGGAGATGGAAGCACCCGCCAGCGCGCTCGCGCGCGGCACGCTCGCCGAGCTGGAGGTCGTGGCTCAGGTGGGCTCAGACCTGCCGTTCTCGAGCGACCTGCAGCACGAGGTCGAACCGGTGGGCGAGGGCGACATGGATGACGCGGTTGCGGAGGAGCTCGGTCAGACGGGCGATCGTCCCGCTGACTGACCACGAGACCCCTCCGCCGAAGCGGCGCCCTGGGCGCCGCGCCGCCATGCGCGCGGCCGCGCTCAAGCGGACCGAGGAAGCGGAGCGCGTCGCCGCCGGTGCTGCGGTCGTCAAGACACGGCTCAACAAGCTGCTCGCCTCGCGCGGGCTGGGTGCGCGCCGTAAGTGTGACCGGCTGATCCAGGACGGCTCGGTGCGCGTCAACGGCACCGTGGTGAAGGAACCCGGCACCCAGGTCGACGCCGACAACGATCAGATCGCGGTGCACGGGCGCCCGATCCCGGGCCCGAGTGCGATGCGCTACCTGATGCTCCACAAACCGGTCGGCGTCATCACCACCCTCGACGACCCGGAAGGGCGCCCGACCGTGCGCACGCTGCTGCCGCCGGGGCCGCGGCTCTTCCCGGTCGGCCGGCTCGACGCCGAGACCAGCGGCCTGCTCATCGCCACCAACGATGGCGAGCTGGCGCATCACCTCATGCATCCGCGTTACGGCGTGCGCAAGGTCTATCGCGTGCGCATCGACCGGCCCGCCGATCCGCAGCAGATCGTGCGCCTGCGCACCGGCGTCGAGTTCGAGCCGCGGGTGATGAGCGCCCCGTGCGAGGTGCGGATGCGCAACGCTCGAGCGGCGCGCGCCGAGATCGAGATCGCGCTGCACGAGGGCCGCTACCGGCAGGTGCGCCGGATGTGCGAGGCGGTCGGTCTGGCGGTGAAGGGACTGCATCGCTCGGCGTACGGCCCGCTGCGCATCGGCACGCTGCCACGCGGCGCGTGGCGCGACCTGACCAAGGAAGAGGTGCGACGCCTGAGAGCCGCCAGTGAACGCCCGGTGCCGCGGGTGCCGAGCATCCGCCGGATACGCGGGGCCGGGGCCGTGACTCTTCCGCGGATGCCCGGCGCTCCCGGCACAGGTGCGGGGTCACGAGGATCCAGCGCTCGTCCGATGTCACGGCCGCCGAGCGCTCGTCCGGCATCACCTGGGACGAGTCGTGGTCCGATGTCACGAGGGTCCGCCTCGGGTCCGATGTCGCGGCCGCGAGGCGATCGTCCGATGCCGAGGCACACGGGTGGTCGTCCGGCGCCGAGGCGGGAGGGAGGGCGTCCGTCGCGGCCATCCGCGGGCGCACGTTCGACGCCTCGGTTCACCGGCCCTCGTCCGCCTCAGCGGTCCGCGGGCAAGCGCCCGCTGGCGCCCCGCAAGGGCGTTCGCCCCGAGCGCTTCATGGGGCGTGATCGCATGACTCCGCGACCGGCGGGCGGGCGTCCAGTCGCTGCGCACGCGCGCGGCCGCTCGGGAGCCGGTGCGACCACTCCCGGATTTCGCGGTCCCCGGTCCCGTCCCCAAGCACCTCGGGCCGGCCCCCGCATGGGGCAAAGGCCCGGCCGGACTGGGCCACCTCGCCCGTCGGGACGTGATCGCCGACCGCGCCAGCCGCAGGCGCGGGGGAGAAGTCGGACCGGTCCAGACAGACCACGGACGCAGGGTCGTCCTCCAAGGCATTGATTTGACGGCTGTTCTGGCGCGGACCTAGAATTCTGCGCGAAGGCGAGCTCCGTGAGCCCGGCGTTGCCAACCCACGGAACGGTTCATGCGGCTGCTCTGCCCTGGCTGGGCGCCTGCGCCGTCTTAGGAGGACCCCGCCTGTGTCGCCCCGTCCGCACCAGCCTGAATCCCGCACGGACGCGCACCGCGCCTCGAGCCACCTCGAGGTTCACAGGGAGCCCCGTGCAGATCGATCACCCCGCACCAACCCTCGCACCACCGGATCTTTCGGGAACGGCGGGCCCCCCGATCGGGGTAGAACCTTGCGATCGTCCGAGAGGGGACGCTTCGGTGGCATGGCGGGGACTCCTCACGGTGGCACTCGCGGCTCTGAGCCTCCTCGGGCAGGGCGAACGCTCCCGGGTGGATCCCCGCTTCATGTCGCCCAGCGCGACGCTGCGCACCTACTGGGGAGCCCTGCGCGCCGGCGATGCCGACGGCGCCTGGGAATGTCTGGTGGAAGGACGCCACGAGCTGCCGCGACCCGGCATGCTCTGGTTCCTGCCGCCGACGGATGAGCTGACGCTCGACGCGTTCCGCTCGCTGCCGGTCACGGGAGGGAGGATCCTCGTCAGCTACGAGGTCCACTACCGGCCTGCGGGTGCGCGCGATCTGCGCAGCTTCCGCTCCGCCGACGAGCTGGTGCGCATGCGAGGCGAGTGGCGGATCGCTCGGCCGATCGGCGAAGCGAGCATGCCGGAGTGGCGGCCCGCCCCGCGGCCGGTTGACAGCTGAGATAGCGCGCTCGTAGGCTTGCGCGCGTTCTCCGTTCGCGACTCACCTCGAGGCTTTGCATGTCGCGCCCAACCCGCTCGCGGGCCGCTTCCGGTTTCTCGCTGCTCGTCCTGTCCGGGTGCCTGCTCGGCGCGTCCACCGCCCACGCCACCAAGTACGCGGCGGAATTCCTCAAGACCCAGGTGGGTGCCCGCGCTGTCGGCATGGGAGGCGCGTTCACGGCGGTCGCCGACGACGCCACCGCGCTGTGGTGGAATCCGGCCGGCATGATCTACCTGCCCTACCGCGAGGTCATCCCCCAGCACGCCGAGAAATTCGGGAAGCTCGTGAACCACGACTATCTCGGGTTGGTGCTCCCGCTCGGCGGCG
Source organism: Candidatus Eiseniibacteriota bacterium (assembly GCA_041492985.1). GTDB lineage: Bacteria > Eisenbacteria > RBG-16-71-46 > RBG-16-71-46 > RBG-16-71-46 > WS-11. Next base: position 13,111 of record JBGPXY010000017.1, read on the forward strand.
CCCAGAGCAAGCAGTCGGCGCTGGGGGTCGGACTCCTTCGTGTGGCGGTGGACGACATCCCGGTGACGCCGCGGCCGGGCGATCTCAAGATCGGCGACTTCCTCGACGACGGCCCCGACGGCCAGCCGAACACCTACGATCTGGGCGAGGGCGACGGGAAGTGGGAGCCCGGCGAGCGGATCCTCGACATCAATCTCTACCGGGCGAGCAGCGCCGACATGGCCATGTTCCTCTCGTACGCGCGACATCGAGGCCCGCACTGGGCCTTCGGCGGCACGGTGAAGTTCCTGCGCCAGAGTCTCCCCGACACGATCCCCGGCGAACACGTGACGTCGTTCGGCGCCGGCCTCGATGCCGGGGTGCTCTACATGCCGATGGACGCCGCGACCATCGGCGTCACCGTGCACGATCTGACCACCACCTGGCTGTCGTGGAGCAACGGCTCGCGCGAGCTGGTGTCGCCCACCATCGACACCGGGGTGGCGTTCAACTTCTTCCCGGCCGACCATCACGCGCTCACCTGGGCCGTGGACCTCGGCTGGGGCTTCGAAGGCCGGCCCGACAGCGAGATCAAGCTCGGCCGCCTGACCACGGATTTCCGGACCGGGCTCGAGTACTGGTACAAGAACACGTTCGCGCTCCGCACCGGCGCCAACGCCAAGGACCTCACCTTCGGCGCGGGCGTGCGATACAAACACCTGGGCGCCGACTACGCCGCCTCGCTGCACCGATTCTTCGGGTCGGACGAGAACGACTTCCCCAACGACCAGGACCTCGACACCACCCACCTGGTCTCGGCCTCGTTCAGCTGGTAGGCGGGGCGCTTCGCGCTCCGCTGCCTTGACTTCACCCCTGCGCGGTCCTTAGCTTCGCCGTTCCTTCCCGATCCCCAAGCTCCACTGCTCCCCCGGGAGAACGACCGTGCGAGACGTGATGGCGCTGGTCCTGGCGGGCGGTAGCGGCGAGCGCCTCAGCGTCCTGGCGACCGAGCGCGCGGTGAGCGCGGTCCCCTTCGGCGGCAAGTACCGCATCATCGACTTCACGCTCACCAACTGCTGCCACTCGGGCGTGCACCGCCTGGGCGTGCTCACGCAGCACGCGCCCACGTCGCTCCACGACCACATCAGCTCGGGCCGCGTCTGGGACCTCGACGGCCGCGAGACCGGCGTGGTCATCCTCCAGCCGTTCCTGACCCGCGATCACGCGGGCTGGTACCAGGGAACGGCCGACGCGATCGCGCAGAACTGGGACGTCATCGAGGATTCGCGCGCTGCACGGGTGCTGGTGCTCTCGGGCGACCACGTCTACAAGATGGACTACCGCTCGCTGCTCGAGGTCCACGAGCGCTTCGAGGCGGCGGTGACGATGGCGGTGCTGCCGGTCACGGCGGACCAGTCGCGCCGCTTCGGGATGGTGACCACCGACGCATACGGCCAGGCGATCCGGTTCGACGAGAAGCCCGAGCACACCGACGCGAGGCTCGCCTCGATGGGCGTCTACCTGTTCGAGTCCGAGGTGCTGCGCGAGGCCCTGCGCGGCCGCCCGGTGGACCTGGCGCTCGACGTGCTGCGTCCGCTGGTGCATGCCGGGGAGCGCGTGCAGACCTGGGAGTACAACGGGTACTGGGAGGACGTGGGGGTGATCTCCACCTACCATCGCGCCAACCTGGACCTGCTGCGGCCGGAGCCGCGCCTGCTGCTGCACGACGCGCGCTGGCCGATCCTGACGCGCGACGAGGAACGGCCGCCGGTGCTCATCCTGCCGGGGGCGGACGTGCAGGACAGCCTGGTGGCGAACGGCTGCCGGATCGCGGGCCGGGTGCGCAACTCGGTGCTCTTCCCCGGGGCCACCATCCAGGCGGGCGCCGATGTCGTGGATTCCGTGGTGATGCAGGATGCCATCGTCGGACGCGCCTCGCGGGTCCACCGCGCGATACTCGACAAGTTCGTGCGCGTGGGCGAAGGGGCGGCACTCGGCGCCGGAGAGCGCTCCTCGGATCCCGCACTCGCCTGGCTCGACGGCCTGACGCTGGTGGGCAAGGACGCCGCGATTCCCGAAGGCGCGGTGATCGGTCCCCAGGTGGTGGTGGGGGTGGGCGCCACCGCCGCGGACTTCGGCGCCGGCACGCTGGCGCCCGGCACCCGCATCGTCGACCGCGTCGCGACCCAGGACCTGGTGTGAACGGCACCCGCTACGCGTTCATCCTCGCGGGGGGCCTGGGGACGCGCCTGTGCCTGCTCTCGGAGCGGCGCGCGAAACCGGCGGTGCCATTCGGCGGCAAGTACCGGATCATCGACTTCACGCTCTCCAACTGCGTAAACTCCGGGATCTTCGATATCGGCGTGCTGACGCAGTACCGGCCGACCTCGCTTCGCCAGCACATCGGCATCGGCCGCCCGTGGGATCTGGACCGCACCCGCGGCGGTGTCCAGCTGCTGCAGCCCTCGCTCGATTCGGTCGAGAGCGACTGGTACCAGGGGACCGCCGATGCGATCTACCGCAACCTGGTCCACCTGCGGCGGCGGACGGCCGACCACGTGCTCGTGCTCTCGGGCGATCACGTGTACAAGATGGACTACAACATCCTCTACGCGTTCCACGAGGCGAACCGGGCCTCGGTGACCGTGGCGGTGACCGAGGTGTCCGCCGAATCGGCGAGCGCGTTCGGCATCCTCGAGACCGATAGCACCGGCCGCGTGGTCGGATTCCAGGAGAAGCCGCGACTGGCCCGCTCGCGCCTCGCGTCCATGGGCGTCTACCTGTTCGACCGGCGCGCGCTCATCAACTGGCTGGTCGAGGACGCGGCGATGGCGGACTCGAACCACGATTTCGGCAAGGACCTGCTGCCGAGATTGGTCGCGCGCGGCGAGGCGGTCTACGCGTATCGCTTCCGTGAATACTGGCAGGACGTGGGCACGCTCGATTCCTACTACCAGACCAACATGGACCTGCTCTCCGACCGACCGCCGCTGGACCTGAGCGATCCCACTTGGCTCGTGCACACGCAGAGCGCCGACCGGCCGCCGGTGCGCTTCGAGACCGGCGGTGTCGCGGAGCGGAGCCTGATCGCCAACGGCTGCCGCATCGCCGGCAAGGTGGTCCGCTCGATCCTGTTCCCGGGCGTGGTGGTGGCGCCGGGTGCTCAGGTGCGCGACAGCATCGTCATGAACGATACGCTCGTGCAGGGCGGCGCTGAGCTCGACCGCGCCATCCTCGACAAGGAGGTGGTGGTGGGGGCGGGCGGGCGCATCGGCTGGGGCGAGGACATGACCCCCAACCAGGCCTGCCCCGAGCACCTGGCCACCGGGCTGCTGGTGGTGGGCAAGGGGGCGCGCCTGCCGGAGGGCGTCACCGTCGGCCGCAACGCGCGCATCGGCGCCTTCGTCGGTCTCGACGAGTTCAAGGGCGACGTGCCGGCGGGGGGTGTGGTGAACGGTCCGGAAGCGGAGCATTGAGCGCGGGTGCCTGCGAGAACCGAAAAGGAGCCCCGGGAGGGGGCTCCCTTCGTACGTCAGACAGTGACCGGACTCAGGCGGCCTTCTTCTTCGCCACGGCTTCCTCCGGCGAGGCGATGCGTGGTGTGAAGCGCGGCTTGCGGAGCGCGCTCACCGCGACCATCGCGCCCGCCGCTCCGAAGCAGACCGACAGGATGATGTCGCCCGGCCTCTCCTTCCACATCTGGAGGAACGCCCACCAGCCGGCGTCGAGACGGAAGCCGATGTCGGGACGACTCTCCTTGAGCTGCCACGCGTAGATCAGCACGTCTCCCAACAGCACGGCCGCGACGGTGAGCAGTGCGCCGGCGACCTGTCCGACCCGGTCGACCTTGCGCGCGCCGAGCTTGTAGCTCCACGCGACCAGCATCCCGATGCCGAGCGCGATCGCCACGTAGATGCGGTTGGTGAAGATCGTGAATGCCGCCCACGCGGCAGCGCCGACGATCGCGCCGATCGTTCCGTACGCCAGCCCGAGCGGGACATTCGCCTCCTCCTGAGCGTAGCGCTGCTCGGCCATCTGGCCTTCGAGCGCCGTGCGCTCGCGGCAGCCCGGACACACGAGCATCGGGACGCCTTCGAACAGGACGAACCCGTTGACGTGCGTCGTGCCGCACAGCTCGCAGCGATCCTCGAACGCCTGAGTCGCGCGCGCGATCGCCTGCAGAAGCGCCTCGAGCCACTGGCGCAGCTGAGCGGGCTTGGGCCGCCTCCATGAGAATACGTGCGACCACACGACCGAGCGATCGTCCACGACCAGACCGGGCGGCGACAGGGCATTCAGCTTGAAGGCGGGGCGTTCGAGATCCGAGCCCACGGTTCCCGGGCGCGCCGCTCCGGCCGCGTGTGGCTCGGGCGCGGCGATCGGCTTGAGCCGCTTCCACCCGGGAAGCTTCGCGAGCGTTTCATCCTGCCGCAGGGTCTCGCGCAGCGACGCCGAGGACGACGTCGCGGGGAACCGCACGGTGACGGACAGACACCGGCCTTTGGTTCCCACCCAGGCGACCTTCACCAGCCGCCGATCGCGCATCCCCGCCATCCACTCGTTGGGGTAGGCGAGAACGTGCTGGGGGGAGTGGACGAAGCTCCACTCCTGGGCCCACTGCTTCCACTGACTCGGGTTGAGCAACGACATGTGACCTCCAGACGCGGGCGGCGCAGGTCCCGGGGGCAACGGGCCCGTCCGTTATCGGCGGGTCGGAGGCGTACCATGAGGCATGTTCCGCATATGCCGCGGCCACCCTCATCCCGCGAGAGTGGCCGCCGCGTGGGAGCCGGACCGTCAGTGCGCCAGTACGAGCTTCGCGATGCGCTCTCCTTGCCGCGTCACGAGCTTCACGAAGTACAGTCCCGCGCCGAGCCTCGATCCGGCGTCGGATGTTCCATCCCAGGACACGGTGTGGGAGCCGGCGTCGAGCGAGGCGTCGGCCAGCGTGCGGACCCGTCGCCCGCCGATGTCGTAGAGGGCCAGCGTCGCGTGGCCGGCCTCGGGTAGGACGAAGCCGAGACGTACCCCCGCGCGCGCAGGGTTGGGATAGGGCGGCGACAGTGCAAGCGCACCGGGTGCGCCCTGGGCGCCCGGGGGATCCACAGCGACCGTGGCGGGGCCGGTCCACAGGAGATCGGTGATGGTCACGGGGACGGTGCTGGTCGTGACAGCGTTCCCGGCCGCGCGCTGGACCCTTCCGAACACCGCGTCCCCGGAGCCGAGATACACGTCGAGGTTGGGTGAATTCGTGATGGCCGGCATCTCGACGAACCAGTTGAAGGACGAGCCCACGTCCACGATCGAGCTGTACGCGCCCGACTGGCGGTTCACCTTCTCCAGATTGCGCGGGGCCGAGGACGAGGCGGGCTTGCCGGTCGTGAGCCAGTTGCCGTCGTCATCCAGGCACAATCCGTTGATCACGCCGCCGCCGGGTGGCGTGAACTTCTGGTACGCGCCAGGGTTCGCGGGGTTCACTCGCAACACGTTGGTGTTCGTATTGACGCCGATCAGGCCGTCGCTGCTGACGGTCACCGAGCGGGCGATCCCGAGCGTGAGCGGGCTCGTGTCGTTCAGGATCACCGACACCTGTCCGGTGCGCGGGTTGTATCGCCTCAGGCGGAGGCCGAAGCCCGACAGGTAGCCGCCGAAAACGACCGTACTGTCGCGCGCGTCGCCGGCCGCGTCGTACGCCCAGTCCATGCCAAGCGACGTGAGGAACGAAGGCGGGAAGATCTGGAAGCTGAGGTGGTACGGGTTCAGCTTGAAGCTCGGCACGCCCGCGACCCAGATCGTCGAGTCCGGCGTGCGGCCGAAGCCACGCAGCGCCTCGAACGTGCCACAGAGCAGTGGCTTCCAATCCTGCGGCGCTAGCGGATCCAGGTACCACAGTCCATCGGAGCCATGCAGCGCGAGCAGGTGAGTGGGAGGCGGAACGGAGACCGAGAGGATGCTGAGGTTCGTGTGCAGGAAGTTCAAGCAGGTGCCGAATCCGCCGATCGCATCGAGCGACCCGGAGCACGCGCTCGGGGACATCAGAATCCGGAACGAAATCACCAGCGTATCGTTCGCCGGGATCTGCCCGCTCCAGCTGATCGTGCTCGAGCTCGCGTCCCACTGCGTGCCGGCGGGTGGGGAGCCGAGGAACGGAGGATTCGTGGCGGCGACGAGCTCGGCCGGAAGCGTGAGTGACATGTTCGCGCTCGGGCTGGGAGCGCCAGAGACGTTCGAGATCCACAAGTCCACGTCCACGGCGTCGCCCGGGCGGCAGACGATCATCCGATTGGTGTTCGTCGCGCCCCACGTCTGGACCGGACCGTGGCTCGGGCTCTGGAGCTGCGCCGAGAACGGCGCGGGCGCGACGGGAATGGACTGCGACGGTATCGCGAACACCAGGAAGGTGCCGCACACGTTCTTCAGGAAGACCCCGGCTCCGTTGTTGATCGTCTCGACCGCGGACTGGGACGAGCGACACGCGATGATCTCGGTGTCGTAGACGACGTCGGTCGTGGAGGAAGCGGGAAGATTCCCGGTCCAGGACAGGTTCGAGGTCGTGAGCGTCGGCGATCCTCCGCCGTCGTTCACGACTTGCAGCATGCGTGACACCGTGCCCGCGTTGACACTGAAGTTGATCCCGTTGCGCGGCGTGGCAAGCGCATTCGTCATGCGGATCGTGTGCCGAGTGCGCCCGCCGGTCTGAAGCGGCGTGGGATCCAGCGCCGACGAGAGCAGCGTGAGCGTCAGCCCGGCCGTGTTCGGGGCCGTCAGCGTGGTGTTGACGAACGGAGTGCCCGCCACGATTCCGCCCGGGCTGCCCGAGATCGTGTAGGTGACGTTGGCCATCGAGGTTCCGAAGCACGGGGCCGCCACGGTGACCGTCATCGTGGTCTGCTGCCCGCCCGAGAGCGTACCGAGATTCCACGTCACCTGGCCCGTGGCTGCCGAGTACGTCCCGCCGTTCGTCGCGGAGACGAACGCGGACCCCGACGGGATGAGATCGGTGACGACGACGCTGCCCGAGGCGAGCGCACCATTGTTCCGCGCGGTGAGCGTGAAGGCTGCCGGCGCCCCGAGCTCCACGGACGCGGGACCCGTCATCGAGACGGCGAGTTGCGCGCTCGGGCACGTCACCACGGCGCACAGACCTTCCGGATGCCAAGTGCCGGCGCAGTCCGCCTGAACAGTGTTGGAGCACGTGCCGTTGCTGGCGCAGCAAGCGCCGAGAGGATCACCTGCCGCGCAATCCACGTAGGGCCCCCCGCCGTGGATCGAACCGTCGGACGCGTCGCGGAACTGAATCGCGACGGGCGGACCGGGCAGCACCCACGCGTGGAGCACGCCGCCGTACTCGTAGCCGGGTTGAGAGGCCTGTCCGATCTGCGCCGGGCACAGGTTCACGAGCGAGTAGTTCGTGCCGCCCGGCCCGTTCACGTCGTGCTGGACGAGCGCCATGGTTCCCGAGGGCGCGAACTCGACGAATCCGGTCGTCACGAGATACGGGAACGCGGACGGGGCGGCGGATCCGGTCACCAGGTCCCACCACAGGAACTTCGGATCGTCGCCGACGGTGCCCACCTCGCGGAACAGGGCGGTGCGGAACGGAGCGGTGGGACCGGGGTCGTAGAACAGCGTGGGATTGAGACAGAGGTACAGAATCTGCTGGCTGCCGCGCTCGGTCATCGCGGTGTTGCCGATCGGGATCGCGAACACGCGAACGAGCGTGGTCTCGGGGGTGCAGCTTCCGCCCGATCCGAGCGTCGCGGTCATGATGGTGCGTGTCGGTGAGAGTCTGAGGGTCCACTGGCTGGTGATTCCACTCGGGATCGGGTGATGCGTATCGCCGAAGTTCTCCAACGCGTCCCCGTTTGCGTCGACCCAGATGGAATCCGGTTCCGTTGGCGCACCCACCTGGTAGATGACTCCGGCAGAACCCGCGGGCCCCGACCATGCGGTCGAGCCCATGATGAACTGCTGATCGGCGCGCGCCGTCGGGACGCCCGCGAGCGTCAGGCCGACCATGATGGCCATGGAGGCGATACACCACGTGGGCTTGTGGTTGCGGACTGCGATGGCGGTCGCCATGGGGCACCTCTAGGGTCCTGTCCGGTGCAGCCGTCCCGGCGGGGGAATCCGCCGGGCTCGGGGCTCACGGCACGCCACGATGTCGGCGTGCGCGTTCGTTGGTCCGTTGGAGTCACGTCGGCAATGAAAATCATCGGCGCGGTCCCAGTTCGGTGTGGTCGGGCCACGAATCGCCCTCCATAATGCGAATCCAATGCGTGGAACCCTCGGCTGTGCCGCCTGTTTCGGCTTGCTGGCCCTGTGCGCCCTCGGCCCCTTGCCGGCCCGCGCCGCGCCGCCACATCCCGAAACCCCGGCGTGGATCGCGCTCGAGCGGGCGCGAAACTATTTCCGAGCCTTCCATGCGGATTCGGCCCTGCCGGTGGTTGAGGGAGTCCTTCGCTCGCCGGAGATCTCGCGCGATCCGGTCCTGGCCTCGGGCGCGCGTCTGCTGCACGGCGCGAGTCTCGTGATGGTCGGCCGCGCTCGCGAATCGGAACCGGAGCTTCGCTTCGCGCTCCGCTGGTCCGAGGCCGCCGGCGATAGCGCCTCGCTCGGGTGGGCGCTTCGCTACGTGGCCTACGCGCTCGCGCTGCTCGGGCGGTCCGCGGAATCCCGCACGGTCTACGGTCGCCTGCTCGAGTTTTCGCTCCTGCGCGGCGACACGCTCAACGAAGCCTACGCCCGACTCGGGCTCGCGTATCGGGCGCTGCTCGAGGACCGCTTCGCCGAAGGCGAGCGCGGATACGTCCGCGCCATCGCGCTCTTCCGACGCGCGAACGAGGCGTTCTTGGTTCGTGATGCGACGGTCGGACTCTGTCGCTGCTACGAAGGACTCGCTCGGATCGACGACGCGCGGCGCTGCTACCGGGATCTTGATGCCGTGTGCCGCGAGGCCGGAGACATGTACAACCGCAGCAGCGTGCTCAACAATCTGGGCGCGATCGAACACATGACCGGCGACCTCGCCGCGGCGGAGAGGTACTACCGGGAGGCCTACGAGATGTACCGCGAGGCTGACGTTTATGTCGGCGCGGTGACTCCGGCCTGCAACCTCGCCCTCGTCCAGATGGAGCGGGGCGGGGTGCGCGATGCCGGACAGGTGCTCGAGACGGCGCTGGCGCGAACACGCACCTCGGGCTATCGGTTCGGTGAGGCGCAGGTGCTCGAGCGACTCGCCCAGCTCAAGGTCTCCGAGCGGAGATACCCGGAAGCTTCCGATTGCATTCGCCGGGGCCTCGCGCTCGCGGAGTCCGTCCCGGCGCAGCAGCGCACGTCGATGGCGTGGACGTTCGGGCGAACGCTCGCGCTGATGGGGAAGCGCTCGGAGGCGATCGATGTGCTCGAGCGCGAATCGTTGCGCCTTTCGAACGACGCTCCGCCCTACGCGGCCTGCATTGTCCATCTGCAGCTCGCCGAAACGCTGCTGGACGTGGGACGGCAGGATGACGCGCTGCATGCAGCACGCCGGGCGCTGTTCTATGCGAAGCGCGGCGAGAGCCTCGATCTCGAATTCCGTGCGCGCGTGAAGGAGGGCGTGTCGCAACTGCGGCTCAGGCGCGCGGCCGAGGCCCGGACGACGTTGGAGTACGCGACCACGCTGTGGGAGGCGAACCGCGGACGGCAGCGGGATCCCGAATCGCGCGAGTACCTCGGCGCCTCGGCGCGCGAGTGTCTGAGCGGGCTGATCGAGACGTACCTCGCCGGCGACGGCACGCCGGACCCGGGGCGCGTGGGCGACCGGTCCTCCGGGGCGCCGGGAACGGACTCCGTCGCGGCCGGGCGCTGCGCCCGCGTCTTCGAGGCGATTGAACGGTTCAAGGCGCGAACATTGCGCGAGCGCATGTTCGGTCCGTGGAAGCTCGAAGGCGAGGGCGTGGCCGCTCCGCGTCCGGTCACGCTCGAAGAGATGCAGCACTCCGTTCTGCGGGACGGCGAATTGCTGATCCAGACGTTCGTCGGCCCCACGACGCGACTGATGGTCGCGGTGACACCACACGAGTGCCGGATCGCGCCCCTCCCGGCGGACCGGGATCTCGGCGAACGGCTGTTGCGGCTGCACAGCCTTGCCGCGCGACCCGGGTCGGCCCCGCAAGATCTCCGGTTTCTTGACGCCGCCGCTCGCCGGCTCGGCGCTTCTCTGTTCGCCCCGCTTCGCGATTTGCTGAGCACCTGCACACGCGTGATCGTCGCTCCCGACGAAGAGCTCGGAGTGATTCCGTGGGCCGTGCTGATCGTGCCGGGATCCGATTCCGCGTCGTCCGCCCCGCTCGTTTCGGATCGAGAACTCGTGCTCGTTCCCTCGGCCAGCATCCTCGCCGACTTGCGCCGACGGCGTGTCGCAGCGCCCGGCGCGGCCGGGCCCCGCCTGTTGGCTGTGGCCGGATCGGCGGGAAGCGGAGCCGACGCGCTCCCCGGGGCGGCGCGCGAGGTGCGATGGCTCGAGCGTAGCTTCGCGGGCGTGGTCGCTCGGGTGGGGACAGCGGTTTCCTCGATCGCCACGCTCGAAGCTCTCGAAGTCTTCGACGTGCTGCATCTGGCCGGGCACACCACGCTGGACGACCAGCACCCCTGGCGTTCCGGGATCCGGCTCGAGACGCGGCGCGGTGCGGAGCGCGAGGAGTTCCTGCGGGCCGATCGGATCGCCTCGCTCCGCTTGAAGGCCCGGCTCACCGTTCTCTCGAGCTGCGAATCGGCCTCCGGACGGATCGTTTCGGGAGAGGGTGTACAGAGCCTCTCGGCTGCATTCGTATCGGCCGGCGTGACGACCATCGTGGCGACGTTGTGGCCGGTGAGCGATCGCGCGACCGAACGCTTCATGCAGGAGTTC
>JBGPXY010000054.1:0-13463 GCA_041492985.1 Candidatus Eiseniibacteriota bacterium
AGCGCGGCTGCCCACCTGGTACTCGGCATCGAGACCTCGTGCGACGACACGTCGGTCGCGGTGCTGGAGGACGCGCGCACGTTGCGCGCGCACCTGATCGCCGGTCAGGACATGCACCGGCTCTATGGCGGCGTGGTCCCGGAGCTCGCGGCGCGGGCCCATCTGGAGCTGCTGCCGCGCCTGGTGGGGGCGGCGATCGCCGAAGCGGGCGTGCCCGCCGGAGAGCTCACTGCGGTCGCGGTCACCCGTGCGCCCGGACTGGTCGGTTCGCTGGTGGTGGGCGTGGCATTCGCCAAGGCTTACGCGATGGCCCTCGGCATCCCGGTCGTCGGGGTCAACCACATCGAGGGCCACCTGCACGCCACCGCGCTCGAGCACGGCGAGGGCCCGTGGCCGGCGGTGGTCCTGGTGGTCTCGGGCGGCCACACCGAGCTGGTCGAGGTGCGCGGCTTCGGCGACTACCGCTGGCTGGGGAGCACGCGTGACGATGCGGCGGGCGAAGCGTCCGACAAGGTCGCCAAGCTGCTCGGCCTCGGGTTTCCGGGCGGCCCGATCATCGACCGCCTCGCCGCGGATGGCGACCCGGCCGCCTTCGATCTGCCGAGGCCCATGCTCCACCAGCCCGGGCTCGACTTCTCGTTCTCCGGGCTCAAGACCGCTGTGTCGATGGTCGTCGCACCGCACGGCCCGCCGCCCTACCCACCCACGCTGGTCGCCGACGTCGCCGCCTCGTTCCAGGCGGCGGTGGTGGACACGCTGGTCGCCAGGAGCCTGCGGGCCATCTCCGAGACCGGAGCGCGCGCGCTGCTGCTCGGCGGTGGCGTCTCGTGCAATCGCGAGCTGCGCCGCCGGCTCGAAGCCGAGTGCGCACGGCGCAGTGTCGCGTTGCGCATCCCATCGCCCCGGCTGTGCTCGGACAACGCGGCGATGGTGGCGCTGGTCGGGGCCTGGAGCCTGGCCCGCGGGGCGGCTCCCGACCCCGAGCTGGACGCGGTCGCCTCGCTCGAGGCCTCGGGCTTGCCCATCCCGATCGCCTGACTTCCTCTCGAGCCGTGCACCGCATGATCGCTCTGATGCTCAAGCAGTGCTCATGATGGCCATGAGCCTTCGGGGCCACGCTCTCTAGCACGAAACGCATGCACTGCTTCGCATGGCGGTGCGTGCGTCTTTCTCGTCAGCGCGTGCGGGCCCGACGGGTTCTGCGGCTACTGGTCGCCCTGGCTGATGGGTAGTCCCTTCTCGACCCAGTCGTGCTGCAGGCTCTTGGCGACGTACAGCGCCCGCACGTTCCCGGACCGCAACCTTCGCGCCACCCGAAGAGCCGGGCGCACGTTCGGGCAATCGGCCCACGGGCAGCAACCGCAGTACAGGACGATCGCCTGCCCTCGTGGGATCTTCTGGAGAGCCTGCTTCAGAGCTGTCAGGCCCTCCGGCTTCGAGGCGGGTCCGATGTAGCGTGAGCCGGGGATGTGCCCGCTCCGGAACAGCACCTTGAACCCCACCTGCAGCACCACCGGTTGCCGGGCCGTCGAATCTGCGAGCAAGCGGGCGAGGTCCTCCGGTTGGATGAGCTGGCCGGGCGCGGTCGAATCCGCAAGGGCGGGAACCGAGCGCGGAGACACCGGGTCGGCTTCTGCTCGCGGACCTGCGACTTCGAAGCGCGGCAGCGCAACCAGAACCAAGAGCGCGACGAGGCGCTTGACGCCTCGTCCGATAGGGGCTGGCATCGCTACGCCCACCCGTGAAGCCACGTCTGTTCGAGCACGACCTTGCCGATATGCCATCGCCGAGACGGGGCGTGAACGGCGACGGTCGGCCGCGGCTCGGCGTAGAAATCGCCCTTACCGAATCCGGCCTTGCCGCCACCGGTCTCGATGAAGCACTCGCCGAATCCGGTGAAGCGAGCCGCATGGCCACGCCCGGTGACGGCGCGTGCGATGTTCTTGGCGACCACCTGCGCCTCGAAGTGGGCGAACACTCCTGCCTTCGGCAGGGGCTTGCCGAGCTTGAGCGGGATGGAGTTGACGTCGCCGATCGCGTAGACGCCCGGGAAGCGCGTCTCGAGCGTGTGGCGGTCCACTTCGATCCAGCCGCCTTCCGCGCACAGCCCCGACCTGCTCACCACGGCAGGCGCGAGGTGCGGCGGAACGAATCCCAGCAGGTCGTAGGACGCGGTGCGGCCATTAGAGAACTGGACGCCACGCGCCCCGGGGTCGACGCGCGTCACCTGGTGCTCGGGGTAGTAGGCGATCCCCTTGCTCTCGACCATCTGACGAACGGCCGCAGAGACCTGCGGCCCCGCCACGCCCATCGGGCCAGGCTCTGCGGTGAAGAGTTGCACCTGCACCTGCTCACGAACCCGCCGCGAGCGACAGGCGGCCTCGACCAGCATCGCTGCTTCGTAGGGCGCCGCCGGACAGCGATAGGCCGGCGCCGCTGTGAGGAGCACGACGCGGCCGCCCCGTAGCGAGGCAAGCTGGTTGCGGAAGCCGTCCGCTCCGGCGAGCGAGTAGAGGTCGTGGCCGCCGTCCACAAGGCCGGGGATCGTGCCGCCTGCGGTCGCAGCGCCGAGCGCGATCACGAGGTAGTCGGCGCTCAGGCTCCGCCCGTCCACCACGACCTCACGGCGGGCGGCATCGATCCGTTCGATCTCTCCCGTCATCACCTTGACGCCGCGGCGGATCAGCCGGCGGAGCGGCCGTGAGATCTGCTCGGGGCGGCGGGCTCCAACCAGCAGCCACAGCAGCGACGGCGCGAAGAGAAACGTCTCCTCGCGGTTGACGAGCACGATCTCGTGCCGCGCGGCGAGACGCCGGCGCAGGTCGTTCGCGGCCACGATGCCGCCGATGCCGCCGCCCAGCACGAGAATGCGTTGCGCTCCAGTCACGGCCTCTCCTTCGCTCAGAAGACGAGGACCTGGTCGCTCGTCGCGACCCAGTCCGTGAGTTCATCCATGGTGCCGCGGTGCGCGCCCTCGACCAGTTCCTCCGAGGCGATGCCGCGGGCGTCCATGCAGGTGCCGCAGACGCCGAGCTGACCCCCGCGCTTCGTCACCGCCGTGAGCATGCTCTGGACGTTGTAGTACCCGGTCGGCACGCGCTGGTTGGCTTTGGCGGCGGACGCGCTGTCGCCGAGCAGGAAGACCTTGACGCTCAAGCCATCCTTGCGGGCGAGCGAACCGGCGAGCCGCAGGCCGTTGTAGACGCGCTCGTTGCCGTAAGGCGCGTCGTTGAGAACGAACAGATACGTGGACGCGCTCATTCATGCACCTCGTGAGGGACCTGACGCTGTCGGAAGGCCGGCTCCCCGCCATTCGGGGAAGCCATCGGCGAGGCGACGCGCGCGGAAGCCTCGGGACCGCAGGACCTCCACCGCGTGCACTGACAGCAGGCAATACGGGCCACGGCAGTACGCCACGATCTCCTTCCGCTTGGGCAGCTTGGCCAATCGTCGCTTGAGGTCGTTGAGAGGGACCGAGACGGCCCCGCGGATGTGTCCCGCCTCGAACTCCTCGGGTGGTCGGACGTCGAGGATGACCACGCTCTTTTCGCGAACACGCTTGACCAACTCGCGACGGGAGACAGGCTCCAGCTGCTCGCGCGACATGAAGAAGGTCCGGATCAGGTCGTCGACCTCGGAGATCCGTGCCTGTGCCACGCGCCGAATGGTCAGGACGAGGTCGAAGACCTCGGGCCCCGCAAGCCGGTAGAAGACTCGCGTGCCCTGCTTGCGAACGTCGACGAGACGTGCGACCCGCAGGGCCTGCAGGTGGTGCGACGTGTTGGCCGTGGGCAGGTTCGCCTCCGCCGCGAGCACCTCGACGCTGCGCTCGCCCTGGGCGAGCAGCTCCAGCAGGTGGATCCGCTGGGCGCTCGAAACGGCCTTCCCGATGTGAGCGAAGTGCTCGAACAGCCGCTGGGTGCCTTCCGTTCGGTCCATGGTTCTCAAGTCCTCAAACGTTGATTTGAATACTGCGAACGACCACCGGTGTCAATGGCCGCCGCGGCCGGGCTTGCCGGAGGCGGCCCTGGCCCTTCCATCGTCGGGTGCCGCCGACGGCTCCGCAGTGGGCTGGGCCTGGATCCGCAGCAATGTGAGCAGCGGGTCGGGTGCCTTGAAGCGTCCGCGTCGGAGGAGGAGCGCCACCACGGCCTCGATCGGCTCGAGCCTCTCCTGCGGACCCGCCCGCCGACGCCACACAGGGATCGACTGCGCATTACCCCGGAGGGCGACCCCGCCGGACCCGGTCCCGGCGCTAACCTGTTGCCCCCCATGAAGGCCCATCCTCCGGGCCGCGAGGTTCCCGCTTCAGTCCCGCCGCCGGTCTGCCGATGCCTAGGCGCAGTGAAGCGCCGGTCCGACGCGTCCCCTTCTCGACGAGGGGATCCCGCGTCGTGCCGCCCATTCGAACCCAGGGATGAGGCAGCGTGCCGAAACCAAGGATCCTGGTCGCCGAAGACGAACGCAATCTCCGCCAGGTGTTGACCCTTCAGCTCCAGGGCGCCGGCTTCGACGTGCTCGAGGCCGAGGACGGTAAGGTCGCGCTCGAGATGGCGAAGAGTGTCTTCCCCGATCTGGTGCTGCTCGACGTCATGATGCCGCAGATGGACGGCTACGAAGTCTGTCGTCGGCTGCGCGCGTCGTACGTCACGCGCCACATCCCGATCATCATGCTGACCGCGCGCGGCGAGGAAGATGCGCGCATCACCGGGCTCGAGGGCGGCGCCAACGACTACCTCACCAAGCCATGGGCCAAGCGCGAGCTGGTGCTGCGGATCAAGAACGCGCTCGAGTGGAGCCACCAGCAGCGTTCCGCCAGCCCGCTCACCGGACTTCCCGGCAACCACTCCATCAACGAGGAGCTGAAGCGTCGGCTGTCGAGCGGCACGCCGTTCGCGATGCTGCAGATCGACATCGATTTCTTCAAGGCCTTCAACGACCACTACGGCTACGCCCGCGGGGACCATGCCATCCAGACCCTGGCGCGGATCGTCCTCGACGCGGTGCAGAAGCACAGCGGCGGCGTCGATTTCGTCGGCCACATCGGCGGCGACGACTTCGTGGTCCTGAGCGAGCCCGATCGGGCCGAAGACGTGGCCGAGGACATCATCGCCGGGTTCAACGAGGGGGTCCGCGACCTCTACGACCCGGAGGACCGCGATCAGGAATCCATCGAGGTGCCGAACCGCCGCCACATCACCGAGCGGTTCCCCTTCATGAGCCTGACCATCGCGCTGGTGAGCACCGACCGGATGCCGGTGTCGCACCTGGCCGAGCTGATCGACGTGGCGCAGGAGCTCAAGACCCACGGCAAGGGCATCCCGGGCAGCGTGCTGGTCGGCGAGCGTCGCAAGCGCCCCGACGATGGCTCGGGCGGGGACGCCAAGCGGGTCGCCTGACGACCGTCGGGCGAAGGCAGGAGGCAAGCGCATGACCGTCAGCAGCAGCCAGACCTGGCCACCCGGGCAGGGCGCGTCCTCGCTCGGGGGCGAAGGGCTGGCGATCCTCGCGCAGGCGGTGCTGGCGTTGCGCAACACCGGCGACCTGGGCACGGCGTGCGCGATCGCCTGCGCCTGCGCGGTGAACGCGCTCGACGCGACCGCGTCGCGGCTGCTGCGGGTGGATCCGCGCAGCGGGGCCCTGCGGCTGATCGAGGACTCGGGTGTCGAGACGCCGTACCTGCCCGAGCACGGCGGGCCGGTCGAGCTGGTGATGCGAAGCGAGGCGGCGCTGTTCGACGAGGGCGTGGTCGAGCACGCCTCACGCGAGACGCTCCTGTGGATGGACACGCCGGCGGCCCTCGCCACCGTCCCGCTCTCGACCGGCAGCATGGCGTACGGTTTCCTGCTGGTCGGATTCGACCGGCCGCGCGTGTTCACCGCCGCCGAGCGGCTGTTCCTCCAGACGCTGGGTGACGCGCTCGCCATGACCCTCGAGCGCTTCGAGCTCCGCGGGCTGCTGGCGGAGGAGCAACAGCGCCTTGCGGAGCTCGAACGGCAGCTGAGCGCCGACGAGGAGGCCTCGTCCAACCTCATGTCGGTCGTCGCCCACGAGATCCGAACGCCGTTGACGGCCATCAAGGCCTACACCGAGACGTTGCTCGATTCGCTGTCCAATCCGCATACGCCGCGCGAACGCTTCCTCGGCATCATCAACGACGAGTGCGACCGGCTGACCCGACTGGTCACCGACATCCTCGATCTCTCGCGGCTCGAGGCCGGCCAGCGGCCGCTGCGGCTGAGCCGCTTCGACCTGGAGCGGGTCGTGCAGGAGGTCGCCGACTCGCTGCACGCCGTCTCGCGCCCGCGGCAGATCACGCTCGAGGTGGCGGCCGAGCCGGGCCTGCTGGTCGAGGCCGACACCGACCTGCTGCGTCGTCTGTTCCTCAACCTGTTCGGGAACGCCGTGAAGTTCTCCCCGGTGGGCGGCGTGGTGCGCGTGCGTGCGGCCGCCCAGGGCGAGGAGTGGATGGGATCGGTCGAAGACGATGGTCCCGGCATCCCGCCCGAGGATCTGCCGCGGGTGTTCGAGCGCTTCTTCCGCGGTCGCCAACCGGGCGAGCAGCAGGTCGAAGGCACCGGGCTGGGCCTGGCCATCGCGCGCGGGATCGTCGAGCTGCACGGCGGCCGGATCTGGGTCGAGTCCAAGCCGACCGGCGGCAGCCGCTTCTGCTTCGTGCTGCCGCTCCGCCAGATGGCCTCGCCGGCGGCGCGCCGCATCGCGCGCCAGATCGCGCTGCGGGCCGATCTGCACGAGCTGTTCGACCAGACCGCCGAGATGGTGACCGCGGCGATGGACGCCGAGATCGTCTCACTCCTGCTGGTGGATCCCGACCGTGGCGATCTGTTCATCGCCGCCTCGCGCGGACTCGAGGGCCAGAACCTGGCCGAACGCCGCATCACGGTGCGATCGGGCGTCGCGGGATCGGTGGCGGCGTGGGGCAAGCCGGTGCTCGTGAACAACATCGAGACCGACCGGCGATTCCTGCGCCTCAATCATCCGCAGTACAGCACCAAGTCGCTCCTGAGCGTCCCCCTCAGGGTCGAGGGCGAGGTGCTGGGGGTGCTCAACGTGAACAACAAGGTGTCGGGCGCGGCATTCGACGAGCACGACCTGGCGCTGATGGTGGCGCTGGTCGAGCGCATCGGCAGCGCCGTCGAACGCACCTACGCCTATCCGGACAGCGGTCGGGCGGTCGAAGAGGCGCTCGAGGCGGTCCGCAGCCTCACACGACTGCGCCGCGACTACCTGCTCGGCACCCGCAGCGCGGTGCGGCTGGCGCGCGCGACCGGACGGGAGCTGGGCATGAGCGCGGCCGACATCGACGTGCTCGGCTACGTCGCCGCCATCCACGATGTGGGCATGACCCGCGTGCAGGACCATGTGCTGCGTGCGGCGCGGCCGCTGCGTGACGACGAGCGGCAACAGGTAGCCCAGCATCTCGAGGTCAGCGTCGAGATCATCCGCCCGCTGGAATACCTGGGCTCGGTGCGCGATCTCATCCTCAACCACCACGAGCGCTGGGACGGCTCGGGCTATCCGCGCGGCATCGCCGGCGAGGAGATCCCGCTCGGCAGCCGTGTGCTCGCGGCGGTGGACGCCTACGAGAGCATGACCGCCGGGCGGCCCTACCGCACGGCGCGCACCCGGGACGAGGCGGTCGCCGAGCTGAGGGATGGGGCTGGGAGCCAGTTCGACCCCCGGGTGGTCGAGGCGCTGCTGCGCGTGCTCGAGCGCGAGGGAGGCGAGGCATGAAGAAGAGCAAGACCATCCCGCCGACCGTCGAGGCGCTCCGGCTCAAGCGCGAGCTGGACACCACGCGCCGCGAGCTGTCGAACCTCAAGAAGACACTCGGTCTCGAGGGCGCGGCCTCGGCTCCGGCCCATGCCCCGGCCCATGCTTCTGCCCCGGCGCGTTCCTCGACCGGCGGGTCGGACGGACTACAGAAGCAGATCGCCGATCTGGAAGAGACGCGCGAGCGACTCAGCAAGCTCTACTTCAACCAGCTCGAGGAGAACCGCAAGCGCGCCCAGAAGCTGCACCACATCCTGACGGTCATCAGCGACATCAACTCGGATCTGGATCCCGAGACCCTCCTGGGCCGCATCGCCGAGACCATCCAGCAGAGCCTCGGGTTCCGCATCGTCCTCATCCGGGTGCGCGAACGCGGCACCGATCAGCTGCGCGCGCGCGCGTTCGCCGGACTCGGCGAGGACGCGCGCGCGGATCTGCAGGGCGAGGACGTGAACCTCGACGACTTCCTCTCCTGGCTCAAGGACGAGTTCAAGGTGAGCCACTCCTACTTCATCAGCCACAAGGAATCGTTCAATCAGATCCTGCCGCGCGGCTACGTCGCCGATCTCGGGCGCCGCGAGGAATGGGAGTGGCACGAGCACGACGTGCTGCTGGTCCCCCTCTACAACCGGCAGGGCGAGCTGACCGCCTACTTCTCGGTGGATGACCCGGTGGACCGCATGGTGCCGGCGCGCGAGACCATCGAGCTGCTGGAGATCTTCGGCAACCACGCGGTGGTGGCGATCGAGAACGCGCGGCTCTACCGGCAGCTCGAGATGCACTCCAAGGAGCTCGAGGACGCGACACTGCGCATGAAGGAAGTGAACGCGCTCAAGAGCAACTTCGTGGCGACCGTCTCCCACGAGCTGCGCACGCCGCTCACCGCCATCCGCGCCTACGTCGATACGCTGCTGGCCTCACCGCCCGAGGGGCTGCCGCCCGAGCAGGTGACGCGCTTCCTCAGGATCATCAACGAGGAGAGCCAGCGGCTGGCCCGGCTCATCGAGTCGGTGCTCGACCTCAACCGCTTCGATTCCGGCCACATGAGGCTTCGCCGCCAGCCGGTCGACCTGGCGGAGATCGTCGAGGACACCGTGCGGCTGCTCGAGCCGGTGGGGCAGGCCGGGCAGGTCGCTCTCAAGGTCGTCAACGACGCGGCCGATACTCGCGTGGACGCCGACCGCGACCAGATGCGGCAGCTCGTGCTCCATCTGGGCAGCAATGCGGTCAAGTTCACGCCACCCGGAGGGACGATGACCTTCCGGCTGAGCGGGGACGAGCGGGAGATCACGATGCAGGTGGAAGACACCGGCATCGGCATCCCCGAGGAGGCGTTGGAACGGATCTTCGAGCGTTTCTATCAGGTGGACTCGTCGCTCGTGCGTCGCTACGGCGGCACGGGACTCGGGCTCGCGATCTGCAAGTCGATCGTCGACTGGCACGGCGGCCGGGTCTTCGCGACCAGCACGCCCGATCAGGGATCGTGCTTCACGGTGGTGTTGCCGCGGCGGACGACCCCGCGCGTGGTGGTCCGGCAGACGCCGCAGCCGCAGCCCGCGACCGAGGACGTCCTGAAGCTGGCGGTCGAGATGGTCGCCGAGGTGATGGACGCCCGCGTGGTGTCGCTGATGGCGGGTGACGCGGGCGGGGATCTGGTGGTGCTGGCCGCGATCGGGCTGGAGGAGCGCGTGGTGCAGGAGACGCGCATCCGGCCGGGGCGCGGCGTTGCGGGCTGGGTGGTGGAGCAGCGGCGGCCAGTTTGTGTGACGCGCGCCGAGGACAAGAACGAGGTGAGCCCGTCGGGGCGGGAGGGGTATCGGACCGGGACGTTCCTGGCGGTGCCGATCGAGGGTCCGGAAGGGGTGCTTGGCGTGCTGAACGTGACCGACCCGGTGTCGCAGAAGACGTTCGACGCCGAGGACTGTCATCTGCTCCTGGACCTGGCCGAGCGCATCGCCAACGCCTGGCAGCAGGCGCAGTCGCTGGAGGCGAACCAGGAGCACGTGCAAGGCGCGACCAGCGCCCTGCGACAGCTGTTGCAGCACATCGAGCGCGGGCGTCGCGTCGCCCCGGACCGGGTGCGGCTGGCACGCGCGATCGCGCGCGAGATGCGGCTGCCGGAGGCCGAGGTCGGGGTGATCGGGTTCGCGGCGACCGTGCACGACGTGGGCATGACGATGGTGGGCGAGGACGCCGTCGAGCGCGGCGGCTCGCTGACGCGCGAAGAGCGCGAGCGGATGGAACGCCACGCCGAGCTGGGGGCGGAGCTGCTCAAGCCGCTCGAGGCGGTGGGGGCGGTGAGGGAGATCGTGCTGTCGCACCACGAGTGGTGGGACGGCTCGGGCTACCCGCGCCGGCTGGCGGGGGCGGACATCCCCCTCGGGGCGAGGGTGCTGGCGGTGGTGGATGCATACGAGAGCATGACGCTGGGCCGCGCGCACCGGCCGGCGCTGAAGCCCGCAGAAGCGCTGGTCGAGATCGGACGTCGCAAGGGCAAGCAGTTCGACCCGGAGGTCGTCGAGGCCTTCGAGCGGGCGCTGCCGGCACTGGAACATCAGCAGGTGGGATCCGCCGACCGCGCGGACACCGCCACATCCGATAAAGGGAGGTGAGACGAATGGCAAAGGGACGAATCCTGGTCGTGGATGACGAGATCTACATCGTGCACATCCTCGACTTCAGCCTCGGGATGGAAGGCTACGAGGTGATCACCGCACTGGATGGAGAGCAGGCGCTCGAGAAGGCGCGGGCCGAGAAGCCCGACCTGATCGTGCTGGATATCATGATGCCCAAGCTGGACGGCTACGAGACCTGCAAGATGCTCAAGGCCGAAGAGAGCACCAAGGACATCCCGGTCATCCTCCTGTCGGCGAAGGGCCGCAATGTGGACCAGAAGATCGGGTTCGAAGTCGGTGCGGACGATTACATCACCAAGCCGTTCAGCCCGCGCAAGCTGGTCGAACGGATCAACGCGATCCTCGGACAGACCAGCCCGAACCGCATGCAGGCCTAGGCCCCGGGAACCGTTCGATCATCGAACGACTCCCGTGGGCCGGCCGGCGCGTGGGTCGAGCCGGCCGAGGAATGCCCGCGGTCCCGTGACGCCGGGGCCCGCGCCGCCGTGCACCATGACGGCGCCGCCACCCGCGTCGATCGCGCACCCGCGCCGGCCGTGAGGTTTCACTTGCCGCGCGGCGCCCTGCGCCCCAATCTCCCCGCGCGTCCGCCCGTCGTGACGGGCACCCCATCATCCCCGCGCATCCCTTCCGATCCCGGATCGAGAGTCCCGAAGCATGTCCTACGCGCAGGTCGCCCTGCCCCTGCCGCTACGGCGCACGTTCACCTATCGCGTTCCGGCGCCGCTCGCCGACCGGGTCGCCCCTGGCGTCGAGGTGCAGGTGCCGTTCCGCGGCCGGCCACGGCGCGGGTTCGTGGTCGAGGTGGCGCGCGAGAATCCGCTCCCCGAGGGGACGGCCGCGCAGGCGATCGCCGCCGTGCTCGGCCCCGCGCTGTTCAGCCCGCACCTGCTGAGCCTCACGCGCTGGATCGCCGACTACTACCTGGCGCCCTGGGGTGAGGTGCTGGCGGCCGCCCTCCCCGGCGGGCTCGAAGGGTTCGCGGCCAGCCGGGGCCGGCGCAGTGCGGCGAGCGATCCGATCGCCCGGCTCGCGCTCCCCGAGCGCATCACCCTGAGCGCCGGCCAGCGCGACGCCATGCGGGGCGTGGAGCGGGCGATCGAGGGCGGCGGCTTCGCCCCGCTGCTGCTCCACGGCGTCACCGCCAGCGGCAAGACCGAACTCTACCTGCGCGCGGCCGACCGCGTGCGCGCCGCCGGCGGCCACGTGCTGGTGCTGGTGCCCGAGGTGGCGCTCGGCTCGCAGCTGGTGCGCGAGTTCCGCCGCCGCTTCGGCACCCGGGTTGGTGTGCTGCATTCGTATCTGGCCCTCGGCGAGCGCCGCCGCACCTGGGAGCTGGCGCACCGCGGGGCGCTCGACGTGGTGGTGGGCGCTCGCTCGGCGGTGTTCGCGCCGCTGCCCGCGCTGCGGCTGATCGTCGTCGACGAAGAGCACGAGCCCGCCTACAAGCAGAGCGAGATGCTGCGCTACCACGGCCGCGACACCGCCGTGCGGCGCGCGCAGATGCTGGGCATCCCGGTGCTGCTCGGCTCCGCGACTCCGAGCCTCGAATCGCTCGCCAACGCCGCGCGCGGCAAGTACGCGCGCATCGTGCTGCCCGAACGGGTGGACAAGCGTCCGCTGCCGGTGATCCGCATCGTCGACCTGCGGCGCGAGGGCGGCGGCTCGCTCCTCTCGCGGCCGCTGCTCTCGGCGCTGGGAGAGCGGCTCGAGCGCAAGGAGCAGGCGCTGCTGTTCCTCAACCGCCGCGGGCACTCGCACCACACCCAGTGCCGCGCCTGTGGCTGGGTGCCCGTCTGTCCGCACTGCGACATCGCGCTCACCCTCCACCTCTCGCCCCGTGAGTGGCGGTGCCACTACTGCGATCACCGCGAGCCCGCCACCGCGCAGTGCGCGCAGTGCCGGGCGGCGCTGCTGCGGCTCTCTGGCGCCGGCACGCAGCGGGCCGAGCGCGAGCTGGCGGCCGCACTCCCCGGGGCGCGGGTCATGCGGCTCGACACCGACGTCGCGCGCGCCCGTGGCGCCCCGGCCGAGCTGCTCGCCGCGTTCGCGCGCGGCGACGCCGACGTGCTGCTCGGCACGCAGATGATCGCCAAGGGTCTCGACTTCCCGCGCGTGACGCTGGTCGGGGTGCTGGACGCCGACGTGGCGCTCCACCTGCCCGACTTCCGCGCCGCCGAGCGCACCTTCCAGCTGCTGGTCCAGGTCGCGGGCCGCGCCGGTCGCGGGCGGCGGCCGGGCGAGGTGCTGGTGCAGACCTGTTCGCCCGAGCATCCCGCCATCACCGCCGCCAGCCGCTACGACGCGATCGGCTTCGCCGAGCGGGAGCTGGCCGAGCGCCGCGAGGCGGGCTACCCGCCGTTCGTGCGGCTGGCGACCCTGTTGCTGACCGCCGCGGTCGAGAGCGATGTCGAACGCGCGGCCGAGGCGCTGGCCGATGCGATCCGTCCCGAGGCCGAGGCTCAGGGCGTCAAGCTGCTCGGTCCGGCGCCGCAGGCGCTGGCGCGACTGCGCGGGAAGTACCGCTGGCATCTGCTGCTCAAGGGCACGAGTGCTGCGAAGGTGCGGGCGGTGGCCTCGGCCGGGCTCGCGTGGGCCGAGTCGAAGCGGCGCCCCAGTGCGGTACGGGTGGTGGCGGACGTGGACCCGGTGGAGGTGTTGTGACGGGGTGCAAGCGGGGGCCCTGACCCGATAGAGTGCCGCGCATGGTCGCCGCCGCGCTGTTCGTCGCTTCGCTCTTGCTGGCCGCGCGCGCGTGGCACGCAGGCCGCGGGGCCGAGCCGGCACGGGTCACGAGGTCGCTCTTGCGTCTCGCGGTCGGCGCCGTCGCGGCGACTGTGTCGCTCGCGCTGGCCGCCCGCGCCTCGGGGGCACTCTCCAACGCGCTCATCGTGACCGCCGGCGTGTCGGCGCTCACGACGTTCGCTGCGCTCACGTCGCTCGCGTTCTGGGGCCGTTTCCCCCGCTGGACGATCCGCGTGCGCGCGCCGTTCGCCGCCGTCGCGATCTTCATGGCGATCATCCACGCCCCAT
>JBGPXY010000174.1:0-5841 GCA_041492985.1 Candidatus Eiseniibacteriota bacterium
CAAGGAGCGCGCCGCACAGGCGGCGCAGAACAAGGCGCCCGAGAATCCCGACCGGTATCTGGGCGCCGAGCTGTGCGTGCGCTGTCACCAGGACGAGGGTGCTCAGTGGAAGACCACCGCGCACTCGATCGCCTGGCAGACGCTGGTGGACGCGAAGAAGGAGTCCACCCCCGAGTGCGTCGGGTGCCACGTGGTCGGGTATCGCAAGCCGGGCGGCTTCCAGGCGGCGATGGATTCCACCAAGCTCGGCAACGTGCAGTGCGAGAACTGCCACGGCATGGGCACCATGCACGAGGCGCTCGCCAGCCCGCACGCGGTCGTCGCGGAGCAGGTCTGTCAGTCCTGCCATCAGGGCGAGCATGACCCCGAATGGAACATGAAGCTCAAGCTGCCCAGGATCGTGCACTCGAACCTGTCGGGCGAGAGCATGAGGACCCTGCAGCACAACTCGAAGATGATGAAGGGTTCCACCCCCTAGACCCGGGCGGATCGGCCCACGAACCCCCGGTGACTCGCGCGCCGGGGGTTCGTGTTCTAAAGTGGCGGCCATGCGCATCCCGCCCTTCAGCCTCTTCTCCGCGGTGAGCGAGCTGTTCGTGACCGCGGCCGTGTTCTACGTCGTCCGCCGCAATTGGACACGGCGGCCGTTCCCGCTCCCGCTGTTCATCGCCGTGGCGTTGTTCGAAGCCCTGGTCAACGTCTACTACATGGCCACGCGGGCCGCCCGCGCATCGAGCGGGGCCGAGACCATCCCGACGACGATGAAGATCCTCTTCGCCGCCCACGGCACGCTGTCGTTGCTCGCGTTCCTGGTGTTCGTGATCCTCACCGTGTTCGCGTGGCAGGACCAGCGGGGCGGTCGCTGGTACTTCCGCGACCGGCCGGCCCTCACCTGGGCGTTCCTCGCCGTGTGGACGGTGAGCGTGGTCTCGGGCGAGGTGCTGTTCGTGCTGCGCTACCTCGTCTGACGTTGAGCACGCCCGCGGCCGGGGAGGCCCGAGCGCGGCGCTCGCGCCGCCTGCGCGCCCCACTGCTGCTGACGCTGTGGGTGCTGCTGGCCTTCGAGGCGGTGGGCGGGCTCGTCATCTTCGTGGCGCGGCTGGTGGCGGGCCGCACCCCCGGCGAGGCCGTGCACGTGGTCGCGGGCGTCGCCCTCACCGCGCTCTATGCCGTCTATCAATGGCGACACTGGGTGCGCGTCCGCCCGTTCCGATCGCAGCTCCACTACGCACTCGGCCTCATCGCCGCGGTCTTCATGGCGCTCACCAACCTGACCGGCCTCTGGCTCGCCGCCTTCTGGTGGCACGAGCGCTTCGTCACGGCGAGCGGTGCGGCGGTGCGGTACCCTTCGGCGCTTGCGGGCGTGCACAACGTCGCCAGCATGGTGGTGCTCAGCTTCGTGGGCGCCCACCTGGGCGCCGTGCTCTTCCGCGATCGGACGCTGGACCGCTGAGCCACACCCCACGCGAGGAAACCTCATGTCCGAAGCATCGAGCCTGGTCACCGCCGAGCACTTCCGCTACATCGCCGAGCGCACCACGCGCGAGGATGGATTCCTGACCGACCTCAAACGCGCGGCCGCGGCCGAGGGTATCCCCTCCATCTGGATCGCGCCCGAGCAGGCGAGCTTCATGCAGATCCTGCTGCGCGCGGCGCACGCCCGCGAGGTGGTCGAGGTCGGCACCCTCGCGGGATACTCGGCGATCGCCATGGCGCGCGCGTTGCCGAAAGACGGTCACTTGCGCACCATCGAGCTCGAGACGAAGCACGCCGACTTCGCCGAGCGCTGGGTGGCGAAGTCGGACGTCGCGGGCAAGGTGTCGGTGCACCGCGGCGCGGGGATGGACGTGCTGCCCGGCTTCGCGACCGATTCCGCGGATGCGGCCTTCCTCGACGCCGACAAGGCCTCGTATCCGAAGTACCTCACCGAGTGCCTGCGCATCGTCCGGCGCGGCGGGCTCATCATGGTGGACAACGCCTTCGCCTTCGGCGAGCTGCTGGCGACCACGCCGACCGACCGGGAAGTGGGGGCCATCCGGGCCTTCAACGACCTCATGGCGAAGACGGCCGCGCTGCAGAGCGTCATCGTCCCGATCGGCGACGGGCTCTGGGTGGGCGTGAAGCGCTGAGCAGCGGTCGCCTCCGCGCGGATCAGATGCGCAGGGCGAGGAGTGCCACGCCCCACGAGAGCAGTGTCAGGAACGCGGCGGTGCCGACGAGCAGCGCGCCCGCCCAGGGCGTGCCGGGCGCGCACCAGCGTGGCTTGCTCGTTGCCCGTGACCATGCCATGACCATGAAGTACCAGGGGTTCATCCACAGCATCGTCCGCATGCTCTCCGTCCACGCCGCGGGGTCGGGGATGACGAGCGGCCCGGCCAGCGCCCCGCCGGCCATCAACGCCGCCGCGCCGAGGAACGCCCGGCGCGAGTAGCGCGCCCAGCGCATCACGTAGATCGCCATGGTCAGCGTGCCGGCCGCGACGGTCGCGGACGAGGCGAGCGCCGAGCCGAACGTGGCGGGCTTCTGAGCGCCGATCCACATCGAGGCGCCCACGGTCACGGCGTAGATCAGAAGCGCCGTGCCCATCTCACGGCCGCGTGGTCTTGGGATGGTCGTCGTTGCGTGCATCAGGATCTCCCTCCTTCTCCGGATCAGGTCCGGGTGTCGTACTCGAACACGTCCTCGATACGCGTCTCGAACAGCCGCGCGATCTTGAAGGCGAGCGGCAGGCTCGGGTCGTACTTGCCGGTCTCGAGCGCGTTCACGGTCTGGCGCGAGACGCCGAGCTTCTCGGCGAGATCGCCCTGCGACCACTGGCGCTCCGCCCGCAGGATGCGCAGCTGGTTCTTCATCTCGTCGCGGTCGTCTGCGCCAGGATCCACTGCGAGATCGTCTCCAGGGCGACCGGGGCGATGGTCTCATCGAGCTGCATGTACTCGCCGAGCGTGCAGAGTGTGCAGCTCTGGAAGAGGTGATTGAGTCCGGGCAGCTCCTTGATCGTGTAGTGGGGGACGCCACCGGCCTTGAACGCCGTTTCGATCGCGTCGAGGTTCTCCTTCGGCAAGACTTGCAAGTCCCTCCCCCCGTCGATCGCGAGCACCGGACACCGCAGGCGTCGGAGAGTCGGACGCGGGTCGTAGGTGACGAAGAACCGCATCCAGGGCGCGAAGAGCTGGCGCATGGCACCGGCCGCGAGGCTGTCGGGATCGCCCGACGCCCGCCGATTGGCTTCGGAAAGGCCCGCAAGCTGAAGCCGAACCAGCTCGGCACCCTCCCGGACGACGCCCACGCTGTCCCCCTCGCGGAGGCGCGAGTACATCCGGCGATTCACCGCCATCTCGCGCGCGATCGCCGCGTCGGTCACGCCGATCGAGCGTCGGATCGCCGCACTCTGCAGCATCAGCGTCGAGTCGCCGGGGACCCCCGGGCCCGCCATGAGGACGATCCACGCCACGTCCTTCGAGCCCACCGCGACCATCGGGGCGATGAGGCCGCCCTCGCTGTGGCCGATGAGCCCGATCCGCTTCGGGTCGATCTCCTTCCGGGTCTCGAGGAAGGCGATCCCCGCCCGCACGTCGCTCGCGAAATCCTCGCTGGTCGCGCGCGAGAAGTGTCCGGTCGAGCCGCCGACGCCGCGGTCGTCTACGCGTAGCACCGCGATGCCGTGTCGCGTCAGGTGGTCGGCGAGCACCAGGAAGGGCCGATGCCCGAACACCGTCTCGTCGCGATCCTCGGGACCTGAACCGGTGATGAGCAGCGCGCACGGGAACGGTCCGGCGCCAGGCGGGATGGTGAGCGTCCCGGCGAGCTTGATGCCTGCCTGAGCGTTCTCGAACATGACGCCCGCGGTGTCGTACGGGAACGGCCGCATCGGCTCCTGCGGTCGTCGCGTCTCGGGTGCCTTCTCGACGTGTCTCATCCCGAGCGGGAGCGCCATGCCCCCCTGTCGCCACACGCCGTCGAGGCTGTCCCCTCCGGCCGTCATCCGTCCCGCGTACTGGCCGCCGATCAGCTTCATGGTGAAGTGCAGCGAATCGCCCGCGAAGACGAGCGTGTCGATCGCCAGCCCCTTCGCCCCCTGGTCCGGACTGTCCATCGTTCCGGTGAGGCCCCCTGTGGGGGCGCGGTCGATGTGGACCACCAGGCGGAGCACGCCCTGGAGCGTGCCCTGCCAGATGCCCTCGATGCCCCCGGCGGTGGCGGTGGACGACACCACGACCGCGGCGAGCACGACGGCGAGTGCGACGCGCATGATCCTCATGACTCTCCTCTCCATTCAGCGGTAGCGCCGGTTGGCGTAGAGCAGACCGAGCACCCACAGGGCCACCATCAGCGGCCACACCAGGGCGCCCCAGTCGATGTCGGGCAGGCCGGCGTTGACGAGGAACCCGTACGCCGTGGCGATCACACCCGTGCCGGCGAAGGCGATCGCCAGCGCTTCGAGCTGGACGCGTTGCTGCAGCTCGTCGAGCTGACGCAGGCGCAACATCGAGGTGATGATGACTGCCCCGGTCGCGATCCCCTGGACGGCGGCGAGCGCGATCCGCATCGACGATCCGCGCGGATACGAGCGCGCGAGCAGCGCCACGCCGACGACGACTACGGCGCAGGCCACCGTGAACGCCAGGAAGCGCGGGCTGTAGCACTGCAGCGGGGATCGGTTCATCCGCTCGGACCCTCCCTCACGGTCGCCTTCGACCGCACACGGAGCACTGTAAAGCGTCCTTGTCTGTCTGTCAAGCACGCTTTACATCCCTACATCTGGAGTGTCCGACCGGGCAATTGTGACAACTGGCCGCGCGGCCAGTTGAACGGGGAGTGCGTCCGCCTCACCCCTGGGGCGCGCTCGTACGCTCGCTCTGGAGCGGGTTGCCGGACATCGGCTCCAAGCGAATCAGCCGCCCATCATGGACGGGCGGCTGAGCGTCTTCACCTGACAGCCGGGACGGCGATCAAACCCCCAGCCAGCGCTTGAGCCAGCCGTGCACCTCCTGATACCAGAGGATGGAGTTGCGGGCCTTGAGCACCCAGTGGTTCTCGTCCGGGAAGTACACCAGCCGGGCCGGGACTCCCTTCGCCTTGAGCACGCCGTAGCACTCGAGCCCCTGCGAGACCGGCACGCGGTAGTCCTTCTCGCCGTGGATCACCAGCATCGGCGTCTTGAACCCATCCGCGTAGCGGGCGGGATTCCAGCGGTCGATGACCTCGATCCCCTCCCAGGGCTCCCCACCCATGGCCTGCGCGCGGCCCTGCGTCACGTCGCTCGCGTACTGGCTCATCAGGTCGTACACGCCCGCGTGGTTGACGATGCACTTGAACCGGTCGGTGTGACCTTCGATCCACGACATCATGTAGCCGCCGTAAGAGCCGCCCGCCGCCGCCATCTTCGTCTCGTCGACCATCCCGGTGGCGAGCAGGACGTCGGTCGCCTTCATCACGTCATCGAACGGCCGGTCGCCCCACGCGCCCTGGATGCGCTTGGCGAAGTCCTGCCCCCACGAGGTCGAGCCCTGGAAGTTGACCAGCGCCGCCACGTACCCCGGGGCCGCGAACGCGTGTCCGTTCCAGCGGAAATGGAACGAATCGGCGCTGATGCCGTGCGGCCCGCCGTGGACGACCTGAACCAGCGGGTACTTCTTCCCCGCCTGGTAGCCCGGCGGCAGCACCACGAACATCTGCACGGGCTCGCCGTAGGCGCCCTCGAACTGCATCTCCCGCACCTCGCCCAGGGCGACCTTCCCGAGCGCGCCGTCGGTGAAACGCGTGAGCCGCTCGATCGCGCCACCGACGTTCGGCGCGGCGTGCAGCTCGGGCGGCTGCGACATGGTCTGGAGCGTGAAG
>JBGPXY010000185.1:0-5220 GCA_041492985.1 Candidatus Eiseniibacteriota bacterium
ATCTGCGGCATGTCGGTGATCGCCACGCGCCGCGCGCCGATGCTGCCGGCGATCGCGCCGATGGCGATGGCGGCGAGGATCAATCCCTGGTTGTGGTAGCCGCTCCCCGGCACCCAGAGCGTCGCCAGGGTGGTGAGCCCGGCGACCGTCATGCCGAGGGCCGCGACCAGGTTGCCCTGGCGGGCGCGCGCGGGATGGCTCAGGAACTTGAGGCCGACGATGAACAGGATCGCCGAGGCGAGGTACGAGAAGTGGAACAGCGTCGCCAGCGCCCCGTGATCGTTCATCAGCGCTTGACCTGCGGCTTCTTCTTGAACATCTCGAGCATCCGGTCGGTCACCACGAACCCACCGAACAGGTTCATGGCCCCCAGCACCACGGCCAGGAACCCGAGGGTCGTGACCACCGGTCCATGCGCGGTGGCGAGCACGACGACACCGCCCAGCATGACGATGCCGTGGATGGCGTTGGTGCCCGACATCAACGGCGTGTGCAGGACCACCGGCACCTTCGAGATGACCTCGAAGCCCACGAACACCGCGAGCACGAACACGTAGATCTCAGCGAGCAGGGTGCCGCTCATGGCGTCCTCGCGACGACGACCGGACCCGGGGCCGCGCTGGCCGCCGGTGCTCCGGCCTGGACCGGGCGCACCAGACAGGTGTCGCGGGTGACCTCGTCCTCGAAGTCGAGCCGCAGCTGGCCGTCCTTGACCAGCTCGGCGAGCAGGGCGGCGATGTTCCGTGCGTACATCTGACTCGCGTGCACCGGCACGGTCGCGGCGAGATTGACGGGGCCGAGGATGGTGACGCCGTGGCGCACGACCTCGGCGCCGGCCTGCGTCAGCTCGCAGTTGCCGCCCATCTCGGCGGCGAGATCGACGATCACCGCGCCCGGCCGCATCTCCTTCACCGTCGTCTCGGGGATCAGGATCGGGGCCTTGCGGCCGGGCACCATCGCGGTGCTGATGACGACATCCGAGAGCTTGAGGCGGTCGGCCACCAGCTGGCGCTGCTTCGCCTGTTGCTCGGGCGTCATCTCCTTCGCGTAGCCGCCGGCCGCGACCGCGGCCTCGTCGAGCAGCTCGTGCCCGACGAACGTGGCGCCCAGGCTCTGGACCTCGTCGCGCACCGCGGGGCGCACATCGAACGCCTCGACCACGGCGCCGAGCCGGCGGGCGGTGGCGATCGCCTGGAGGCCGGCGACGCCGGCGCCCAGCACGAACACGCGCGCCGGGGCGATGGTGCCCGCCGCGGTCATGAGCAGGGGAAAGATCTTGCCGAGTGCCGCCGCCCCCAGCAGCACCGCCTTGTACCCGGCGATGGTGCTCATCGAGGAGAGCGAGTCCATCTTCTGGGCGCGCGAGATGCGCGGGATCATCTCCATCGAGAAGGCGGTGACGCGCCTGGCGGCGAGCTTCCGCGCCGCCTCGCTCTGAGCGTCGCGACCGAGGTAGGCGATGAGCGTGGCGCCCTCGCGCACCAGATCGGCCTCGTGCACGCCGAGCGTCTCGTTCATCACCGGCTCGCGCACCTTGAGCACCACGTCGGCGCCCGCGTACAGCTCGCGCGCGTCGGCGGCGATGGTGGCGCCGGCGGTGCGGTAGGCGTCGTCCAGGAACATCGCCGACGCGCCGGCATTCGTCTCCACCGTCACCTCGAGCCCGGATTTCACGAGCCTGGCGACGGTTTCGGGGACGAGCGCCACGCGGGTCTCGCGCGGGATGATCTCTCGTGGGACGCCGATACGCATCAGGGCGACCTTTCTATCAGGGCGACGGCGAACATACAAGGTGAGGCACCGGAGGGTGCCGGTGTGACGCCTCCCCGGCCGCGGGGCGGCGCGACAGTATGCCGCATCGACCGGGCGCCGTCCCGGCCGCTTTGGGCGCTCGCGGGGCGGGGGTCGCCTCTGCTACTTTCGTGGCCGCCTAGACCTCGCCTGGAGACTGAGGAGAGCGCATGAGCCTGACGAGTGGAGCACCGCACAAGGTGGTGGCGAAGAACCCCATCGTCGAGATGGACGGGGACGAGATGACCCGCGTCATCTGGGCGATGGTGAAGCAGCAGCTGATCGAGCCGTTCGTCGACATCAAGCTCGAGTCCTACGACCTCTACCTGCCCAACCGCGACCGGACCGACGACGCGGTCACCATCCAGGCCGCCGAGGCCATCAAGAAGTACGGCGTCGGGGTGAAGTGCGCGACCATCACGGCCAACGACGATCGGGTCGCCGAGTACAAGCTCAAGAAGGCCTGGCCCAGCCCGAACGGCACCATCCGCGCCATCCTCGACGGCACCGTGTTCCGCAAGCCGATCATCGTCAAGAATGTGCCGCCGATGATCCGCTCGTGGGTCAAGCCGATCATCATCGGCCGTCACGCCTACGGCGACATGTACAAGAGCGCCGAGATGCGCATCCGCCAGCCCGGGCGCGTGGAACTCGTGTACACGCCGGCCCAGGGCGACGAGCAGCGCGTGCTCGTCCATGAGTTCTCGGCCCCGGGGATCGCGCGCGGGGTGCACAACCTGGACGGCTCGATCCGCTCGTTCGCCCGCGCCTGCATCGCCTACGCCCTCACCGACAAGGTGAATATGTGGTTCAGCGGCAAGGACACGATCGCCAAGATCTACCACGGCGCGTTCCGCGAGATCTTCCGCCAGGAGGTCGAAGCCCGAAAGGCCGACTTCGAGAAGGCCGGGATCACCTACACCTACATGCTGATCGACGATGCGGTGGCGCACGCGGTGCGGCATGCCGGCGGGTTCTTGTGGGCCTGCATGAACTACGACGGCGACGTCATGAGCGACATGATCGCCTCGGGCTTCGGCAGCCTGGGGTTGATGACCTCGGTGCTGGTCTCGCCCGACGGTCACTTCGAATACGAAGCCGCGCACGGCACGGTGCAACGGCACTACTACCAGCACATGAAGGGCGAGCCCACGTCGACCAATTCGACGGCGACCATCTTCGCGTGGACGGGCGCACTCGCCAAGCGCGGCGAGCTGGATGGCACGCCGGAACTGGTCGCGTTCGCCCGGGCGCTCGAAGAATCGGTGATCGAGACCATCGAGTCCGGCATCGTCACCAAGGACCTCGCGGGCATCGCGCAGCCGCCGATCCCGAAACACGTCACCACCGAGGGCTTCATCAACGCCATCGGCGAGCGCCTGACCCACAAGGTGGGCGCGGGGCTGGCGCTGCTCTGATGGCGACCGCGAACCACCACGGACGGTGGGGCCCGAGCCATGCGTGACCCGCGGATGAACTGCGCGCCGCCGGGGTTCGATCCGACGCGCGACCTGCCGCACGGGTTCTGGGATTTCTACGCGCCACTCCACCGCCGGTTCGCGGAGCGCCAGCAGACGCTGGCCACCCGCCGGCTGGTCAAGCTGGCCGACGCCCACCACGGGGCGCTCCCCGATCACCTCCCGCCCTCACCGGCCACCAAGGGAGATTGGCGCATCACCCTGCCCGCGTGGTGTCAGGACCAGCGCAACCAGATGACCGGTCCGGCCGACGACGGCGAGCTGGTGGTTAAGATGCTCAACTCGGGAGCGCCGGGCGTCATGCTCGACCTCGAGGACTCGATGGCCAACACCTGGCCCCATCTGATGCTCGGCGTGACGAACATCCTGGGCGCGCTGGCGGGGGAGCTCACCTACGAGGACAAGAAGCGCGGGCGCACGGTCGGCATCGAGCCGGGCAGCACCGTCATCTGGAGCCGCGTGCGCGGTCTTCACCTCTCGCAGGCGGGCCTCCTCCCGGGCGGTGACCTCACGCCGGCCTCACTCTTCGACCTCGCCCTGGTCACCTACCAGGTGAACGCGGAGCGCATGCGGCACCCGCTCTGCTTCTACATCCCCAAGTCCGAGTCGGCCGAGGAGGCGATCTGGTGGGCGGAGGTCTTCCACGCCCTCGAGCGCGCGAAGCGCTGGCCCAACGGCACCATCAAGTGCATGGCGCTGGTCGAATCCCACCCGCTCGCCTTTCAGATGGAGGAGTTCCTCCACCACCTGCGCGAACACATCCTGGGATTGAATCTCGGACGATGGGACTACATGGCGAGCCTCATCCACTTCACGCTCGCCGATCCGGGATGGGTGCTCCCCGATCGCAACACCATCCCGCATGATGTGCCGTTCTTCCAGCGGCTGCGCCATCTGCTCGCGGACATCTGTCACCGCCGCGGCGCGCTGGCGATCGGCGGCATGACCGCGCTCTACCCGAGTCGCGAGGACCCCGAGCTGAACGCGCGCGCGCTGGCGGTGCTCGAGGAGGACAAGAAGAACGAGTCGGACTGTTTCATGGACGGCGCGTGGACCGGCCACCCGGACCAGAACGCGATCGCGGTCGCCCAGTTCCCGGCGCCCAACCAGTCGTTCGCCCGCCCGCCGGTGACGGAACGTTACCCGGACCTGCGCCCCAAGCCCGAAGGCGTGGGCAAGCTCACGGTCGAAGGGACGCGGGCCGCCGTGCGGACCGTGATCCGCTACCGGAGCGGCGTGCTCAATGGCCGGGGCGCAAGCCTGCTCGACGGCTATATGGAGGACCTGGCGACCGATCGCATCTACCGGCTGATGATCGCCCAGCGGATGGTCCATCGCGACGTGGTCAAAGTGCTGGACGCCGCCGGCGCGACGGTCGATCACACGCCGCAGTACGTGACGCGATTGTTCGACGAAGAGCTGGACCACCTGCTGCAATCACAGCAGCCCGGCCGCGACCTGGGGGATGCCGAGACCATGCGCGAGGCGAGGCGACACTCCGAGCGGATGATCCACGAGGGCTGGTTCAGCCCGGTCTAGCGACCCCCTTTCGCGCGGAACCCGCATCGCGCGATGCAATCTTGGTCGTGAAGAACGCCCGTCGATGACCCGTGTCGGACCGGGCCGTGACGCCCTTCCAGGGTCCCGCGAGGCGTGGGGATCTGCCCCAATCGAGTGGGCTAACCGCCTCATCCGCGCCGATTAGACTGCATTCCGCTCCCTCGATCCCCCCCGAGCGCGATCGGCGGCGGCAACGCCCCCTTCGGAACGGATGCATTCGTGCACCTTCCAGTCGTGACCGCGAGGCGGGGGACCCACAGGGTCTCGCGCCGGCGTACGGCATGGTCCTTGCGGCAATTAGACGAAGGAATTCCTCCCTGACGGGTCGATTCGTCAGGCACTCCGACGGCCGAGCGCTGTCCGGATCCATCACGATGAGCCGATGCACGAC
>JBGPXY010000072.1:0-11868 GCA_041492985.1 Candidatus Eiseniibacteriota bacterium
CGTGGTGACGCAGCATGTAGCGCGGGATCGAGGCGCGGAACCGATCCACGTAGACCGGGCGCTCGGGTCGGGGGCCCACCAGGCTCATGTGGCCGAGCAGCACGTTCCAGAGCTGCGGCAGCTCGTCGAGCGAGAGCTTGCGCAGGGGCTCGCCGGCGCGCGTGCGGCGCGGATCGTCGGCGGTCGTCCAGCCCGGGTCCCCTCCGGCTTCGGCGTCGGCGCGCATGGTCCTGAACTTGTACATGCGGAAGCGCCGGCCGTTGACGCCCACGCGCTCCTGCGCGTAGAGGATCGGACCGCGCGAGTCGAGCCGCACCCAGATCGCGATCGCCAGCAGCAGCGGTGAGAGCAACACCAGGCCGAGGGTCGCGAAGACGAGGTCGAACGCGCGCTTGATGACCGCGTTCCAGCCCTGCTCCGGAGTCTCGGTCACCAGCACCACCGGCATGCCGTCGAAGTCCTCGACCGCGGCGTTGAGGGTGAACGCCCGGACCAGGTCGGGCACCAGCCGTACGGCGACCGTCGAGTTGCTGAGCCGGACCAGCGCGTCTTCCTCCGCCTGCCAGTCCGAGCGCGGCAGCGCCAGGTAGACGAAGTCGGTGCCGGTGCGCTCGACCAGCCCCGGCAGATCGTCCACGGTGCCGAGCACCGGGTGCCCGGCCACGGTCGCGCCCACCTGCGCCCGATCGGTGCCGACCAGGCCGCGGATGGCGATGCCGTAGTCGGGATGCTGCTCCAGCTTGCCGATCAGCCGTACTGCCTGCTCGCCGGTGCCGACCACCATCACGTGGCGCAGGTTGCGGCCGCGGCGGCGCATCGAGCGCAGGGCGATGCGCACGACCGCGCGCGTGGTCCAGAGCCCCGCGACCGCGATCCCGGCGAACAGCAGCAGCACCGAACGCGGAAGCTCGCCGCGGGCGAAGAAGGAGCCGAGGCCCGCGAGCGCGGTGATCACCACCACCCCTTCCGCGAGCACGAACAGCTCGTGCGAGAGCCGCGCGGTGCGGGCGGAGCGGTAGAGCCGGAAGGTGCGCAGGACCAGCAGGCCCACGGGCGTGAGCACCGCGCCCACCCAGAGATGGAACGAGAGCGGGGGGATGCCCAGCGGCGCGGGGATGCCGAGCGCGTAGAAGCGGAGCCAGTAGGCCGCCAGCCAGGCGCCCGCGATCAGCAGGCCATCCAGCAGGAAGACGGCGGTGGCGAGGAGCTCGCGTTGGCGGACGAACATCGGCCGCCAACCTAGCCCCGGGCCGGCGGGCGGCGCAACCGCGGGCGGACTCCCGTGAATTCGCCGTTTGGCGTGAGCCGCCGCCTCGCCTATACTGCGCGACCGCCTGAGCACTGCGCCCCGGCCCCGCCGGGCAGAAACGTATGGAAAGGAGCCCCGTCATGGGCCTGATCGAGAAGGTCGAAGCCGCCTTCATCAAGGAGGGCCGTCCCGACCTCCGTCCCGGCGACGCCGTCGAAGTCCTGGTGCGCGTCATCGAGGGCGACAAGGAACGCCAGCAGAAGTTCGTCGGCGACGTGATCAACGTGCGCGGCAGCGGCCTGCGCAAGAGTTTCACCGTCCGCAAGATCAGCGAGGGCGTGGGGGTCGAACGCACGTTCCCGCTGCACGGCCCCGCGATCGCCGAGATCAAGGTGCTCCGGCACTCCAAGGTGCGCCGCGCGAAGCTCTACTACCTGCGCAAGAAGACCGGCAAGAGCGCGCGACTGGTCGCGGACCGCACGCATGGAGAGCCCGCGCCGAAGTGATCTCGGCCGCCTGGCGCCGGCTCGCGCGCGCCGAAGCCCGCATGGCGGGGGACGGCACGACGGTGGCGGGGGTGGATGAGGCCGGACGCGGCCCCCTCGCCGGACCGGTGGTCGCCGCCGCGGTCATCCTCGAGCCCGGCGGCCGCTGGGACGGGATGAACGACAGCAAGCAGGTGAGTGCTCAGACGCGCGACGCCCTCTACGCCCGGGTCCGCAACGAGGCCCGGGCGTTCGCCTGGTCGGTCGTGGGCCCGCGCACCATCGACCGGCTGAACATCCGCCGCGCCAGCCTCGAAGCGATGCGACGCGCCGTCGCCCGGCTTCAGATATTGCCCGGGCTGGTGCTGGTCGACGGCAACGACACCGTGCCGGGGCTGCCCATCCCGCAGCGCGCGGTGGTGGGAGGCGACGCGACCATGCTCTCGATCGCCGCCGCGTCGATCCTCGCCAAGGTCGTCCGCGACGGCATCATGGAGCGGATGGAGGCGGTGTGGCCCGGCTACGGCTTCGCGCGCCACAAGGGCTATGGGACCCCCGAGCATCTGGAGGCCCTCGCGCGGCTCGGACCGTGCGCGCTCCATCGCTTCTCGTTCGCGCCCGTGAGCGTGCTGGAGCTGCCGCTGGCGTAGGGCGGGCTCGGTAGTGGAGGGTCCGCGCATGGCGCACTCGTGCCCCGATTGCGGGCTGACCGTTCCCGAGGGGGCCCCGGACTGTCAGGCGATGTTCGACGCGCTGTGCGCTCGCCAGCCGGGCCCGCCCTTCACCTACCCGATCCGCCGGATGATGGTGGACGCCTACGCGCTGCAGCATCCCGGCCGATACTGCGCCTCCGCCAAGTCGCTGTTCGCGCACCTGACCGGGATGTGCGCCGCGCTCGAGCACGGCTCGCATCCCGCGGTCCTCGAGGCGCAACGGCGCCGGCTCGACGGCACGCCGCGCCTCGAGAAGCCAGCGCTCCCCGCCGCGCGCGGTGCGCTGACCATCGCCGAGCCCTACGCCGCCAGGGACGCCGTGTCGCTGGTCGCCGCGCTCGAGCGCTGGGCCCGGTGCACCTGGGAGGCGTACGCGCCGCTTCACCCGGTCGCCCGCCAGTGGACCGAGGCGGCGTTGCGACACCGCTAGCCGTGGCGCCCGCCGGCCCCCTGCCCGATGTGACGGCGCTGGGTTAGGATGCCCGGCGCGACGCCCCCGGCGTGACCCGCCCCCCTGGGGAGAAGACGATGGGCGTGGCCAACACGCGCGGACGGGCGGGTGAGGCGCTGGCGTTCGCCTACCTCGAGCTGGCCGGTTGCCGCGTGCTCGCTCGCAATCACAAGCTGGGCGGCGTCGAGGTGGACGCGCTCGCCGCCGACGGCCCGGCGCAGGTGGTGGTCGAGGTCAAGTTCCGCGGCCGCTCCGACTACGGTGGCGCCGCCGCCGCGGTGGACGCGGCCAAGCGCGCCCGGCTGGTGCGCGCGGCACGCGCGCTGCAACTCGCGGGCGCCCGGCGCGTAAGGATCGACGTCGTGACGGTGGAGCTGTCGCCCGAGGGCGCCACGGTGCGCCACTATCGCAGCGCCGTGACGGAGTGACGGACAGGAGATCCGAGTGAAGGTCCCCCGCATCGGTCGAATCGCGATCCCGGCCCGCCTCCGGCAGCGCTGGCGGGCGGGGCTGCGGGCGCAGCGCCGCTGGTGGCGGGAGCGCCGGCGCGGACGCGACGAGACCGGCGTGTTGTTCCCCGCCGCCGGCAAGGGGATGGTCGCCGTCCAGACCCTGAGCGGCGCGCCGGCCGACCTGCTCCCGGCCGACCTGCGCCCGGCCGGCCCGCGCATCGCCGTGCTGCACGCGAGCTCCGGCAGCGGCCATCAGGCGGCGGCGCGCGCCCTGGCGGCGGCGATGGCGGAGCAGGAGCCCGGGGCGATCGTCCGCGAGGTGGACACGCTGGTCTTCGCCTCGCGGCTGTACCGCGACACCTACGCCGCTTCCTACAACGCCATGGCGGCGCGCGCTCCGGCGCTCTGGGGCGTGCTCTATCACTCGTGGGCCGGGGCGCGCGTCAACCGCAGCACCGGGCCCGTGCGCCTGGCGATGGATCGCCTCAACCTGCGCCGGCTGGTGCGGGTCGTCGAGCACGAAGCCGCCGACGCGGTGGTGTGCACGCATTTCCTGCCGGTCGAGGCCCTGTCGCCGGCGCGCGCGCGCGGCCGCATGAGCGCGCCGCTCTACTGCGTCATCACCGACTTCACCGCCCACCCGTTCTGGGCGTTCCCGCACGTGGACCGGTACTTCGTCGCCAGCGCCCCGGTGGCCGACGAGCTGGCCGGCCACGGCGTGTCGCGTGCTCGCATCGAGGTGACCGGCATCCCGGTGCACCCGCGCTTCGCCCAGACCATCGGCCGGGCCGAGGCCCGCGCGCGCCTGGGCGTCGAGGGCGATGGCCCGATGGTGCTGGTCATGGGCGGCGGTCACGGAGTCGGGCCGCTCGCCGATCTCGCCGAGCGGTTGGCGGCATTGCCGCAGCGGCCGCAGGTCGTCGTGCTGTGCGGCATGAATGCGCGGCTCCGCTCGCGCGTCGCGTCCCTCTCGGCCGCGTCGGGTGGCCGGGTGCGCGCGGTCGGCTTCTCCAACGAGGTCGACGCCTGGTTCGAGGCCTGCGACCTGGTGGTGAGCAAGGCGGGCGGCCTCACCTGCTCGGAGGCGCTCATCAAGCGGACGCCGCTGATCATCTTCAAGCCCACGCCCGGGCAGGAGGTGAAGAACGCGGAGTTCCTCGAGGCTGCCGGGGCGGCGCGGCACGCCGACAGCGTGGACGAGGTGGCCGCCACCGCGGCCGAGTGGCTCTCACACCCGGAGGCGCGCGAGCGCGTGCGCGAGGCCGCGGGACGGATCGCGGCACCTCAGGCCGCCGCCATCATCGCGCGGCGCGTGCTGGAGGGCCTGCCGGTCCACGACGGCCGGCGTGGCTGAGGGAGCGCCCGCCGCCCGCGCGGCGTCCGGCTCACTCGACCGGCACGCGCTCGTGTTCCTGCTCGCCTCGCTCGCCCTGGGCGTGGGCGTGCTGCTCTGGGCCGCGACCCGCGCCTATACCGGGTGGCCCCGCACCTCGGACGACATGTTCTACTACCTCGTGCTGGTCCGGGAATCGGTCCGGCACGGCGTGGTGTCCTGCGACGGACTGCGTCCCACGAACGGGTTCCATCCCCTCTATTTCCTGGTCCTGCGCGCGGCCTATCCGTGGTTCGCCGAGGCCGCACTGCCGGGCGCGGCGCTCGCCTTCCTGGCGGCGTGCCATGCGGCGACGTGCGTGGTGCTGTGGCGCACGCTGCGGCGGATCGCTGGTCACACGCTCGGAGCAGTACTCGCCGGGCTCTACGCCGCGAACCCGTTCGTCGTCGGCGTGATCTTCGCCGGGGTCGAGACCGCGCTCATGGTGCTGTGCCTCGCCGTGTGCCTGTGGGCGCACCTGCGCTGGCTGGAGCGGGCTGGGCGGGGCGATCGGGTCGTGGCGCTGATCGCGCTCGCGTGCGCGGTCGCGGCGCGCACCGACGCCGTCATGCTCGGCCTGGGCCTCGCGCTCGCCCCGGCGCTGCCGTACCGCGCACGCCCGCGCGAGGCGCTGCGCGCGATGGATCGCGCGCCGTTGCTCGCCGCACTCCTGCCGATCGTGGCGTTCGGCGCCTGGGGTCAGGTCGCGACCGGGGAGTTCCTCCAAACCAGCGGCCGATCGCTCTCGTACTGGCAGTCGGTCGGCGACTGGCTGGTGATCCACGGCGCGCTCGCCCGGCTCGGTCCACTCGCCACGCCCGTCAGCGCCGTGGCCTACGCCCTCTACGTCGTGGTGCAGTGGATCGCCTGGGTGGCGCGGGGGCCCTTCGTGCTCGTGACCGGCCACCTGCTCGCGACCCTGCTGGTGGGTGCGGCGGTCGGCTGGTGGTCGCGGCCTGCGCGGCCGGGCGCGCCTGCCGCGGACCGGACCATCCCAACCGCCCATCGGCGCCTGGCGCTCGAGCTGCTGGTGTTCCTGGGGTTCCTCTGGAGCTTCTACGCCGTACTGTTCCGGCACGGCCAGGTCTGGTACTGGCACGGCAGCGTCCTGGTCGCGACGGTGCTGCTCGCCGTGTGGCTCGCGCCGCTGCGAGCGTCGGCGGGGCCCGAGCTCGCGGCGGCCCTCGCCCGCGTTCCGCGCGCGGTGACGGCGCTGGCGCTGATCGTCGCCATCGGCCTCTCGGCGTTCGGGCTTTCCGATCTTCTGCCACGCCGGGTTTCGCACGACGCGGGGCCGGCTGCGGCCCGGGCACCGGATCCGCTCGCCTGGGTGCCCGACGGGGCCACACTCGGCGCCTTTGACACCGGCCAGCTGGCATGGGAACAGCAGCGCCTGCGGGTGGTGAACCTCGACGGCCTGGTCAACAACGCCGCCTATCGCGCGCTGCGCGCACGCCACATCGGTCGCTACATGCTGGAGCAGCGCGTGGAATGGCTGTACGTCCACGACAAGGTGGTCGAGCGGTTCCGTCCCTTCGGGCTCGGTGAGTGGCTCGAACGGGCTGAACGGGTGGGCCGCAACGCGGGCGGAGTCGGGCTCTAC
This sequence comes from Candidatus Eiseniibacteriota bacterium, assembly GCA_041492985.1. GTDB lineage: Bacteria > Eisenbacteria > RBG-16-71-46 > RBG-16-71-46 > RBG-16-71-46 > WS-11. The sequence continues at coordinate 6,326 of JBGPXY010000072.1, forward strand.
CGTCTCGGAGCCACGTCCGCGGCGCGATGACCGCGAACGGGCGGCCACGCGCCGTGGCTACAGCGCCCGGCGCTGGAACTGTCGCAGGGCCACCACCAGCACGACCGCGGCGTAGCCCGCGGCCCAACCGACCATCGCCGGACTCGGCACCGAGGCCGGAGAGAACGGCGTCATCTGGAGTTGGCTCATCATCGGCGGCTGCATGTGGTGGGCGGCGAGCTGCCACAGCGACTCGCTCGGCATGATCAGGCTCACGATGATGCCGATGCGCCGCGCCGCGTCGTTGCCCGCCATCGTCCCGATCTGTTCCACCCAGCCGCCGATGAACGCCAGGCCGTAGAGGCCGAACACCGTCACGCCGGTCGCGATGGTGCTCATGCGCGTGCCGCCCGCGAAGGTGAGCGTGAGGAGCACCGTCGCCTCGAGCAGGATGAGCGGCAGGCCCTGGCCGATCCCCGGCGGCGTGATCCCGCCCAGCACCTTGCCGACCACCAGCACGCCGCCCCCCAGCAGCGTCAGGTAGCCGGCGACCAGCAGCCAGTAGGCGAGCCACTTGCCGAGCAGGATCTCGGCGCGGCGGATGGGCTTCGAGGCCAGCGTCTGCATGACCCCCGAGGCGATCTCGCCCGACAGCGTGTCCACGGGCAGCAGGACGGCGGTCAGCACGGTGAGGAAGTTCGCGGCGTAGAGCCCGGCCAGCAGGAAGAAATTGAGCATCATCCGGCGCTGGATGAGCGGCACCGCCTGCTTGCGCATGTCGTGCTCGACGAAGTAGAAGCCGATCGCGAACAGCAGCAGGCAGGCGAGTCCGCACAGCACCACCGCGAGCAGGATGCGGCGGCGCGCGGTCTCGTGCAGCGTCAGGTGGATGATGGTGAGCAGCGCTCTCATGGCGTCATCCCGGTCTCTGGTCCTCGCCCATGACCTCGAGGAACATCTGCTCGAGCGACTTCCGGGTCCCGTGCATCGCGTAGAGCCGAGCCCCGGAAGTGACGAGCCATCGGGCGATTTCGGGCAGCGACTCCTCGCCGGTGACGCGCATGCGCACCACACCATCCACATGCACGATGTCGTCTCCGAAGCGTCCGAGCCCGGCGAGGGTCTCGGGGGTCGCTCCGCCGAGGCGCAGCTCGACCGTCATCCCGATCGGCGCCTCGGCGAGCACGGTCTCGTGCACGATGCGGCCCCGCTTGACGAACGCGACGCGGTCGCAGGTCGCCTCGACCTCGCCCAGCAGGTGCGAGTTGAGGAACACCGTGGTGCCCTGCGCCTTGAGCTCGCGGATGATGTCGCGCACCAGCAGGCGGCCGATCGGGTCCAGGCCCGAGGTCGGCTCGTCGAGGAACACCAGCGCCGGCCGGTTGAGCAGCGCCTGGGCCAGTCCGACGCGCTGGAGCATGCCCTTGCTGTACTCACGCAGCGGTCGCGCCGCCGCGTCGAGCAGGTCGACGCGTGCGAGCAGTTCCTCGATGCGGGTCTCGAGTGCCGCGCCCGAGAGGCCGAAGAGCCGGCCGTGGAAGCGCAGCAGCTCTCGACCCTGGAGCCATTCCTGAAACCGGAAGTGCTCGGGGAGGAACCCGATCCGCGCGCGCGCGCGCCAGTCGCCGATGGGTGCCCCCAGCACCGTCGCCCGGCCGCCGCTCGGGGCGATGAGCCCGAGCAGCATCTTGATGGACGTGGTCTTGCCCGCGCCGTTGGGCCCCAGAAAGCCGAAGATTTCCCCGCCCGGGACGGACAGGGAGAGTTCGGCGACAGCGGTCTTGCTCCCGAACCGCTTGCGCAGTCCGTGGGTCTCGATCACCCGCTCCGTCGTGGGCCTCCGTGGGTCATCGCACCGAGTTCGCCATCTCCAGCAGGCTCACGGCCTCAAGCGGTCCGTGGATGGCGTACACCGACTCGCCCTCCGACCACATCACCACGTTGTCGCGCCGCTTGCGCCCATCGCTGCCGGTCCGATTCTGGGGGGACTCGATGAGCAGGCCGCGCTGCCCGCGCACGTCCACCGCGCGGAACGACCTGGCGTCGGCCGGCACGGGCACCACCATCGTGCCGTGCCAGTCGATGCTCTGCGCGAGCCGGTGTGCCTCGGCGCGCTCGATGCCGATGATGCGCAGGCCGATCTCGCCCAGCAATGCCAGATCGACTCCCGCGGGCAGCGACACCTCGGGGCTCCGCCCCTGGAAGAACTCCACGGTCCGCACCCCGTTCACGTAAGTGAGCCGCACCATCGGCGGGACTCGCAGGGTGGCCGTCTGTCCGTCCAGCGAAGTGGGCAACGGCACGTCGCGGATCTGGAGCGACTCCATGAGCCGGCCGAGCCTGGCGGTGCTGCCGGTGACGCGGGTCGCCGCTTCACCCCGGACGTGCACCGAGGCGAGTGAGTAGCCGGGCGGCAGTGCCGCCGGTTGGTGCACCTGGATGCCGGCCATCGCTCCGGCGGCCTCGGGCGTCGGGAAGGACTGCGGGGGCCCCGGCTCCTTCAGCGTCTCGAATTGGTCGCCGATCAAGTGCTTGAGGTCGAGCTCGGGGCTGTCGAGGGCCTTGATCCGGTCCTCGTCCACGTTGACCGCAGTAAAGGTGCGCACGCGGAACGAGTCGAGGAACGTCTGGGCCCAGGCGCGCACCGATGGGAACACGAACAGCAACCCGATGACGGCCACGGCCATCGCCCCGGCCAACGCGGGCGTCAACCGGAACGCCGGCCATGCGAAGCCGAGCCAACCGGGCCTGGGATCCTGACGCGCGAGCTTCGCGCGCAGGTTCGCCGCGTACTCCGGCCGCGGCTCGCGGCGCATCTCGTGCAGGAACTTGTCGTCCATCTCGTCCTCCTTCGTCACCATGCCGCGCGCAGCGTCTGCACGACGCGGTGCAGGATGGTGCCTACGTTCGACTCGCTCAGGCCCGTTAGACGGGCGATCGATCGGTTCGTGATGCCGGCGCCGTACTTGAGCGCCACCAGTTCGCGCTCGCGCTCCGGCAGCCGGGACAGCAACAGCGTTAGTCGTGCCACGTCCGATCGGTGCTCGGCCTCGTCCTCCGGCGTCTCCCCGGTGGCGACCCCTTCGGCCGCCTCGAGCGGCGCGTGATCGCGCGCCGACCGCCAGTGATCCACCGCCACGTTGCGGGCGATGGTGAGCAGCCAGGTGGTGAAGCCCGACAGGTCCCGCCGGTAGCGATGACGCGCCCGCCACGCCTTCTCGAACGTGATCGACGTCAGATCCTCGGCGTCGGCGCCGGGGCCCACCCGATAGCGGAAGAAGTTGTAGACCCGAGGCAGCTGTTCCGCGTACAGCGCGTCCCAGTCCGCCTCCTGAGCGGGGCTGATCCACCCCGCCAGCCGACCCCATGCGGCACTCTCGATGGCCATCAAGGCAGTATACGGACGGGCCGCGCGAGTATCACGGACGCGCCCGCACGTCCTGGGATCCCGCGGGGCGGGAGACGGGCCCCGCGGGGAGTCAGGCCGGCTGCGCGGGTCGCCTTGACCCCCCTTCACGGCGCGCCCTATCTTGCTTGTGTTTAGCCGCCCGCGCGGGCGTTCCCCGAGGGGTATCGAGCCACGCGGGGCGGTGCGTGCGCCCACCCTCGGCACCACCCGAAGGCACCCCGTGACCCGGATCGAGACCACCGATCAGCTCCTTCGCCGCGCCTTGCGGGGCGAGCGGGTCCCGCTGGCCCGCGCGATCTCGATGGTCGAGAACGAGGCGCCGGGATCGGTCGAGATCCTGGGCGCCTGCTTCGCCGCCAGTGGACGGGCGTTCCGGATCGGGATCACCGGCCCGCCGGGGGCGGGCAAGAGCACCCTGGTCACCCGGCTCGCGCAGGAGTATCGCCGCCGCGGGGACACCGTCGCGATCGTCGCCGTCGACCCGACCAGCCCGTTCAGCGGCGGGGCCCTGCTGGGCGACCGCGTGCGCATGGGCGAGCTGTCGGGCGACGAGGGTGTGTATATCCGCTCGATGGCGACCCGGGGCAGCATGGGCGGCCTCGCCGTCCACACCGCGCAGGTGTGCGACGTGCTGGATGCCGCCGGCTTCTCGCGCATCCTGATCGAGACTGTGGGCGTGGGTCAGAGCGAGCTGGAGGTGGCGCAGACCGCCGATAGCACCGCGGTCGTGCTGGTGCCGGAGTCCGGCGACGGGGTGCAGGCGATGAAGGCCGGCCTGATGGAGATCGGCGACCTGTTCGTGATCAACAAGGCCGATCGCGACGGCGCCGACCGCGCGGCATTCGCGGTCAAGACCGGCCTCGAGATGCGCGCCCCGGGAGGGGATTGGATGCCGCCGGTGCTGCTCACCATCGCCTCGCAGGGCGAAGGCGCCACGGAGGTGGTGGCGCAGTTCGAGGCCCATCTCGAGCATCTCAAGCGCAGCGCGGAACTCGAACAGCGCCGCCGCCGCCGGCTCGAGCAGCGCCTCCACGACCTGCTCCGCGACCGGCTGTGGGGCGAGTTCCGCGCCCGCGTGCCCGAGGCGCGCTGGAAGGCCTCGATCGATGGACTGATGGAGCGCCGGCTCACGCCTCACGAGGCGGCGGGCCGGCTGGCGAAGGCCGCGCCGGGATCGGCGTCGGCGAATGGGGGCGGGCCACGCATCGGTCATCGCCGGTCGATGCGCGGCGGGACCACGGGGATCCGGGCCGCGCGCTGAACGAGCAGGCCCCCCAGGGGAGGTCGACCGATGGCGATGCGAACCACACCGCGCGGCCGTCGCGCGACGTCGCGCACCCGCACACCGCATGCGAGCCGGCCCGCGCCCGCGCCGCGCCGGGACGGGACGGTGAAGCCGGCACGCCGCTCGACGAACGGCACGACCACGGCGCGCCCGGGCGCCGGAACGCAGGCCGCCGCCTCGAGTACTGGCTGGACACGGCAGCGCGAGGCGTGGACCAAGCGCTACGCCCAGTCGAAGGAGCGCCCGGACCTCTACCCGTTCACCATCTCCGGCATCCCGATCAAGCCGCTCTACACGCCCGAGGATCTGGCGGGCATGGATCTCGCGCGCGACCTGGGCTTCCCGGGCGAGTTCCCGTACACGCGCGGCGTTCACACCACGATGTTCCGCGGGCGCATGTTCACCATGCGCCAGTTCTCGGGCTTCGCCACCCCTCGCGAGTCGAACCAGCGCTACCACTCGCTGCTTGGGCAGGGGCAGACCGGGCTCTCGATCGCCTTCGACAACCCCACCATCATGGGATACGACTCCGACCACCCGAAGTCGCACGGCGAGGTGGGCAAGTGCGGCGTGGCGGTGGACTCGCTGCGCGACATGGAGATCCTGCTCGACGGGATCGACCCAGGACAGATCTCCACCTCGATGACCATCAACGGGCCGGCCTCGATCATGTTCGGTTTCTATCTGGCGAACGCCGAGCGGCGCGGAGTGCCGTTCTCGAAGCTGCGGGGCACGCTCCAGAACGACATCCTCAAGGAGTACATCGCCCAGAAGTGCTGGTGCTTCCCGCCGCGGCCGTCCCTGCGCATCATCGTCGACGGGATCGAGTTCGCCACGCGGCACGTGCCGCAGTGGAACACGATCTCGATC
>JBGPXY010000206.1:0-4310 GCA_041492985.1 Candidatus Eiseniibacteriota bacterium
CCGGTGATCCCCGAGCGCACCCTCACCCGCGCGCCCAGCGCGGAGCTCAAGCCCGACCAGACCGACCAGGACACGCTGCCGCCCTACGATGTGCTCGATCCGATCCTGCGCTTCTACGTCGAGGAGGATCGGTCGGTGAAGGAGATCGCCGGGCTCGGCTACGACGACGATCTGGTGCGGCGCGTGGTCCGCATGGTGGATCGGGCCGAGTACAAGCGCCGCCAGAGCCCGCCGGGGCTCAAGATCTCGCCGCGCGCGTTCGGCAAGGATCGTCGCCTGCCGATCACCAACCGCTGGACGGGCTGAGCCCCCACCGCTCGCCGGCGCCGGCGCCGGAACGCGCAGACGAAAGGCCGCGGCGTGTGGATCGCCGCGGCCCCGTCGTTTCGTCCGCTCGCCGGCGGACGTTGTCTGCTCTAGTCCGGAACGCTCACTTTCACTTTGCCCGTGACCGCGAGCGTGATTTTCAGCTGCCAGTAGAAGTCGGTGCTCGGGGCGGGCGTCGTCGTGCCGGTCGCGTGGTAGGTGATGGTCGTGACCGCCGGCGCGCCGCCCTGCACTTCGGTCAGCCAGTCGGTCAACAGGGCGTTGATGATGGTGACCCCGGCCGCGTCGAGCGGCGCGGTCGTGAAGTTGGAAACCGCTCCGGCCCCGGCGGTGAACGACGTGACCAGCGGCTGCGCGCTTCCGCCGCCGCGCGCGATCGTGACCGAGCCGCCCGCGATCTGCTTGCTCGGGTTGGCGTCGGCGACCGAGACCCGGTACGCCACGCCTGAGAGCGCGATGTTCGTGACGTCGTTCACGTCGACGCCCGCGTCATCGAGGATCTTCACCAAGTCGACCGAGTCGCGCAGGTTGATGGTCTTGAGCTCGTCGATGACGCCGCTCGAGCCGGTGGCATGGAACTCCACGACCGTGTCGCCGGTGAGCGCCAGCTCGACGATACGATCCTTGATCTCGGGGATGAGGATGCATCCCCCGTTCAGCACCCCCAGGGCCACGACTGCGGCCAGCTGGGGCCAGATTCCGAGACGTCGCATGACGAGACCCTCCTTACAGGCCGAAGCTGAGACCGACCGCCACGCCGTTGGTCGCGGCCAGGTTGGCCTCGCCATGGATCTTCACGAAGGCGAGGTTGGCGAGCAGCCCTGCGGTGAGATGGATGTGGTTGGTGCGGTCGAAGTCGACCGCGATGTTGTTCCCGGGATTGTTGGAGTCCGCGTAGCTGACGTCCATCTTGAAGGAGTCGTAGCCGATCGCCCCGTACGGCTGCAGCATCCCGAAGCTCTTGCTGCCCGTGACATCGAAGTGCAGCGTCTTGATGTCGATCAGGTCCTCGTTGATCTTGAACGTCTGATAGAAGACGCCGACGGCGAGGTCGAGCGGCAGCGTCGGCGCATACTGCGAGAGCGAGTGCTGCGCGCCGATCCCGAAGAAGCTGATCTTCTCGATGAAGTTGTCGGCCGCGAAGTCGTGCGCGAACCAGCGGATCACCGCGCGCGTGCCCATCGCCGAGCCGATATTGAGCTGGGGCGCGGCGAAGGCGAACTCACCGATGTCGAAGCCGCCCGGGTAGTACATGGTCGAGCCGCCCTGGCCCGACTGGGGCACCGCGTCGGTCCCACCCACGACCGTGGGCACCTGCTCGATCGGCGCGACGGAGGTGAATCCCGGAGGATCGGTCGGGGTGAACAACCGGTCCGCGTCGGCGAACTTCACACCCATCACCTTCACGCCGACGCTGACGTTGAGGCCCATCTTGGGCACGTTGCCGCTGGTGAAGATCGCGGAGTTCATGGTCCCCGACAGCGCGTCGGGGAGCGGGGCCAGGTACTTCTTGGCGTTGTCGCCGGTGAGTGGGCCGAGGTTCTCGGACAACTGCGCGCCGGCGGGCGGCGCGGCACCGGCCACGACCACGAGCGCCAGCGCGATCGTCAATGCGATGCGTCGGTACATGGACTGTTCCCCCTTCGATCCTATCTGGGCGGAGGTCTCGGAGCAGGGACCGAGACCGCGGTCCGCTCCCGTGTCGCGTCGACTCGCAGCCCCGCGGGCATATGTGCGGCGGGGTGAGTCCTGTGCGCTCGGGAACGGATTGCCCGGGGCCTGCCCGGGCACGGCTATGTCCACGAACGGCGGCCATGCCGTCTGAGGTGGAGAAGGAGACTATGCTGGCGTCCGCGGGGGTGTCAAACCCTCGTTCGAGCCGGTCCGAGGCCACGGGAGCCGCGGCGACGACCCCCCGGGTCCCGGGCGACGCTAGCGGATGACCCGCACCGCGGCGACACTCGCCGAGCAGTAGCGCGTCAGGCGGTCGGCGACGCGCTCGAGGGCGACGGTGAGATCGGAGCCCGCCCGTTCGAGCGGACAGAACATCACCATCAGGAGATTTCGGCTGGTGGCGGTGACGGCGGTGCGCAACGAATCCGAGGTGGGCGCGCCGAAGGGGCCATCGTCGTCCGCCAGCAACAATCGCCCGGAGAGGTTGACGCGCTGCTTGCGGATCCCCGGATAGCCCTCGCCCTCGCGCCCGACCCGCACGCGCACCGAGCCGCGCACCAGGTCGCGATCGTAGAGCCCGAGCGGGATCTGGTCCTCCAGCGAGCACAGGTTGCAGACGTCCACCGCCGCATTCACCTGCGGCAGCCCCTTGCCCTGGAGCACCCGCCGCAGCAGCGCCTCGCTGCTCGGACGCGTCTTGGTGGGATCGAGGTCCAGCTGGTGGAAGAGCGCGCGGGTCTCGGCGACCCCCGGGATGTCGCCGGCGGGCTTGCCCGCGAAGCGGGCGCTCAGACGAGCGGTGAGCTGGTCGCGCTCCGCCTCGAACGCCGCCGGCAGGGCCCCCAGGACCGCGCCCTCGGCCTCGAGCTGGCCGAGCGCCAGCGTGCCGCGCAGCGCATCCTCGACCGTGAGGGTCAGCCCCTGGGTGCGCGCCTGCAGCGACATGCGGGTGACTCCGAAGTCCGACCGCGCGGGCGCGCGGTTCGCGCCCTCCGGCGCGGGACACAGGTGAAACAATGGGCGGCGGGAAATCCCTTTCCGACCCAACGGAACGGACGACGCAAAGGTCGTCCACGGTTGCGGCCAAACTTCAATGTCATCGCCGCCCACCGGCTCCGGCACGGAAGTGCGCGTTCATCTCGCGCGTCCCGTCGATGCGGAGTCGTCGCCAGCGCGTTTGCGATCACGCGGCTGCGAGCGGAAAGCCTCGGCGCGGAACATAGCCCCAAGCGCGCCGCACGCCAAACAAGTTTTCGTGAAAATGAGATCTCGGATCGGCGGAAGGAAAAATCTTCTTGACGCCCCGCGTCTCGGAGTTTGGGCCCGCGCGACCTCGTCGCGGCGCAAGGGCCTGGAGCGCGATGCGCGGATCGATGAGGCGCGTCCGCGCGGGAAGCGGTGCTACACGGGCGCGACGGTCTCGGCGCCCGCGTCGTGCGGCGGCAGCTTGCGCTCCACCGACACCACGCGATAGCGACGGCGCGCGCCGTCGATGTCGATTTCCACCTCGTCGCCGATCGCCTTGCCCATCAGCACGCGGGCCACCGGCGTCTGGAACGAGATGACCTGCTCGCCATGGTGATGCTCCCCCTCGCCCAGGATCCAGTAGGTGGTCATCGCGTGCTCGCTCTCGAGCACGACCTCGGTGCCGAGGCCGACGATGCCGTCCTTGAGCTCGGCCTCCTCGACGAAGCGCGCACGGGTGAGCCGCAGCTGGAGGGAGGCCACCTGCTTGCTCACGTTCGCCTGCTTGAGCTTCGCCGAGTGGTACTCGGCGTTCTCCTTGAGGTCGCCCAGCTCGCGGGCCCTCTGGATGGTGGCCGGGATGGTCGTCCTGAGCTCGCGCTCCAGCCGCTCCAGCTCCTTCTTGAGCCGCTCCCATGTGGCGCGCGTCATCATCGGGATCTCGACGTCGGCCTGCTTGCCGACCTGCTCGAACATGCGTTCGGTCTTCTTCTGGCGCGTGGCGCGGACCGCGGCGACCGCCTCCTGGAGCCCCAGGCGCGAGGCGATCTCGAGCGCCGGGAAGAGATAGCGGTCGCTGGAACGCCACTGGCGGAGCACGACCCCGATCCGCATCGCTTCCGGCTCCGGGCAGGGGTTCGCGCGCAGCATCGTGTCGAACGGGCCGCCCGGCTCGAACCATCCGAGGATCTTGTCCGCCAGCGAGGGCTTGGGGCGGTCCTCGATCAGCGCGCATGACGCCCACAGCAACCGCCAGCCATCCGCGGGCGGGGTCGGGCGGGCCAGCTCCTCTTCGAGCAGCCGCAGCGCCGCCGCCGGATAGCGCGGGGCGTGGTCGATCAAGG
>JBGPXY010000124.1:0-8517 GCA_041492985.1 Candidatus Eiseniibacteriota bacterium
GGCCGGGCGACGAGAGCGACGGTGACCGTCAGCGCCAGGACCGCCGCCAGGTTGCCCTCGGGCCGCGTGAGACCGACCGCGAGGGCCGCCGGGCCGAGCCAGGCGGCACGGCGCCCCTCCGGGTCCCGGGTCGCTTCCGCACAGAGCACAAGGAAGCCGAGCAGCAGCAGAGCGAACAACGCACTCTCCATCCCCGAGACCGCGTGGACGGCGCTCGCCGGGTAGCTGGCTAAGGCGATGGCGGCCACGGCCGCGGCGGCGCCGGGCGCACCCACGTGGGCGCGTGTGGGAGCGTCGGCGGCGCCTGAGGCCTCCTGACCCACGATCCGGGCACCCCACCACGCCACGAGAGCGAGCAGGGCCATGGTCGCCAACACGCCGATACCCTTCGCGATCAGGACGGCGTCGAGCCGCAGGAGGTGGGGGAGCGACAGCAGCGCCATCCACAGGAAGGTGCTATAGCCCTCCGCCGGCGGTGTACCGGGCTGATAGACGGGCCCGTGTCCGGCGGCGAGCTGGCGCGCGTAGCGCAGCGTGATGTACGCGTCGTCGACCGTGAAGGGCCACACCGCCACGACCTGCGCCAGCAGCAGGGCGGCGATCGCGAGTCCAGCCAGTAGCGGTCCGGTTCGGGGTCGGAGATTTGGTAGCATGCCGTCCTTGGTTTCGACTTGGAGCGTGTCCCCGTTCATCGGAGATTCTCGCCCGCATGACCCGACTCGTCGAGTGCGTTCCCAATTTCTCGGAAGGCCGCCGCCGCGAGGTGGTCGAGGAGCTGATCCAGACCATCGCCTCGGTGCCGGGCGCGACCCTGCTCGACAGCGAGATGGACGCGGATCATAACCGCTCCGTCCTCACCTTCGCCGGTGAGCCCGCGCCGGTGATGGAGGCGGCGTTCCGCGTCGTGCAACGCGCCGCGGCCTTGATCGACCTCAATCAGCACTCCGGCCAGCATCCGCGGATGGGCGCAACAGACGTGCTGCCCTTCGTGCCGGTCGAAGGCGTGACGCTCGACGATTGCGCGGAGCTGGCGCGGCAGACCGGCCGGCGGATCGGCGAGGAGCTCGGCATCCCGGTGTTCCTCTACGAGGCGGCGGCGTCACGGCCGGAGCGCACCCACCTGGCGGACGTGCGGCGCGGCGAGTTCGAGGGCCTGCGGGAGCGGATCGGGCGCGATGCCTCGCATGCGCCCGACTTCGGTCCGGCCCGCATCCATCCGACCGCCGGCGCCACCGCGGTCGGCGCGCGTCGCTTCCTGGTCGCGTTCAACGCCAATCTCAACACCGGCGACGTGCGCGTGGCGAAGGCAATCGCCGCCGCCATCCGCGAGCAGAGTGGTGGGCTGAAGCACGTGCGCGCGCTCGGGTTCTCGATCGAAGGCGGCCGACGCGCCCAGGTGAGCATGAACCTGGTGAACACGCAGGCCACGCCGATCCATCGGGTCCTGGCGCTGGTGCGCGAGGAGGCGGCCCGGCGGGGGGCGGCGATCGCCGGATGCGAGGTGGTCGGGCTGGTGCCGGAGTACGCCATGCTGGACGCGGCGGAACACGCGCTGCAGCTGGAGGACTTCCGCCGCGACCAGGTGCTGGAGCTGCGCCTCAGGCAGCCGCCGCTCACCGAGGCGGTCACGCTCGCCTCCTTCATGGACCAGGTGGCGGCACCCGCGCCGACGCCGGGAGGCGGGACGGTCGCGGCGATCGCCGGCGCGCTCGCGGCCTGCCTCGCGACCATGGTGGCGAACCTTTCGATCGGGAAGAAGAAGTACGCCGAGCACGCCGAGGCGCTGGAGGGGATCAAGCGCGATGCCGAACGCCTGCGCGGCGAGCTGATGGCGCTGGGCCGCCGCGACAGTGAGGCCTTCGAGGCGGTGCTCAGGGCGGGTCGGCTCCCCCAGGGCGGTGGCGAGGAGCAGGCTGCCCGCGACCAGGCCCTGGCGCTCGCCGGCCTCGAGGCCGCCCAGGTCCCACTGGCCACGGCCGGGGCCTGTCTGGCGATCCTCGAGCTGGCGATCCTGGCCGCCAAGTGCGGCAACGTCAACGCGATAACGGACGCCGGCACGGCGGGTCTGCTGGCCCGGGCGGCGGGGGAGGGCGCCCTGCTCAACGTCGAAATCAATCTGAAGTCTCTCGCCAAGTCCGCCGATAAGCAGGGTGTGGAGATGGAGTTGCATCGGCTCCATTCGGCCCTCGCGCGCGCCTCCGAAGCCTGCGCAATCGCGGTGAAAGCCGTGCTGGGCGCTTCATAAGGAAGTGACGAGTCCAGTCATCCCGCCTGCGGTCCCGGGGGAGAGCCACCAACTTGGACAGGGCAATCGACATCAAGCGCCGCGCTCAACGCTCGATCCAGAGCGGTGACCTGGACGGTGCATTGGCCGAGTACGAGCGGCTGGTCGCGGCCGACGAATCGGATCCTTACAACTACGTCCTCCTCGCCGATCTCTTCTACAAGAAGGGCGACCACGAGAACGCGGCGCGACGCTACCTGACCGCGGCGTCGTGCTACGAGAAGGCCGGCCTCTACAAGAACGCCATCGCCGTCGGCAAGAAGATGCTGCGGCTCGCTCTCTCACCCGCGATCGTGCTCGACCGCCTCGCGAACCTCCACGCGCTGGACGGTCTCTCCACGGAAGCCACGCTCTACTACACACAGTACGCCGAGCTCATGGTGCGCGAGAACCGGACCAAGGACGCGGCCCTGGCGCTGCGCAAGGCGTTCGATGTCTGCACCGAGAACATCAAGGCGCTGGAGCGGCTCGCCGAGGTGTACACGCTCGGGGACGAGACGGCCGCTTCCGCGATGGCGCTCGCCGAGGCGGCGTCGTACTACCAGCGCGCCGGGCAGAGCGCGAATGCCGAGCGCTGCCGGGTGCGCGCCGAGCAGATCCAGCCCGGTGCGGTCGTCGCGTTCGAGACCCAGGCCCTGCCGCCGGCGCCGGTGGCCCGCCCGAGTGGATCGTCCGCGACGGACGACGCGCGTGGGTCCGCCCCGGAGCCGGGCGTGCGCATGGCGTCCATCGAGAACGTGCGAGCGCAGGCGAACCGACCGACCGCCATCCCGGACGCGGGACTTCCCGACCTCGAGACCGAACGCCCTCCGCGTTTCATGCCGCCGACCGAGGAGCGCCTGGACGCGCTCGACGTCGACCGGCACGTGCATCCGGCCGCGGGACCGGCGTCCCCCACGCCTGACGACGAGTCTGCCGGCCCGAGCGAGTCCATCAACGGCGAGGGCGACGCCCACGCGCTTCCCGCGGACCTCGCAGGGGTCGAGCGACTGCTGAGCCAGGCGCAGGCCGAGTTCCGCGCCGGCAGCCGTGAGAGCGCGGCCGTGATCCTCGCCCGGGCCGCGCAGGCCTACGAAGCGCTCGACCGGCTCGACAACGCGGCATCGATCTACCGCAGCCTGTGCAAAGGACCGCACGCGACCACCGAGATGATGCAGCTCTGGCTGCGCAACTGCCAGCAGCGCGACGACCGGCGCGAAGCGGCCCAGGTCTCCTGCGAGCTGGGCGACCGCGCCATCCAGGCCGACGATCTCGAGGGCGCGCGTGCCTGGTTCGAGCATGCGATGACCTTCGATCAGAACAACCCGGTCGCCCGCCGCCGTCTCGAGCGGCTGCGCCCGGCGGCCGCCGCGCCGGCGCCGATCCGCATGGTGGCACCCGAGCCGGAGCCCGAGCCGGTCTACGAGGAGCCCGAGGACGAAGCCCCGGCTCCCGATCCGGGCGAGGGCAAGGTCGCCGTGGCGCTGGATCGCGGCCAGGCGGTGACGTTCGACTTCGCCTCGATGCTGGCGGAGTTCCAGCGCGGGGTCGAGACGCAGCTGTCCGGTGACGCTCAGGCCCACTACGACCTGGCGCTGGCCTATCGCGAGATGGGACTCTCGGAGCAGGCGATCGAGTCGTTCCGGCTCGCCTCCAAGGACGTCAACTTCAAGCAGCGCGCCGCCGAGATGATCGGCCACTGCCTGCTCGAGGAGGGCCGCTTCGAGGAAGCGGCCCGCGAGCTGAACGACGCGCTGGACGATGCCGCGCTCGAGCCCGAGGCCGCGGTCGGCATCCGCTTCCAGCTCGGCCTCGCCTTCGAGGCCGCCGGTCGAGCCCACGAAGCCCTCACCGAGTTCGAGCGAGTGTTCGCGATCCAGGCGAACTATCCGGACGTCGGCCAGAAGATCCGAGACCTGCGAAAGAGCCTGGAGGCCGCCTGATGTCCGGTGCGGCCCTCGTCCCAGGGGGCCGGCGCGTGGATCTCCACGCGCACACCACGTTCAGCGACGGCGTGCTGACGCCGGAGGCCCTGGTCGCGCGCGCGATCGAGAAGCGGCTGGCGGCGCTGGCGGTCACCGATCACGACACGGTCGAGGCCATCCCCCGCGCCCGCGCCGCGGCCGGCACCGCCATCGAGCTGGTCCCCGGCATCGAGATGTCGACGGCGTTCGAGGGCGCGGACCTCCACATCCTCGGCTACTACCTGAATCCCGAGCATGGCCCGCTGCGCGATCGGCTCCAGCGCTTCCAGCAGGAGCGACGCGACCGCGCGCTGTCGATCGTCGAGCGTCTGCGCGAGCTGGGGGCGCCGGTGGACCTCGACGCGGTCCTGGAGCTGGCGGGCCCCGGAGTCATCGGCCGTCCGCACGTGGCCGAGGCGATGGTGCGCGCGGGGCTGGTCGCCGACTTCGACGACGCGTTCGATCGCTACCTCGGAAGTCAGGCCCCCGCATACGTGCCGCGCCCGGCGTTCAGTCCCGGCGAGGCGATCGCCCTCATCCACGCGGCCGACGGCGTGAGCGTGCTCGCGCATGCCGGCTCGCAGATGCCCGACAGCGTCATCGAGCGGTTGCATGCCGAAGGCCTGCGCGGCCTCGAGGTCTGGCATCCGCAGCACGGGAACGCCACGGTGCGCCGGTACCACGCGCTGGCGGAGCGCCTCGGACTGCTCGAGACCGGAGGCTCGGACTTCCACGGCGAGCACCGCAGCCTGGATCTCGGCGATCTGCCGGTGCCCATCAGCGTCCTCGATCCGCTCAAGCGGGCGGCGGGAGTCACCGGCTAGCGTCGTGGCGTATCACCGTGAGGTTCGCGGCGTGCCGCCGCAAGACCCGCGGCGCATGCGTTGACGGCCCGAGGGCCCGGCGGCTATCTTCCGGTGTCAGCGGCGCCCGCACCGGCCGCGCGCGCCCCGCTCGAACCCACCCCGCACGGAGAGACCCTCCGATCGCCCGGCAGCCGTACAGTTCCCGCCGACTTTCCTACGCCGCGCTGCTGGTCGCAGCGGGCCTCACCGGCGTCTACGCCGAGACCATCCCCAACTTCGAGGTGTTGACGCTGGTGGTGTTCTGCTCCGGCGTGCTGCTGGGAGCGCGCGACGGCATCCTGGTGGGCGTGCTCACCATGCTCGTCTACTCCCTGCTCAACCCCTATGGTCCCGCGCATCCACTGGTCACCGCCTCGCAGGTCGTGGGCAACGCCCTGTCAGGCGCGGGGGGGGCGGTGTTCGCGCGTATGGGTCTGCCCGCGCGCTCACCGACGGTCCGTGCGGTATCGCTCGCCGGGTTCGCGCTCCTGCTGACCGGCTCCTACGATCTGCTCACCAACGTCGCCACCGGCCTCGTGTTCGGCCAGATGCGGACATGGCTGTTGGCGGGGATCCCGTTCGCCCTATGGCATATCGGATACAACGTCGCGCTCTTCGCGGCGCTCGGCACGCCGCTCACGGCGGTGTTCGCGCGCTACGCCGAGCGGCTCTCGGCCTGACGCTCGCGCTGGCGGTGCCGGCAGCCGCGCTGGCGCAGTCGCCGGGGGCGGAGCGCGCCGACCTGCTCGGCTCCGGTCTCGCCAGCCCTTCCGGCTGGTGGGGGGCACCCGGGCGCGCGGGCTGGCTCCCGGACGGCGATCTCGGCGTCGGCTATCCATGGACGCTGGCGGGACTGGTGGCGGGAACCTGGGCGCTCGATGAGCTCGGTCGCCCTCGGGCACCCATGCCGGCTCCGGGTGTCGCCGGGGCTCAGGAGGCACTCACCTGGTTCGACTCGCTGTCGGTGGCGGCCGGCGAGGGCGGTGGGTGGAACGGTTTCGACGCGACCCTGGCGCGCGCGAGCGCCGGCCCCGGACTGCTCGGTGGTCCGGGCGCCGGCGGAATGCCGCGAGCGGACCTGGTGCTCACCAATGGCTCGCGCGCGCTCGGGGATCATGCGCTCACGCTGTGGCGCGGTGACAGCCTGGGCGGGTTCCGGGCCGAAACGGCGAGCGGCGAACGCGGGCCCGCGGGCGGGCTCGCGGGCGCCGGACGGGATCTCTACGACGTCGCGGGAGCGGTCGCGCGAGGTCGTCACCTGGTCGAGGGCGCGTTCGCGCACCGCCGCTCGAACGCGAATCTGATGGGAGGCGAGACCCAGGAGGTCCGGGGCGAGGGTGGCCACGGTCGATACCGCTTCGAGGGTCAACGCTGGCGGATGGAGGCCTCACTCGCCCGCGGCTACGACCGGCGTGAGAGTTCAGGCGGCGGATGGACGCCAGAGGTCCGCCTGGCGGACGAGAACGCGGCCGCGCTCGAGCTCGAGCACGGTGACGAACACCGCCGCCTCGGCGTGCGCTGGTCGTGGGACGATGCGCGAGTGACCCCCGCCCGGGGCGACGGCGGTCGTGAGCGCAGCCACGCTCAATGGGGCGCGGTGCGCTGGCAGGGTCCGTTCGGCGACGGTCGCCTGGAGGCCGCCCTCGGGCTGGGCCGCCACGGCGGCATCGGTCGCACCGAGGTGGCCCCCTCCATCGCCTGGCGTTTCACCGGGAAGCCGTGGGAGGGACGCGTCGTGCTCGAACGCCTGCTGACGCCGGTCTGGGCCGATCTCGCCGCGGGCCAGGCCCCATTCCTCCAGGACTCCTGGGTGACCGGGCTCGAGGTCGGCGGTCACGCGCTGAGCGGCGGTCGCGCGCGCGTCAGCTTCCTGGCCGGACGCACCCGCGATCGCGCGCTGATCGCCCGTCTGCCCCTCGAGTCCCTGGCGCTCCGCTCGGGGTTCCGCGCCGACCCGCACGTCTACGACTTCGGCCTGCTGGTGGGGGAAGCTTCCTGGCGAACGCGTCACTGGGCGTCGGGTCTCGAAGGCTTCGCGCTCGCGCGTGATGCCAGCCCGCTCCAACCGTGGGTGGACCCCGGCCGTGGCGGGCGCGTCTTCGTCGAGGCCCGGGCCTCGTTGTTCCAGGGAGATCTGCACGTGCGCCCACGGATCGACGCCTGGGCGGTCGGTCCGCGCGAGAGCGAGGCCGCGCCTTCGCGAGCACTTCCGGGCTACGTCACCTTCGCGGCCGGTCTCCAGCTGACGCTGGCCGATGCGGTGCTGCTGATCGAAGGACGCAACCTCGAGGATCGCGCGCGACCGCAGACCTGGGTGGATCTCTCCACCGGGTCCGAAGCGCTCGGGCCAGGCCGCGAACTTCGCACCACCTTCACCTGGCGGCTCTGGAACTGAAGCGCCGCTGAGAGCCCGCCCCCGCGGGGGGACGAGGTGGAAGCGCTCACGCCGGCCGAGCGCCGTGGCGCGCTGGTCGTGGTGTTGCTGCTGGCGCTCGGCGCCGGTCACGACCTGTGGCGCGCCGTGCGTCCACTCCCCGACGCTCGCGGCGCCGACAGGCTGACCGCGACCCCGCCCGGGCCACGAGACGCTCGGGACGCGCCGCCCGCCCCCGATGCCGATCCCGCCACGGGGGTGGGCCCGCGGGCCGCGCGCGCGCTCGATCTCAATCGGGCGAGCGCCAGCGAGCTGGACGCTCTGCCGGGGATCGGCCCGGTCCTGGCGGCACGGATCATCGCCCATCGCGAGCGTCACGGACCCTTCGCCAGCCGGGAGGAACTGCTGGCGGTGCGCGGGATCGGTCCCCGGCTGCTCGCCCGGCTCGCCGGCCGGGTCCGGGTCGGCGGCCGGGAGCCGTCGGGTGTGGCCCGTTCGGACACCCTCCCGGCCCGCAATTAGAAGGGGAGCGGCCCCCGGCTGGCGTGCTGCGCCCAGGGTTGCATTCCGCAGCGAGGCCCCCGAGCCCCCGTGCAGATTCCACTTCAGTCGCGCACCACCGTCTCCCGATAACTCCGGTTGACCGGACCGCTACGCGTCCCTCCGACCCGCAGACTTCGCGGCCTGCAGGGCATGTTTGTTGCCTGATGCGGGGAGGCCCGTCGAGTCCGCCAGACCCGCGCATGCCCGGCATGCCCGCGGGAGTCGCCATCGTCGCTAGGGAGAGCCATCGTGTCGGAAGACATCGGGCAGAAACTGCTGGACGCCAACCTGGTCGACGAGGACGCGCTGGCCAAGGCCGAGCTGCAGCAGAAGAACACCGGCGGCACTTTGACCGGGAACCTCGTCAAGATCGGCGCGATCACCGAACCGGACCTGCTCGAGTTCCTCACCCGCCTCTATCACGTGCCGGCGGCGGATCTCACCAACTACGAGCCCGATCCCGCGCTGACCAAGCTCATCCCCGGGGACGTCGCCATCAAGTTCATGGCGTTGCCGATCTCGCGCACC
>JBGPXY010000204.1:0-4384 GCA_041492985.1 Candidatus Eiseniibacteriota bacterium
CGGCCGCCGCGACCGCGACCACCGCGGCGCTGGAATCGCTCGCGGCCCAGGCGCTCGAGTGCGCGCGCCGCGCCGGCGCCGACCACGCCGAGGCGTGCGTCGAGAGCATGCGCGACTTCTCGGTGCGCGTGCGCGGTGGCGCGATCGAGACGCTCAAGCAGAGCGGCACGCGCGGGCTGGGCCTGCGGGTGATCGTCGGCGACGCGGTGGGCTTCGTCTCCTCGACCGATCTCAGGACCGAAGCGCTCGCGGACCTGGCGCGACGGGCCGTGACGCTGGCGAGCTTCTCGACCGCCGACCCGGCCAACGCGCTGCCCGTGCCCGCGGACTTCCCGGGCGAGCCGCCGGAAGACCTCGCGCTGTTCGACCCCGCGATGCTGGAGCTGTCGCCCGATCGTCGCATCGAGATGGCCCTGGCGCTCGAACGCTTGACCCTTGCCCACGACCCGCGCATCCAGCGCACCGATGCCGTCGGCGTGTCGACCCGCGACGGCGCGGTGGTGGTCGCCAACACGCATGGCCTGCTGCGTGCCTGGAACGGCACCGCGATGAGCCTGTTCTCGGTGGCGCTGGCGGACGACCGCGACGGCAAGCAGCAGACCGGCGGCTACGGCGTCTCCAAGCGATCCCTCGCCGATCTGCCGCCGGTCGAGGCGGTGGCGACCGAGGCGGGTCGACGCGCGGTCGCCCGGATCGGCGCCCGATCGGTGGCCTCGGCGCGCGTGCCGGTCATCATGCACCCCGACATCGCCGGCGCATGGCTCTCCGCGATGTACGACGCCTTCAGCGGGGAGGCGGTGCTCAAGCAGGCCTCCTGGCTGACCGGCAAGCTCGATCAGCCGATCGCGTCTCCACTCGTGACCCTGGTCGACGACGGCCGGATGCGACGTGGCGTCGGATCACAGCCCAGCGACGGCGAGGGCGTGCCGACGCGGCGCAACGTGCTGGTGGATCGTGGACGTCTGGCGATGTTCGCCTACGACACCTACACGGCGCGGCGCGCGGGCACGCGCTCCACCGGCAACGCGGTGCGCTCGTACTCCTCGGTGCCGAGCATCGGCTACCACAACCTGCACATCGTCGCCGGCGACCAGACTCCCGAATCCATCCTTGCCCGCGTCGATCGCGGCTTCTACATGAATGACCAGGGCTCGTTCGGCTTCAACGAGGTGACCGGCGACTACTCCTTCCAGGCCCAGGGCTTCTGGATCGAGAACGGCGAGAAGGCCTTCCCTGTCGACGGGGTGACCGTGGCGTCCACGTCACTCGAGATGCTGCGCGCCATCGAAGCCGTCGGCAACGACCTCCACTTCGACGACGAGGTCGCCGCCCCCACGCTCCTGATCGGCGAGATGACGGTGAGCGGGGCGGGCGGCTAGCCGACAGGCGGCGGCGAGCCCGTCCCAAGACGAAAGTTCCCGAGGGAGGTGGCGGTTTGGAGCGTTTGGGCATGGCGTTGGTGGTGGGGATCCTGGCCGGGCTGCACACGGCCACCTGGGGGATGTACAAGGACGCGATCCATGAGGCATTCACGGTGCCGCGCTACCTTCGCAGCGTCATCGTCAGCGCTCTCTCGGCCCCGATCATCGTCATGGTCGCCGGCCTCGATCCCTTCACGGCCTCGGGTCTGGTCACGTTATTCGGCGTCACCTACTGTATGGAGCGCGCACTGACCGAATTCTGGAAGACGTTCGTGCGCTTCATCGACCAGTCCAATTTCACGATCCCGATGCAGTTCCACGTCTTCGGCCGGGTCATCCCGCAGGGTCCCGTGCGCTGGACGATCGCCGCGGGCCACCTCGCCGTGGCGGCGCTGCTCCTGGTTTGGATCCACTCGCTGCAGAACCATGCATTCTCGTGGCCGCGGCCGGTCGTGATCCTGCTCATCGGTAGTATCGGCGGCTGGTACTCGGCCTGCGGCGGTGGCTTCAAGGACGCGCCCATCGAAGGGTTCTCGGCGCTCAAGTTCGTGCGCAGTCCGATCCTCTCCGCGCTCTACGCCCTGTTGCTCTCGAACTTCACCGACGACTACGTGCTCATGGCGCTCGGCGGTCTCGGCTACACGGTCGCCACCATCGAGACCTACAAGACGTTCTTCTTTCCTTCCCGGCCGCGGGGCAAGTTCGCGGGCAAGCCGATCCTCTACCCTCGGTTCCTCGCGATCCGCCAGAGGTTCGTGCCGCTCTATGCGGGCATCTGGGTGCTCGTCATGGCCACCCTCTGGCTCGCCCTCCGCGAGCCGCGCACGGAGTCCAGCTCGGAATCGGGCAGGAACGTCCCGGCCGCCAGCGGCAGGGCGACTGCCAGCGCTACGCCTTCCGCAGGCTCGCGACCAGCGCCACGCCCCGCCGCTCGCTGGCGCGCGGCTGATCCGCGTGGCCGAGACGCACGAACATCAGCGGATCCTCGCCGCTCGCTCCGAAGCGGCGCAGCAGTTCAGGACGGTAGCGATCCAGCTCGATCGGCGCATTGATCGGCTGGTGGGCGATGCCGAGCTGCGTGGCCTTGAGCGCCAGGCGCTCGTAGACCTGCCCGCCCAGCAGCCAGGATTCTTCGCGGCGCACCGGCGCCGTCAACAGCGCCAGCGCTCCCGACGAGCGCACGCCGTCACGCGCCTGCTTGCCCAGGCTGCCGGCGCCCTGACCCAGGAACCAGCTCCGCGGGTTGAAGTAGCGACCCGCGAACCATTTCGCCAGGCCCCCCATGCCGAGCGCATCCACCGTCATGCCGTCGCCGCGTTCGCGCGCCTGGTCGTCGAACCTCATCCAGCTGAAGCGCTCGGCCTGGCCGCGCCGGTCCATGACCTGCTCGTGCGCGGCGTCGTGCGCCAGATCGGCGATCGCGCGCATCTGTGTGCGGTCGTCGATCCAGTAGAGCCGGAAGTCGCCGGGCACCTGGACCGAGAGCGCGGCGCGGTTCTCGCGGAACAGGCCGCGCTCGTCGTACCCCTTCCGGTTGGTGCGCCGTTCGGCGATCGCGTGGAACAGCGCCCGGTCGCGCGGCGCCTCGCCGGTCGTCCAGGCGATCTCGGCCGCCACGCCGCTCGGGTCGCGCGGCGGCGGATAGGTGACCGTCGGCCGCAGTCCCCAGGCGCGGGCCGCCACCAGCAGGTTCTCCAGCGCCGCGCCGAGCGCGATGCGCATGGCGCGCTGCTCGGGATCGGTGATCGGCAGGGCGCGCAACGGATCGGCGAGCAACCGGATGAGCGGACCCTCGACCTCGAAGCGCCACGGCTGGGTGTTCCAGTGGCTGGGCGCCAGCACCGCGGCGCCGATCAGCGCACGCGCGATCTCGATCTCTTCGGAGGGCGCGCGCTCCGACAGGCTCCACGGTTGCAGCGGCGGCAGGGTGCCGCCGGCTTTCTGCGCGAGCGCGGCATAGGGCCGAAGGGCCGCGTACGCGCCGGCGCCGGCGACGACGATCAGGAAGCGGCGGCGGTCGAGCGGAACCGAGAGGAATCGCGTGTCTCTGGAAGCTCCGCCCCCGGCTTCGGATGATCCCATGGGGGCAGAGGGTGGGGGAGCGGCCGGGGACCGTCAACGGTACAGCCCCAACCCGAGCGCGGGCAGCAGGCTAGCGGACCGCCCGGAGCGCGGCCGGCGCTTGCCGCACCGCGCCCCCGCCGCTACGGTCGCGGCGTGCCTCCCGCCCGCTTCGTCACCGACGCCTCGCTCGCGTTCCTCGCCCATCGGCTCGTGTTCCTCGGCTACGACGTCGCCCTCCTCCGTGGCGCGCGGCTCGAGGAGCTGTTCGAGGCCGGCCGTCGCGAGAGCCGCACCGTGCTGACCCTGAGCAGTCGCCATCCGCGCAAGTTCGCCGACGTCGGGGCGATCGTCGTGCCGCGCGGCGATGTCGCGGGTCCGTTGCGTGCGATCGCCGAGGCTCATGCTCCGACGGGAGGGCCGTTCAGCCGCTGCGCCGGTTGCAATGCTGCTCTCCACGCGCGTCACCCGATGGAGGCGCGCGGCGAGGTGCCGGGCCGCGTGTTGAAGAGTGCGAAGACGCTGCACTACTGCCCGGTGTGCGGGAAGTGGTACTGGGAGGGCACGCACGTCGCGCGGCTGCGCGTCTGGCTGGAACGGGCGCTGGGACGCGCACTGCCGGGGGCCGGGGCGACGGATGGCGACGGCATTTCGAGCGGACCCACTCCCGGCGCCCAGTCATGATTCGCGGCCTGGAACACGGGGCGCTCCGCGTCCGGGCATCGACCCGCCAGCTTGCCCACGTGGGTGGGATAACTGGCTCTGCCTATGAAGACGGGTTGTCAACGTTAACGATGTGGACGATCCGATTCACCGCGGCCGTCGCTCACCAGCCGTCTATTCGGGGTCACGACCTCTGCCCCAGGTTTCGCTGCGGAGAGCGGGGTCCCACACGGAGCTAC
>JBGPXY010000160.1:0-6344 GCA_041492985.1 Candidatus Eiseniibacteriota bacterium
CTTCGCCTTCCTCAGGGCCATCAATGTCGGTGGCCACACCGTCGCGATGGAGGCGCTGAAGCGGCACTTCACCGCACTCGGCTTCAAGGGCGTAGAGACCTTCATCGCCAGCGGCAACGTGATCTTCGAAGCGACATCGAAAGACGTCGCCGCCCTGCAGAGGAAGATCGAAGCACACCTGCGCAAGTCCCTGGGCTACGAGGTGAGGACCTTCCTCAGAACCGAGCAGGAGATCGTCGCCATCGTCCGCCACCCGCCGTTCACGGCGGCGCAGATCGAGACCGCGCGAACGCTCAACGTGGCATTCATCGACGTCCCCACGACCGCTGCGGCAAAGAAGTCCCTGATGGCGATGAAGAACGGGATCGATGACTTCCACGTGCACGGCCGTGAGGCCTACTGGCTGTGCGGGACGCGGCAGAGCGAGTCGACCTTCTTCAAGGTGGGCTTCGAAAGGGTCCTGGGAGTCCAGGTCACCGTGCGCAACATGAACACCATCGTCAGGCTGGCGACCCGTTATTCCCTCGCCTAGCGCATCCACACGGACATCAAGTCCGTGTCGGCCAGGCAGCGCCCGCGACGGTAGGGCGCGAAGCCGAAGCGTTCGCGCGGGACCACCAGGAGACGAAGCGGGCGATGGCCACGCCGCATCACGCGACGCACGCCATCGCCCACAGGACCTCTCTCCGGGCTAGTGAAGCACCGCCGCCCGGCCGGTGATCGTCCGTCCCTTCTGCGTCAGCTTGATGAAGTAGACGCCCGCGGGCGGCACGTCCCCGTCGAGGCGCAGCGTGTGCCGCCCGGGCGCGAGGCCGGTGAGATCCCGTGTCAGCACGCGACGACCGGCGACGTCGAGCATCTCGAGTGTGGCGGCGTCACCGGTCGGCAGCGTGAACGACACCACGAGCGCGTCGACGGCCGGGTTGGGCTGCAGCCCGTCGAGCGCGAACTGGAGATTTGTCGGGACCTCCACCCACACCTCGCCCGCGAACGTCTGTTGCCCGGCCTCGAAGAACTCGAGGCGGTAGCCGTAGCGCGTCCCGGGTACGACGTCACGGTCCTCGAACGAGATCAGCCCGGTGCCGTCCGAGACCGCATCGCCGATCGGCTGCCAGTCCTGGTCCTCGGTGCGCCGGTAGACGGTCGCGGCCACGTGGTCCGACGCGAACCACACCAGCCGCACGCGATCGGTCTCGGCGGACGTGCTGACCATGGCGAGCGTGGTCCGGGTGACGCCGTCCGGGGTCCACTGTGAGTTCCCGGCCAGATCCAGCCGCTGCAGGAACACGTAGCGCTCGGTGGCGGCGCGATCATCCGTCCAGGCCACGAACAGCCTCGCCGGCGAGGCGGCCTTGTACTGCGCGATGGTCGAGAAGAACTGCCCGCGCGTGGCGCCGCACACCGGGACGCCGTTGGCTGCCCACACGGAGGCTCCCGAGGTATTGACGCGCTGTGCATAGATGTTCGGCTGTCCGCCGCGCTGATCCTCCCAGGTGAGGAACTCATCTCCGCTCGGATCGCGCGTCAGGCCGTCGAGATGCTGCCAGCCGACGGCGTCGCACACGACCTCGCCGTTGGGAGTCCACTGAACCGCACCCGTGCCGTCGACCCGTTGCATGTAGACGTCGAAGATGTCGTTGCGGCCGTCCGACCAGGCCACGTATGCGCCGCCGGACCCGTCCTCGATCATGTGTTCGCGTGAGCAGATGCTCGACGCGTCGCACACGGGGGCGCCCATCGCGCCCCACTGCCCCATGCCGGCGCTGCTGACCTTCTGCGCGCGGAGGATGCTGGTGACGTTGAACGTGATGAGGTCCACCACCGGCTGGCTGATCAGGATGATCGCATCGTTCGCGGTGCCCGGCACGGCGTCCGTGACGGTCGCGAAGGAGGCGATGGGAAAGGCGGCGATGCTCAGACCGTCCGGCGTCCACTGCGCGACGCCGGAGCTGTTGAGCCGCTGCGCGTAGACCGCCGGCCCGAGGAAGCTCCGGTAGTCGCCCCAGGCGATGATCGCGCCGAAGGCGTTGTCCGAGGCGATGACCGCGCCCGCCTGGTTGTTGGGATTGGTGCACACGGGCACGCCGTCGGCGGGCGTCCACTGCACCACACCCAGGTTGTTCACCCGCTGGGCGTACACGTCCGCGTCGGGGGCGTTGCGGTTGTCCTGCCACGCGAGGATGGCGCCACCGGCACCGTCCGTCACCATCCGCGGATTCCCCTGCGCGCCGCTCGCGGTACAGATCGCCACGCCGTTCGCGGTCCACTGCGTGGCGCAGTTGATGTCGACGCGCTGGGCGTAGATGTCCTCGCCGCCGCCGCGGCGATCCGTCCAGGCCACGATCGCGCCCCCGTTGCCGTCGTCGATGACGGAGCTGATGCCCTGGTGCCCGGCCGCGTTGCAGATGCTGACCGATGGGCCGGCGGGAGAGCCGTCGGAGTTGAACTTGCGCGCACGGATATCCCACTGGTTGTTGAATTTCTGGTTGCCGAACACGATCGCGCCACCGTCGTTGGTCTGCAAGACGAACTCCCCGACCTGCACGCCGGGGTTGCGGAACACGGCGACGCCGTTGGCCGCGAGCTGTGCCGCGCCCGCGGACGTGTAGTGCTGGGCGAAGATGTCGGTGTCGAGACCGCGCTGGTCCTGCCAGGCGACCACGAGCCCGAGGGAGCCGCCGTCGATGGCCCCGGTCGGCATGTACTGCTCGCCGCCGCTGGTGCAGACCCCTACGCCGTTCGCTGCCCAGAGCACGCCGGTGGCGCTGACCCGCTGGGCGAAGATGTCCGGATCGTTGTGCGGCGTCGACCCGTTGCGGCTGTCCTCCCACAGGAAGTAGGCGGCGCCGGCTCCGTCGGGGACGATGTCCGTGAGATAGGGATTGGAGTTGGCGATGCCGACGATCGCCACACCCGTGGCACCCCATTGCTCGGCGCCCGCGCCGTCGACACGCTGCACGCGCAGACCGGGGATGGTGCCGGGACTCTGGTCCCAGGTGATGACGGCCCCACCCATGCCGTCCGCTACGGCTCCCATGAACCCGTCCAGCGAGGCCGACCCGCCGACTCCCAGGCCGCCCACGTTCCACTGAACGATGCCGCTCGAGTTCACGTGCTGCCCGAGGATCGGGTCGCTGCTCGTGAAGTCGATCCAGAAGATGAGCGCGCCCGTGCCACCATCCGAGCAGACGATCGGCTCGAGGGCACCGACCGGGCTGGTGTCCAGCAGGATCCCGTTGGGCGTCCATTGCTCCGCGCCCGACGCGTCCAGCCGCTGCGTATAGATGTGCGTCTCGCCGCCACCCGCGCGGCCGTCCTCCCAGGCGAGGATGGAGCCGCCGGCGCCCGCGCCGTCGTTCGTCACCGAGACATTCACCTGGTCTTCCGCCAGGCTGCAGACCACGTTCCCGGATGCGCTCCAGCCGCTGGCGAGGGCCCCGGTGCTGGTGAACCGGATCGCGAAGATGTCCTTGTCCGTGGCTCCTGTCGCGGACCATGCGCCCAGCATGCCGCCCGTGCCGTCGGGCGCGATCACCGCGTCCTCGACCAGCGCGCTCGTCTTCACCTTCACGCCGTTCGCGGTCCACAGCGCGGTGCCCGCGGAGTTCACGCGCTGAGCGTAGCCGTCGGGGATCTGCCAACTGTCACGGAAGTCGAGCCAGCCGACGATCACCCCGTTCGAGCCGTCGGGGACCATGACCGATTCGAACTGATCCCCCACGGCATTGCATACGGGCAGGCCGTCGGCCGGCCATCCGGCGGCGACCGCCCCGGAGCTGGTCACGCGCAGCAAGAAGATGTCGCCGCTGCCATCGCGGATGTCGGCCCATGAGATGTAGAGGCCGCCGGCGCCGTCTGGAACCGAGACACGGGACGCCGGTCCGTACACGCGCGGGGCGTTGGCCACGAGGCGGGCGGATGCATGCGCGCCGAACGATCTCGCGGACCGCGAGAGTTGACGGCGATGATCGGGCGTTCGAGAGGCGGCGAGCGACGTGAGCGGCTGGGACACGGACAGCGCGATGAGCGCGGAAACCACGGCGGTCCTGATATGCATGTGGGGATCCCTCCTTGGGCCGCGAGTGTCGCCACATCGCCGCCGCCGTGCAACATCAAACCCGAGGAGGGCCTCGCCGCCGGTGTATCCTGCGCCGCGGCGGCGCCCCGACGACGCGGCCACCCCCCGTTCCGACACGGAGATGAACGATGACCAAGGGCCGGATGGAAGCCTTCAGCGATGGTGTCATGGCCATCATCATCACGATCATGGTGCTCGAGCTGAGGGTGCCCCACGGATCGGACCTGAACGCGCTGCGGCCGCTGATCCCGGTGTTCATGAGCTACGTCTTCAGCTTCACCTTCCTGGGCATCTACTGGAACAACCACCATCACCTGCTGCAGGCCACCCAGCACGTGCGGGGCGGCGTGCTGTGGGCGAACATGCACCTGCTGTTCTGGTTGTCGCTCACGCCGTTCGTCACCGCCTGGATGGGCGAGAACCACTTCGCGTCCTGGCCGGTGGCGTTGTACGGCGTGGTCCTGCTCGGGGCGGCGATCGCGTACTACATCCTCGCCCAGGCTTTGATCGCGCTCCACGGGCCGGAATCCACCATCAAGGCCGCGCTGGGCAGCGACGTGAAGGGCAGGATCTCGATGGTGATCTATGTCGCCGCCATCCCGCTGGCGTTCGTGAACTCGTGGCTCGCGGGTTCCCTCTACGTGCTGGTCGCCATCATGTGGCTGGTGCCCGACCGGCGCATCGAGAAGACGCTCGCGCGCTGAAGCGTGGGCGGCCCCATGATTCCCCGGCGCGTCCTCCACCTGCTGCTCGCGGGATCCCTCTGGGGCGGTCTCGCGTGGCTGCTCGGCGCCAAAGCGTTCGGCCCCGTGATCTGGGCGGGCATCCTCGCCTCACCGCTCATCGGCCTGCTCGTCGGCTGGATCACGCAGGAAGCGTTCGAGCGGCTGTCGGGCGTCTGGCGCGGGCTGATCGTGCTGGCCAGCGTGTACCTCGGCGCCACGTTCTTCGGACTGGCGGTCGGCATCTACGACTGGTTCGCCCGGCACCACGGCATTCGACTCCTGCCGGTCGTGCTGGTGCAGGACGTGGCGGCGACCTGGTGGGGTGTCACGGTGACGGGCTTCATCCTCATGTTCTGGCCGCTGGCGTATCTCACGCATACCCTGCTCGAGTGGGGCGACGAGGGCTGAGCTGCCCGACGCCTCGCCCCCGCGCTTTCCCGCCTCCGGGTGACGGCGTACACTGCGCCCTCCGCGAGAGGCCCCGCTCTCGCCCCGGCCGACAACTCACAACGCGAAGGAGCACGTCATGCGCAGTCGAAGTCTTCTCCTGGTACCGGTCGCGCTCGTCACGGCGATCGCCCTGACGGTCGCCGCCGACGATACCGTCACCAAGCCGCAGCAAGCGCCCCCGGCCACGATCCAGCCCGTGGCCGCGCCGCTGCAGTCGACGGCGCCCGCCAAGCCGGTGGTGCTCGGCAAGGCCGAGACCGCGAAGTGGTCGGCGACCACGATCGAGGCCGCGACGTCCGAGGCGCACAAGAAGGTGCTCGAGAGCGGCAAGGTCGCCACCATCACCGGCGAGGTCGTCGACGTCTCGTGCTACCTGCAGCTCGGCAAGCGCGGCGAGGCTCACATCCCCTGTGGCACCAAGTGCATCAACAACGGCCAGCCGATCGGCGTCGTGGACGCCGAGGGCAACCTGACCATCGTCATGGCGGAGGAGCATCACCCGCGGCGCGATGGTCAGGTGGAGCTCAAGACCGTGCTCGGGCCGCTGCTCGCCAAGACGGTGACGCTGACCGGGATGATGACTGAGTTGCGCGGCTACCGCGCTCTGTTCGTGCAGGCGGCGGAGCTGGGCGGCATGGTCAAGCCGGCGGAGAGCGGCGGGGGCAAGTAGCCACGGCGATGGCCGCGCTGATGGCCGCGCCGATGATCGAACGCGACCGCGCGGTCGTACGCCGCCGCCTGGCGGTCGCCATCGCGCGAGCGGTGGTCTGCGCCGGCATCTGCGGCAGCCTGTTCCTCGCCGCCCCGGCGGGCGCCCAGCTCTATTCCCGCTTTTTGGTGCCGGACAGCGCGCTATCCGGGGCGATCAGGACGAGTGGCACGCAGTTCGAGAACGTGTGGAACACGTTGCTGATCGCCGAGCTGCGCGCCTCGCTCGCCCGTGCCGACTCGGCGGGCTTGACCGCACCGCCGATCTCGGCCGCCTGAACGAACAGCGCGTGGTAGCCGCGGTTCTCCACCATCATGCCGGTGAGCGTGACCGTCTTGGCGAGCAGCGGGCCCAGCACCGTCTTCAGCTCCACCTGGCCGTC
>JBGPXY010000115.1:0-8955 GCA_041492985.1 Candidatus Eiseniibacteriota bacterium
GGCTTCAACGCTCCCTCGCGCGGGATGTCGAATCGCACCCCGCCCACGAGCCGGTCGTCGTGGCCGTACTCGACCGCGGCCGAGAAACCCACCGCGCGCTCGCCGAGGAGTGCGCCCGCCGCCTCGAGTTTCACCCCGTGTCGCGTCGGGGCCACCCGGAGCCATTGCAGTCGCACGCCGGGAGCGGTGTTTCCGGCCTCAGCCGACTCCTCGCGTGGCGTCGTCGCGACCGTGACGTCACGCAGCGAGAGCCGCGGGAGCCGTCGCGCCGGGGCCGAGAGCAGGCGCATGAGCGTCCTCCCCGCGCCGCGCACGCGCTCGGCGCCCGCCGCGTCCCCGCGCGATTCCGAGCCGGCGAGGACCTCGGGCGCCAGCGTGTCGGCGTCCGCGCGGCGCGAGGAGCCGATGCGCAGGTTGGCGTGCGCGAGCGCCACGTCCGCCGGGCGCACGCGCAGCAGGAGAAGGGCGATCGGGTCCACGCTCACCGCCAGCGATTCGGCGCGGACCAGCGTGTCGCCATCCGCGCGGCGGGTGACGACCAGGTCTCGGAAGCGGATACGGAGCGGGGGCTCGACCTCGAGCGAGCCCCACGTGGCGCGGAGGCCGCGGTCGGCCGCCGTCGCCCGGACACGGGAGGCGACGAGGCCTCGCGCCAGCGGTCTGGCCACGACCACGGCGAGGATCAGCACCAGCGCGAGGAGGATGCGGTCGCGCGACGAGCGAAGCGGGGAGAGGGACATGGCCGGCCGCCGAATCTACCCGCTCGGCGATGGTCGGGCCAATGCGGGCCCGGCCACGGGATAGCCACTCAAAGATCGCTTTCCAATCCCTCCGGACTGGTCGAGACTTGTGGGTGTCCCCCGAATACTGTGCGGATGTTTGCCCATGAGCCTCAATAGGACGCGGGTCGTACCTCGAGTCGGCCGGCGAGAAGTGTTCATGAGGACCAGCGCCTTCATCGGAGTCCTTGCGGCCTTGGCGCTGCTCACGCTGTCGCCGGCGGTCGCCCACGCCCAGTGGAGCGCCTTGGGACTGAGTGGTCGCCAGGTGACCCAGCTACGCTCGAGTCACGGGCTGTTGTACGCCTGCACGACCGATGGTCTCCACTGCAAGGCTTCCGACACCGCCGACTCCGCCTGGGTGCTGTTGGGGTTCGCCGGGCAATGGGTTCACGACGTCCTGGCGGTGAGCGCGGAGACGCTCATCGTCGCCCGCGAGATCACAGGCACAGGCGCGGACACGGTAGCGATGTTGCGCTCGACCGACGGCGGCGCGAACTGGAACCCATTCCAAAATGGCTTTGGCGCCGATGGATCCTCGTGGGATCGGAAAGTGGTCGCACTGCTCGCGCCGCCAGGAGCACCGGGCACGGTCCTCGCCGCGACCTGGGCGGGCGTCGGAAAGTCTACCGACGGTGGCATGACGTGGAAGAAGGTGGCCTTCTCGGGCCGGCACTTCTTCCTGACCTCGGCGAGTTCGACTCTGTGGGCAGGCGGCGAGAGCAACGGCTTTACGGCCTTTGTCAGACGCTCTACGAACGGCGGCGATAGCTGGCAGTCCAGGTTCACCACCGGCAACGACGACCACGCCCAGGCGATGGCATTCGACCCCGTGGACGGCAACATCGGTTTTCTGGCGATTCCCGACGCGCTCTATCAGACAACGAACAACGGTGACGCTTGGACCCCCATTCCTTACTCGCCCCCGGGGCCGTTCGGCTACAGAGCCCTCGCCACCCGCGCATTTCCTCCCCTGCGGCTCTACGCGACCGGGGGAGCTTCCCCGAATCCGGCGGGGGCAACGTTCTTCAAGACCGACGACGCCGGCGCCTCGTGGACTCCGGTATCGTTCGCGGCCGCCGGGAGCAACGGCGTTCCGGCACTGCTCGTCCGCAGCGGGCCCACCGCCGATACGTTGTTTCTGGGCACGGTAAGCGGCGTTCTCCGCTATGTCGAACTCCAGGTGGTAGGGGTGGTCCCCCCGGCGAGAGAGTCGCGGCTCGAGCTGCGCGCGCATCCCAACCCGTTCCGTGGCGCGACAACGCTCACGTTCGAACTGCCGCGCGCCTCGAAGGTCATGCTACGGGTGCTGGATACAAGTGGGCGAGAGGTCGCCACCCTCCTGGCCGGCGAGCAGGCTGCAGGCCAGCACCATGTGGATTGGACCGCCCGCGGCCTTCCGAGCGGGATCTACTTCTGCGAGTTGCGCGCGGGCGACGAAGCGGCGACCCAGAAGATCTTCGTTGTACGTTAGGCAAGCCGCTCTTCACCGCGTCGGTGAACATGCGACGGATGCTGTCGCGGGAGCGCAGGTTCACCGTCATCAGGGTGTGAGCGCCACCTTGATGCAGCCGTCGCGCTTGCGGTCGAACAGCTCGTACGCCTCGGGCCCGCTCGCGAGCGGGAGCCGGTGGGTGAACAGGGCGGCCAGGTCGGCCTGGCGCCGCCGCGCCAGCGGGACCAGCCCCTCCATGAGGCTGCGCGCGGGACAGCGGCCGATGCGATAGGTAAGGTTCAGGTCGTAGGCCTGCGCGGGCGAGAACGCGAACGCCGTCTCGTGGTGCACGCCCACCGCCGAGATCGTCCCGCCGGCGCGCACCAGCTCGAACGCCAGCCGGCCCGCCTCGGGGCTTCCGACCGCTTCGAGCACGGCGTCGGCGCCTCGTCCTTCGGTGGCGCTCCGGAGGATCTGCACCGGATCGGTCCGCCGTGTGTCCACCGGGGTGGCACCCAGACGCGCCGCGAAGGCGAGGCGCTCGTCGATGGCGTCGATGGCGTAGAGCCGTTCCGCGCCCAGCTCGCGCGCGGCGAGCAGCGTCATGAGGCCCACCGGGCCGCAGCCGATCACCGCGTAGGTGCCGCCCGCGGCCACCCCCGCCATGCTCGCGCAGTAGTGGCCGGTCGGCAGCACGTCGCACAGCAGGAGTGCCGCCTCGAGGCCGATGTCCTCCGGGAGGTGACAGAGCGTGGCATCGGCGAGCGGGACCCGCACGTAACGCGCCTGACCCCCGTGGAGCCCCACACCTCCCTGCACCCAGCCGAACAGGTGACCTTCGCGGCAGCGCGCGCTGAGGCCGAGCGTGCAGTGATAGCAATGGCCACAGCTGGTCGAGAAGGGGGAAGCGACGCGGTCGGCGGAGGCGAAGCCGCGGACACCGGCGCCAGTCGCGACCACGCGCCCCACGAACTCGTGGCCCAGGACGGTCCCGGGATCGAGGCCGGTCTCACGCCCGTGATAGACGTGCAGGTCGGAACCGCAGATCCCCGCGAGCTCAACCTCGACGATCGCGTCGGTCGCCTGCTGGAGTTCCGGATCCGGAGCGTCCTCGTGGCAGACGCGATGGACTCCGTGATAGGTGAGCGCTTTCATGGCGCCGTGCGCGGCCGGATCGTCATGCGTTGAAGATAGCGGACCGTGCGGGGAGCCGTCCGACCGGAAGCCTGGCTACGCGCTTGCTCTCCGACGGAGCAGCAGCAGCGTGATGTCGTCGGTGCGATGCGCTCCGTCCAGGAATTCGTCCACGCGCGCCAGCAGCCGCGCGCGCATGGTCGCCAGGTCAGCAGCCCCACACTCCTCCGCCACCGCCGCGCGCACCCGGTCGTCGTTGTACAGCTCCTCGCCCCGCTGCGCCTCGGGGATGCCATCGGTGAAGAGGGCGAACACTTCGCCCGGCGCGAGCGTGGTGGAGGCGGTGACGTAAGGGAACGCCGCCAGCACGCCGAAGGGCGGGCCGCCGCTGTCGAGCTCGCGCAGCGTCCCCGCGCCCGCGAGCAGCGGCGGCGGGTGGCCGGCGTTCACGTACTCCAGCGTGCCCGAGATCGGATCGAGGCAGCCGACGAATCCGGTCACAAAGCGCTTGCGATCGGTGGTGCGGTGGAGCATGCCGTTGAGCCGGCGCGCCAGCTCCGACGGATCGGTGCAGGTGTCGTAGAGCACGCGCGCCGAGGCGAGGAACGAGGACATGAGCAGTGCCGCGCCCATGCCCTTGCCGGTCACGTCGCCGATCAGGAACACCAGCCTGCCATCGTCGCGGATGTGGAAGTCGTAGAGGTCGCCGCCGACCTCGTGGCAGGTCTCGAGGAACGCGTCCAGCTCCCAGCCGTCGACCGACGGCGGCTCCTCGGGGAGCAACCCGCGCTGGATCTGAGTCGCGGTCGACAGCTCCTGGGCGATCCGTTCGCGCTCGCGGTCGGCCTCGAGCAGTCGCGCGTTGGTGATCTTCACCGCCGCCATGTTGGCCAGCAGTGTGAGCAGCTCGAGTTGATCGTTGTCGAAGGCGATCGAGCGGTCGTGACTGTCCACGTAGATCAAGCCGAGCACCTTCTCGTTGTCGAACAGCGGCACGGCCATCGCCGACAGCACGGACTGGGCGACGATGCTCTGCTGCCCCTGGAAGCGCGGATCGACGGCGGTGTCGCGGGTGAGCACCGACGTGCACTCGGTGAGCACCGTGCGCATGATCGAGCGCGAGAGCGCCAGCGGCCGGTCGGCGCGGCCACCGTGCGTGCGCGCCGCGATCTGCACCGGCTCGGCGTCGGCTCCCTGATCGAGCAGCAGGATGTAGCGCGAGGCGGGCACCGCCTTCTCGACGAACTGGAGCAGCTCGTCGCAGTTCTCCTTGAGCGGGCGGGGCATCACCAGCAGCTGCCCGGCCTCGGCCAGCAGGTGGACCAACCGGGCGGGGTCCTTGCCGGCCTTGACGCGCTGGTCGAGGATGCCCCCGGCCTTGAGCCGCAACGTGGTGCCGACGATCGACTGCTCGTTGAGCCGCAGCCGGGGACGCGCCTCCTCGCCGGTCACCGTCAGCATGACGTGGCCGATCTCCACCTGGTCGCCGGCCTCCAGCACGATCGGCTCCCTGGCGTCGCGGCCATTCACGCGGGTGCCGTTCCGGCTGCCGAGGTCGCGCAGGTAGTGCTGTCCGGCGCGCGCCGTGATCTCGGCGTGATCCTTGGAGATGGTGCCGTCGGGGATGTGGATGGGATGCCGCGAGGAACGGCCGATCCCCAGCACGGACCCTTCGAGCGGCCACGTGCAGAGCTTCTCGCCGACCAGACCGGTGAGGAAGAGCGCCATCGGAGTCTCCGCGTGAACAGGGCGGCGACTCTAGCACACGATCGGAGTGGCGCCGGCCGGCCGGGGTGGTCCCGACGGCCGTGCCCCGCGGGAGTCTGCTAGCCTCTCGCCCCCATGGATCACATGAAGTTCTCGACCATCGCGCACCGCGAGCATGTCTACTGCAACCCGCTCGACCCGGCGGTGCTCGACCAGGTGACCGACCTGCTCGACCTGGGCCCGGATCGGCACGTGATCGACATAGGCTGCGGCAAGGCGACGCTGCTGGTGCGCATCGCCGAGCGCTTCCAGGCCCAGGGCACGGGGATCGACATCAACGCCGCGTTCCTCGCCGAGGGGCGCGCGACCGCCGCCGATCGCGGCGTGGCGGCACGGATCGAGCTGCTGGAGATGGAGGCGTCGCGCCTCGCGGTCGAGCCCCAAACATTCGATGCGGCGATCTGCATCGGTTCGACCCACGCGTTCGGCACCTACCGCGACACGTTGCGGGAGCTGGCGCGGCTCGTGCGCCCGGGCGGGGACGTCCTGATGGGCGAGGGGTACTGGAAACGCGACCCCGATCCAGAATACCTGCGCCGTCTCCAGGCGACGGCGGACGAGATGACCACCCACGAAGGGATGCAGGCGGCCGGGACAGAGCACGGGCTCGTGCCGCGCGGGGCGTGGCGGAGCAGCGACCAGGATTGGGATCGATACGAGGATCTCTACGCGCGGACGGTCGAGACCTATGTCGCCGCCCACCCGGAGGACCCCGACTCGCCTGCGTTACGCGAGCGCATCCGCGACTGGCGCGAGACCTATGTGCACTGGGGGCGCGACACGCTCGGCTTCGGGCTCTACCTGTTCCGTCGCCCTTGAGATCCGGGCGCGGCGCTGCGGCACCGGCCGGGCGAGCTCATCCCACCGCCGCCTGCGCGGCCGCCTGCCACTCGCGGAGCAGTGCCGGCGCCTCCGCGACGAACGAGCCGTGGCGCGGGACCCAGCCCAGCTCGCGGCGCGCCTTCGCGGCCGTGAACTGCTGGTCGATCATCAACGCCGCGCCGTAGGCACCGAGCGAGCGCAGCGTGTCCTCGCGACCGGCCGCGATCGCCCGGGCGCCGGTCGCCGCCGCGACCGCCGTGGCCAGCTCGCCCACGGTGAAGCGCGACTCGTCCACCAACAGATAGCGCTCGCCGCCTTTCGCGTGCTCGAGCGCCAGCGCATAGGCCTCGGCGACGTCGTCGCGGTGGACCATGCTCCAGTGTTGAGCGCCGTCGCCCGGGTAGGTCACGGTGCGCTTCTCCTTCGCCTCCTGGAACCAGGCGCCGATCGTCGAGCGTCGCTCGCCGTACACCATGCCGGGGCGGAAGACCACGGTCACGACCTCGTCGCTCGCGAGGTCGAGTGCCGCGTCCTCGTGCGCGGGGCGCCAGCGCACCAGCTCCGCCGGGTCGAGCGGGGCGGTCTCGTCGACGATCGCGCCTCCGGTGTCGCCGTGCACCCACACCCCGCTGGTGTAGAGGAGCCGACGCACGCGACCATCCCGGGCGGCGGCGCGGAAGGTCTCGAGGGCGAGCTGGTCCTGGGTCGCCGCGCTCCGCTCGTCGACCGCGGCATGCACGACCGTGTCGCAGTTCTTGAGTTCGGAGATGAAACTCTCGGGTCGGGCGAACTCGCCGATCGTCGCCTTCACGCCCATGGCCTCGAGCGCGCTCGCACGCTCGGGGCTGCGGGCCAGGCCGCGGACGTCGTGACCGGCCCGCACCAGGCGGGCCGCGATGGCGCTGCCGAGGTAGCCGGTGGCGCCGGTGAGGAACACTCGTTGGGTCATGTGGGGAAGCTCCCTCTCAGGTCGGAAGACGGGTCGGCACCGTTCAAGTCATCGCAGAACAGGGCGCCTGTTTGGATACGCCTCGGGCCGATGCGGTGCATACTCCGCCGGCGGCGGGGTCTGTCGCTCAATCCCCCCGGTAGGTGCAACGTGCGGTGCAGGTCTCGTGCACGGTGACGGCGCTCAGCCCCGCGATCCGCGGCTGGAGCCGTTTCCACAACCACAGGCACAGGTGTTCCGACGTCGGATTCTCGAGCCCGGGCACGTCGTTGAGCGTGCGATGATCCAGCTCGGACTTGAGCAGCGGCTCGACGATCATGGTGATCTCGCCGAAGTCGATGAGCCAGCCGAGTCGCTCGTCCAGCGGGCCGGTCACGGCCACTTCCACGCGGAACGAATGCCCGTGCATGCGCGCGCACTTGTGGTCGGCGGCCACCATCGGCAGCCGATGCGCCGCCTCGAACGTGTAATCCCTGGTGAGCTCGACGCGCATGGCTCAGCCGCGTCCGCGCCGGTAGCGCGCGCGGCTCATCGCCCGCTCCCGGCCGTCAGCGCGTAGCGCGTGGGGTCGGGGAGCCCGGCGGTGACGAAGCCCTTGCGGCGGAGCACGCAGGCGTCGCAGCCGCCGCACGCCGCGCCGTCGGGCGCCGGGTCGTAGCAGGAGTGCGTGAGGGCGTAGTCCACGCCGAGCGAGACCCCGAGCCGGACGATGCCCGCCTTGTCGAGGCTCATGAGCGGTGTGTGTAACCGGTACTCGGCGCCGCCGACGCCGGCGCGGGTCGCCACGCGGGCGAGCGATTCGAACGCGCGCACGAACTCGGGCCGACAGTCCGGGTAGCCCGAGTAGTCGACGGCGTTCATCCCCGCGACCAGATCGGCGGCCGAGATCGTCTCGGCGTATCCGAGCGCCAGCGCCAGGAACACGGTGTTGCGCGCGGGCACGTAGGTCACCGGGATGCCCCGTCCCATCTCGGCCTCGGAGCGATCCTTCGGCACCTCGATCGCGGCGGTGAGCGCCGAGCCGCCGATGGCGCGCAGGTCGACGCTCACTTCGCGGTGGTCGGCCGCACCGAGGGCGGCGGAGACCCGGCGCGCCGCGGCCAGCTCGACGCGATGGCGCTGGCCGTAGTCCACCGCCAGCGTATGGCACGTGAACCCTTCGGCGCGCGCCCATGCCAGGCAGGTCGCGGAGTCGAGCCCGCCCGAGAGCAGCACCACCGCCTTGCGCACCGTCGTCATGTCTCCCATCCCGTCGTGTCTCCCCACCGCCGCGTCCGTTCCACGCCTCACACGCCCCGTTTCGCGCCCCACAGCCAGACGTGGAGCCGCGGGCTCATGCGGAAGCCCGTCCGCTTGCACAGCTCCGTGAGCGCTTGCGCGTGCGCGCGCACGCGTTCGTCGGTGAGTCCCTCGGGCATCAGCATCACGCGCGCGGCCGGGATCCCGTGCTCGGCGATCAGCCGCAGCGCGTCGTCGGGGTCGGGCGGGTCACCCACCACGATCTTGAAGGTCGCGTTCGCTTCCGCCACCCAGGCGGCCGAGGCGCGCCACGAGCCGGCCCAGCCCGGCGTCGCCGAGGGTAGCTTGGGCGAGACATTGTAGAACAACCGCGGATGCGAGAGCGGCGGCGGCGCGACGCCGCTGGTCTCGACCTCGACCCGCGACCACCGGTCCAGCCCCTGCTCGAGGAGCCGAGCGAGCCCCGCGTGCTCGAGCGGCTCGCCACCGGTCACCACCAGGAGCGGCGCCTCGCCCAGGGCGCGCGCCTGGGACCAGATGGTCTCGGGCGTCAGCTCGCTGCCGGCCCTCGGGTCCCAGGAGTACTTCGTGTCGCACCAGTGGCAGCCGACGCTGCATCCCTGGAGGCGGACGAAGTGCGCGGGCGTGCCGGCCGAGGGGCCCTCACCCTGGATCGAGCGGAAGATCTCGCTGACGCGGTAGGCGGTGTGCTCCATGGGCGCGCGGACGCTAGGGCGCGCTCAACTCCTTCGGCTTCAGCTCGCGAGGCGTCTCGACGGCGCGCGTGTAGATCGTCACTTTCGCATTCTTGTGGGCGGTCGGAAACCACA
>JBGPXY010000109.1:0-9266 GCA_041492985.1 Candidatus Eiseniibacteriota bacterium
CCATCGAGCGGCAGAACTCGACCAGCAGATCGGTCACGCCGGCGAGCGCGCTGACGACGACGATCGGGTCGCGCGCGAGGCGCTGGGCGACGAGTCCGGTGGCGACGGCGAAGTGGTCGGGGATCCCGACCGACGTGCCGCCGAACTTCATGACGATCATGCGGGCCACCTCCCTGCGCATCGGCGCCCGGGCGCCGCGCGGCGCGCGTGCCGGCGCGATGGCCTCCGCCGGGCATCAGCCCCCGGGCGCGAGGGGGAGAATGTACACGAGCACGAGCGGCCCCGTGGGGTAGGATGCGCGCGCATGCCGCTCACGATCTCCGGGCCGCGGCTGGTGCCGGGGGAACTTCGGAGGAGACCTCAGGGATGACGCCCGCCTCCACCACCGTCATCGTCGGCGCCGGATTCGGCGGCATCGCCACGGCGCGCCGGCTGCGCACGCTGCTCCCCGAGCCGCACCGCATCCTGGTGGTGGACCGCCGACCCGAAGTCTCCCTCGGCGCCGGGCACACCTGGGTGGTCACCGGACGCCGTCGTCCCGAGCAGATCAGCCGTCGCCTCTCGGGGCTCAGCCGCCACGGCCTCGAGTTCCGCTGCGCCGAGGTGATGGCGGTCGATCCGGCGAAGCGCATGCTCGAGATCGCGGGCGACCGGGTGCACGCGGATGCGCTGGTGCTGGCTCCGGGCGCGCACCTGACGCTCGAACCACTCCCCGGCGCCGCCGGCGTGGCCCACCAGTTCTACGAGCTGGACGGAGCGCTCCGCCTGCGCGACGCGCTCGACGCCTTCGCGGGCGGGCACGTGCTGATCGCCGTCATCGCTCCGCCCTACAAGTGCCCGGCCGCGCCACACGAGGCGGCACTGCTCATCCACGAGCGGCTCTCGCGCCGCCCGGGCCCCGAGCACTTCTCGATCGGCCTCGTGACGCCGGAGCCGCAGCCCATGCCGGTCGCCGGACCCGCGGTCGGCGCCGCCGTGCGCGAGCTGTACGAGCAGCGCGGCATCACCGCCCGCTTCGGCGCCAAACCGTCGCGCGTCCACGCACCCGCCGCCACCGCCCCGGGCAGTCCGCCCTCGCGGGCGGTCGCGGGCGAGCTGGAACTGGCGGACGGCACGCGCGAGCCGTTCGACCTGCTGATCGTGATCCCGGCGCACACGGCTCCGCCGTTCATGCGCGAGTCAGGACTCCTCGGTCCCAACGGCTGGGTGCCCGTCGATCGCGGCACGCTCGCGACCTCGTTCGACGGCGTGTGGGCGATCGGCGACGTCACGCACGTGGCGCTCGCCAACGGCGGCATGCTGCCGAAGGCCGGCGTGTTCGCCCGCGCCGAGGGCGAGACGGTGGCCAACGCCATCGCCGCGCGAGTGCTGGGGAGTGGCGAGGCCGGGCACTTCGATGGCCGGGGCGGCTGCTATCTCGAGACGGCGAAGGGCGAGGCGGCCTACGCCGAGGGCGATTTCTTCGCCGAGCCGACACCGGTCGTCGCGCTGAAGCCGCCGAGCCGCGCCCATTTCGGCGACAAGGAGCGGTTCGTGCGCGAGTGGGAGCGCTGGTACTAGGCTTGGAGAGAGGCTAGAATTCGCCTCGCATGCTCACACCCGGCCTCCGACCCCTTCGATCCCTCATCCTCGTGGCCCTCCTCGGAGTCGGAGTGTGGCTGGTGGCGATGCCGCGCTCCCCACGGCCGGGCGGCACGCCTGAAGCGGCGGAGGACGGGGGCGAGCACTACCCGAGCGACTGGTTCTTCGCTCAGCGCGCCTTCCCCGGGGGAACCATCGATCAGGACGCGTTCCTCGCCGCGGTGGACCGCGTGGCCCAGGACCGCGGGCGCCTGAGCACCAGCGTCGCCGGGCTGGTCTGGCAGCCGGCCGGCCCCTACAACATCGGCGGTCGCGTCACCGCACTCGCGGTGGCGCCGGGCGGGACCACGGTCTACCTTGCCTCGGCCAACGGTGGCGTATTCCGATCGGACGACGCGGGCGTCAACTGGACCTCGATCTTCGACCGTGACTACGCCTTCTCGATCGGGGCACTGGCCCTCGACCCGACCGACCCGAACACCGTCTACTGCGGCAGCGGCGAGGCCAACTCCGCCGTCGACACCTACGACGGCTCCGGCCTGTTCCGCACGCGTGACGGTGGCCAGACCTGGGAGTCCCTGGGCCTGCAGCAGACGCGACGCATCGGCCGCGTGGCCGTGGACCCTTCGAACACGGATCGCATCTTCGTGGCCGCGATGGGCACGCAGTTCTCCACGAATCCGGACCGCGGGCTCTACCGCAGCGACGACGGCGGCCTGCACTGGTCCAAGGTGCTGTTCGTGAACGACAGCACGGGCTGCGCGGACGTGGTGATCAATCCCGCGCACCCCGAGACCGTGTACTGCTCCACGTGGGAGCGCGTGCGACACCCCACCTATCGTCGCGCCTTCGGCCCAGGATGTGGCATCTGGCGCAGCATCAAT
The DNA here is from genome assembly GCA_041492985.1 of Candidatus Eiseniibacteriota bacterium. Lineage (GTDB taxonomy): Bacteria > Eisenbacteria > RBG-16-71-46 > RBG-16-71-46 > RBG-16-71-46 > WS-11. Next base: position 2,466 of record JBGPXY010000109.1, read on the forward strand.
GGCGGTACCAGCTGGACGCGGCTCTCGGCCGGGCTGCCGGCCCCCGGCGACAACGTCGGCCGCATCGGTCTCGCGATCGCCCCCTCGCGACCCTCGATGGTCTACGCCCAGATCATCTCCGGAGCCATCGGCGGTTACACGGGGCTTGGCATGTACCGCACCGCCGACGGCGGCGACACCTGGGCCCGCCGAGACGTGTCGGGGTACACCGGGATCTTCGGTGGCTTCGGTTGGTACTTCGGCGAGATGGGGGTCGACCCCACGAACTCGGACAGGGTCTACGCGCTGGGCCTCGACATCGCGCGCTCGACCGACGGGGGAGCCAACTTCACCAACGTGCGGAACAATGCCCATGTCGACAACCACTCCCTCTGGATCGACCCCGCGAATCCGAATCGCCTGTACCTCGGCAACGACGGCGGCTTCTGGTCGACGACCACGGGAGGCGCGAGCTGGAATCATGCGCTCACCCTCGACATCAGCCAGTTCTACGCCGGAGCCATCGACCCCTCGAACCCGGCGCGGTTGATGGGGGGCACCCAGGACAACAACACCGTGCTCACGACCGGCTCGCCGTCGGCCTGGACTCCGATCCTCGGCGGTGACGGCTTCCAGTGCATGGTCGATCCGACCAACCCCGCGGTCCTGTTCGCGGAGTGGCAGTACTGCTGCGATCCGCCGAAGGGGCCGCGCCGTTCCACTAACTCGGGCGCGGTGTTCTCCGCACCGACCGGGTTCAGCGGCACCGACCGCTACAACTGGATGACGCCGATGGTCATGAACCCGAAGAACCACAATCTCATCCTGGTCGGGAGCCAACGCGTCTATCGGAGCACCGACAACGGCATCAGCTACACACCCATCAGCGGTGACCTCACGACCAATACCCCCACCATCCAGCTCGTCTACAGCACCATTACCACCCTCGAGATCTCGGCGGCCGACACCAACACCTACTACGCGGGAACGGACGACGCGAAGGTGTGGCGATCGATCAATCGCGGCGGCGTGTGGACCGACATCTCGGCGGGGCTGCCGATGCGCTGGGTGACGCGGGTGACGGCCGATCCCGTGGATCCGCAGGTGGTGTACGCGACGCTCTCGGGGTTCTCCGCGGACGATGCGGCCCCGCGCGTCTTCCGCAGCGCCAATCGGGGGACCACCTGGACGCCCATCGCCGGGGATCTCCCGAACGTGCCGGTCAACGACCTGGTGGTGGACCCCACGGACACGCAGCGTCTCTACGTGGCGACCGACCTCGGCGTCTACTGGACGCGCTTCCAGGGCTCCCCCTGGGCGCCGCTCGGCACCGGACTGCCGTTCACCGCGGTATTCGACCTCAATCTCCACGCCCCCTCGCGCACCCTGGTCGCCGCGACCCATGGGCGCTCGCAGTGGAAGCTGGATCTGACGTCGGCTCCGGTCGCCGTCGAGCCGGCGACGGTGCCCGCACGGCTCTCGCTCTCCGAGCCGCGACCCAACCCCAGCCGGGGCGAGACGCGTCTCACCCTCGAGCTTGTCGCACCCGGCCAGACCGAGGTCGCCGTGTTCGACGCGGGCGGGCGGCGGGTGCGCACGCTCCTGTCCGGCGGGCTCGAGCCCGGGCGCCATCTCGTCGCCTGGGACGGCATGGATGATCGTGGCGGCCGGGCCGGCGCCGGCGTCTACTTCGTGCGCGCACGGGTCGCCAACGGCGGGGCGACACGACGCGTCGTGCGGGTCGAGTAGCGCTCGAAGCAAATCCCCCAAGGTCGCGTGCGAACGCGCGGTGCGACCGAGGCGGGGGCGATTCGCGCGGGTCCGACGACGATCCCGCTGCGCGCGATCCGTCCACCGCGCGGAACCGGCACGACGGTCCTCGCGTCCGCTCGCCGAGCGACTCCAGCCCTCCGGTTTGGAGACCCTCGTTCCGACCGCATCTGGAGCGGCCCGGAATATGCATACCTGTTTCAGCCGCGCCAAACCGGGTCGGAAACGCGACGGGCGACGGAATTACCTTTGAAATCGCGGGTGCGCTTGCTATACAAGCCAGTGGCAAAGGCGCATCGCGCCTGTCCGTCCATTTGGCTCGTACCTTCGTAGGGAAAGGAAGGCATCATGGGCAAGATGATGACCAAGTCACAGATCGCTGGTCACTTCGCCGAGAAGTTCGAGATCACCAAGAAGCAGAGCGTGGAGATCCTCGAAGAGCTCGCGACGCTGGCCGCCAAGCAGGCGCGGAACGGATTCGTGTTCCCCGGCGTCGGCAAGCTGGTGGTCGTGAAGCGCAAGGCGCGCATGGGCCGCAATCCGCAGACCGGCGAGGCCATCAAGATCCCGGCCAAGACCGTGCTCAAGTTCCGCATCGCCAAGGCGATGAAGGAGACGGCCCTCAAGTAGATCGTACCCCGAATTGCGCGAGGCCCCGGATCCCGAGATCCGGGGCCTTCGTGTTTTCGGCCTGTCGCAGAAGGGCTGGAGAACGGCCCGGGTCCTGCCGATACCTTCCGGCAGTCCCGGAGGCCGCGATGAGCGAAGCCGCGCTGTTCGACTATCTGCCCGACCCCGCGCTGATGATCTTCAGCGGCGGGCAGACCGGTCGTGTCAATATGGCGGCGCGCGATCTGGCGGCCCTTCACGGCCTGAAGGCCGACCTGGTGACGATGTTCGGCAAGGACACCGCCGCGCTGGTCGCCCGCGCGCGTCGGGAGGACGTCGCGGTGGGGTTCCTGCCGTTGCGCACCGGGAAGGACGGCGCGCCGATCTTCCGGTTGGCGGTGCGGCGGATCAGCACGACCGAGCGGTACACGGTCCTGCTCGCCGACATGAGCCGGGAGTTCGCGTGGCGTGAGCAGCTCGCCGCGCGCAATCGCGCGCTCACCGTGCTCAACGACAACGCCGCCGCCCTCTCCTCGTCCATCGACATCGACACCCTGGCGGCCGGCATCTACGAGCAGACCAGCCGGATCATGGACACGGTCAACTTCTACATCGCCCTGCACGACGCCGAGGCGGGGACCCTCTCGTTCCCCATCTATGTGGAGAAGCTGGAGCGCAAACTCGGCGTGCCCACGCGCCCGTTCGGGACGGGCCTGACCGAGCACGTCATCCTGAGTCGGCGCCCGCTGCTGCTGAACGGGGATGTGGGCGGTCAGGCGCGAGCCCTCGGGCTGCAGCCTCAGGGGCGCCTGGCGCGCACGTGGCTGGGTGCGCCGATGATCGCCGACGGCGTGGCGTTCGGGCTGATCGCGATCCAGGATCACGAGGGGACGAGTCATTACGACGAACACGACCTGGAGGTGCTCACGCTGATCGCCGGGCAGGCGGCGGCGGCGGTGCGCAATGTGCGCCTGCTGAGCCAGGCGCGCAGGGCCTCCCAGGAGATCTCGGAGACCCAGGCGGGGCTGCTCGAGACCGAGCGGCTGCGCGGCGTGACGGAGACGGTCGGCGCGCTCAACCATGAGATCAACAACCCCCTCTCGGCGATCGCGGGCAACGCGCAGCTGCTGCTGCGCGACCCCGAATCGCTCCCTGACGGGGTGGCGGAGAAGGTCGGCCGCATCCTGGAGGCCACGCGACGGATCCAGGCCGTCACCGGCAAGATGGCCAATCTGATCCACGCCACGTCGAAGCCCTACCCTGGCGACGGCACCATCCTCGACGTGTCGCGCTCGCTCGCGCGCGAGGAGAACGACGCGTCACCGGAGCCCCTGGCTGACGCCGGCGGCGATGCCGCGACCGACGAGGCCGCCGAGCCGCCCCCCGGAGAATCTTCCGCCGCGTAGAGCCTCCGCGTTGTGCGACCCCGCGTGGTCTGGCACCATGCCGGACCTCACACCGGTCGACCCCTTCCGCGGAGATCACGCCATGCGTCGCGCCGCACGCTTCGCCCTGCTCGCGTTCCTCCTCCTCCCCTTCGCCGCGACCCGAGTCCTCGCCGCCGACGTCGCTCCCCGACGCTTCGTCGTGCACGCCGCGCACCTGATCGATGGCCGTGGCGCCGTGCGCGGTCCGGTGTGGGTCGTGATCGGCGGCGACACCATCGAGTCGGTGCAGGCGACCGCCCCCGCGGGGCTCGAGGTGACGGATCTCGGCGGGGCCACCCTGCTGCCGGGGCTGATCGACTGCCACACGCACCTGAGCGCGCGCGTCGGCATCGATCCGGCCGAGCGCTTCCGCAGCACCGCCGCGCGCTCGGCGATCGCGGGCGTGAACAATGTCCGCGCCACGCTCATGGCGGGCTTCACCACCGTGCGCGACGTGGGCGGTGCCGAGAAGGTGGACGTGGGCCTGCGTGACGCCATCAACGCCGGCGAGATCCCCGGGCCACGCATGCAGGTGGCGACCTGGGCGCTGTCGATGACCGGCGGCCACGGCGACCCCGGCAACGCGGTGGACTACCACTGGTGCAACGATCTCGAGAGCGGGGTCGCCGACGGCGTGGACGAGGTGCGCAAGAAGGTGCGCTTCAACATCCAGCAGGGCGCCGACCTCATCAAGATCCTCGCCACCGGCGGCGTGCTCTCGCCGAAGGACAACCCCCAGCACACCGGCTACACGTTCGAGGAGATGAAGACCGCGGTCGACGAGGCCAGGCGCCTCGACCGCTTCGTCGCCGCCCACTGTCACGGCAAGGAAGGCATGATCTGGGCGAGCAACGCCGGGGTGCGCTCGATCGAGCACGGCAGCTACATGGACGTCGAGGCGGCGCGCGTGCTCAAGCGCAACGGCACGTACTACGTGCCCACCCAGTACGTCGTCGAGCCGATCCTCGCCGAGGGCAATCCGCTCCACATCCAGCCCGAGAACCTGGCCAAGGCGCGCGTCGTGCGCCTGCAGATGCACGAAGCGTTCAAGATCGCGATGCGCGAGGGCGTCAAGATCGCCTTCGGCACCGACGCCGGCGTGTTCCCGCACGGGACCCAGACGCCCGAGTTCAAGCTCTACGTGGACCAGGGCATGACGCCGATGCAGGCGATCCAGAGCGCCACGCGCGTCGCCGCCGAGTGCATGGGCTGGGAGAGGCGGGTGGGCAGCGTCGAGCCCGGCCACTTCGCCGACCTGGTCGCGGTCGCCGCCGACCCGCTCAAGGACATCACCGAGCTGGAGCGCGTGAAGTGGGTGATGAAGGGCGGGAAGGTGTACCGGGACGAGCTGGGACGCTAGCCCGGCGCATGTCCGGCATCGTCGTCGAGGGCCTGAGCAAGACCTACCGTCGTCCCCTGGCGGTCGAGGGCGTGCGCGCGCTGGTCGACGTGTCGCTCACCATCGCGCCGGGCGAGGCGTTCGGCATCATCGGCCCCAACGGCGCCGGCAAGACCACGTTCCTCGGCTGTCTGCTCGGCTTCCTGCGCCCGGATTCGGGCCGCATCACCATCGACGGGCATGCCCCCGACGACCTGGCGGTGCGCAGGGTGACCGGTTACCTGCCCGAGCGCCTAGTGCTCGATCGCTGGATGAGCGGGCGCGGCTTTCTCGCCTACCACCACGCGCTGGCGAAGCTGCCGGCGGCGGGGCGCGCCACCGACGTGGATGCGGCACTGGAGAACGTGGGGCTCGGCGGCGAGGCGGGCGCGCGCGGCATCCGCCGGTATTCGCGCGGCATGCTCCAGCGCCTGGGGCTCGCGCAGGCGATGCTGGGCCGGCCGCGCTACCTGTTCCTCGACGAGCCCGCCTCGGGTGTCGATCCCGCGGGTGTCGTGTTGTTCCGGCGTCTGCTCACGGATCTCAAGCACCGCGATGTCACGGTCATCCTGAACTCGCACCAGCTCGATCAGGTGGAGCGCGTGTGCGACCGGGTCGCGTTCGTGCGCGGCGGCAAGGTGGAGGCGATCGAGACCGTCGCCGCAGGCGCGAGCCATGCGCGGATGCTGCGGGTGCGCGCGGCCGGCGGGGCCATCGGCACGCGCGAGCGGTTGGAGTCGCTCGCCACCTCCGTCGGCGCCTCACTCCACGACGTCGATCCGCCGCAGGCGCGCTTCACCGTCGCGGACGACGCCTCCGCGGCCCGGCTGATCCAGGCGCTGATCGCCGCCGGCGTGCCGGTGGCCGAGGCGACGCCCGAAGAGAGCCGGCTCGAGCGGCTGTTCCTGGACACACCCCCGGGGGCGTCGTCGTGAACGCGACGCTCATGGCGGCGTTGTGGCGCCAGCGGCTCACGAGCCCGATCCGCCTGGTGCTGCTCGGGTCGCTCATGGGCATGCCCCTGCTCGCAGTCGTCTTCATGCACGGAGCCGGGCTCTCGGCGCTGGGCGACAGCCAGGGCGCGGTGCTGGTGCTGGGCGCGGGGATGATCGGGCAGGACGTCTCGAGCGGCGTGCTGCAACTGCTCTTCGCCCGACCGGTGCGCAGGCCCGACTACGTGGTGAGCCGCTGGCTGGGCGTGGCGATCGCGGCGTCGGCCGTCGCGCTCGTCCAGCTCGGGCTGGCGCTCGCGCTGATGGCAGCGCGCGATTCCCTGCCGGGCGCCCAGGACGTATTCCTCTACGCAGCCGGGCGCGTGATCGAGTCGTTCGGCCTGGCGGCGGTGCTGGCGCTGTTCTCGAGTCTCATCCCCGGGTTCGGCGACCTCGCCCTCTACTTCCTCTTCACGTTGTCCGCGAGCGTCGTGCATTGGGTCGGACAGGTGAAGCAGTGGCCCTGGCTGGATCGCGCGGGCAGCGAGATCCTGGCATCGCTGCAACCGAAGCTCGACCTCGCCCAACTCGTGCACGCCTCGCCGATGCCGTGGTTCCCGATCGTCTCCTATGCCTCCACCGTGACCCTGTGTCTCGCGCTGGCGATCGTCGCGGTCAACCGCAAGGAGCTTTCCTATGCCTCCGG
>JBGPXY010000040.1:0-16836 GCA_041492985.1 Candidatus Eiseniibacteriota bacterium
CGAAGCGGAAGGTCGCGCTCGAGTACACGGGATTTGGGAAGACCGTCAGCCACGCCGACGTCGGCATTGTTGCATCGACGGGGACCGCGGCGAGGGCAGCGATGCTTCCCACCGGCATGCCGTTCATGCGTTCGTATCCGCCCCCCGCGTACACCGCGTTCGGACCAAGTGCCAGCGCCCAGATGAATCCGTCGGGGTTTGGATCCCAGCCTTGCACCACGTCACCCGTGGTGGCATCCAGCGCCGCCAGGTAGTTCTGCGTGACACCGTTCACACTGCCAAAATCACCGCCCGCATAGAGCGTGTTGCCCTGCATCTGGAGAGCTCTGACGTCCGAATAGTTGCCGCCCACGCCAGGTCCCAGGACCGGGTGCCAGTCCGTGGCGAGGCCGGTGCGGGCGTCAAGAGCCGCCAGATCGCGTCGCGTTTGTCCTCCCATCGAGAAGAACAGCCCGCCCACATACAGCGTATCTCCCTTCACCGCGATGGCGTCGACGGCGGTGCCGCTCCCGAACGCGTCCCAGTTCCGGGTCTCCCCGGTCCCAGCATCGATCGCCGCCAGCGTCTTGCGTGGCAGCCCCTTCATATGAGCGAACCACCCGCCCGCGTACACGGTATTGCCGTCGATCGCCAGGGCTTCGATGAAGTCGTCGGGATCGGGGTCCCATGGAGTAGCGGCTCCGGTTGCCGAGTCAACCGCCGCCAGGTAGCGCCGTGGCTGCCCACCGATGTTCGTAAACCGTCCTCCCGCGTAGATCGTGTTCCCGTTCGCCACCAGCTCCACTACCCCGCCATTGGGAGCCGGATTCCACGCGGTCGCGGTTCCATCTCGCGCATCGATCGCGGCCAGGTTCGCTCGCGGCTGACCGCCCACCAACGAGAATGAGCCTCCGACATACACGGTGTTGCCGCGTGTGGCGAGGCTCAGAACGTAGGCTTCATCGGGGTTTGGATCCCACGATGTAGCCCGTCCGGTCGTGAGATCGATCGCCGCCAGACCGTGGCGCCACACCCATTCGCGGCCGATACTGGTGAACCCACCGCCCACGTAGATCGCGTCGTCGGCGACCGCCAGCGCGCTCACGTCGCCATTGGGCCGCGGGTCCCACTCAGTAGCCAAGCCGGTTTCCGTGTCTACGGCTCCGACGCTGCCGTTGCCACTCACGTCCCTGCCGCCGAATCGGCGGAACAACCCGCACGCATAGAGTGTCGTTCCCCGCACTTGCAGCTCGTCGACTTGGGCGGGTTGAACGGGCGAGAGGGGCTCGACCTGGGGAGCCCACGCGGTCACTGCACGAGTTTGAAGGTCGATGGCCGCCAGACCGTTTCGCTGCTGGCCGCCAATCTCGGTGAAGCGACCTCCCACGTAGAGGGTATTCCCCGAAATCTTGAGTTCCGCCACCCCGGGGGGGAAGTAAAAGTTGTCGGGCTCGAGGTCGATGCCCATGTCCCAGGTGCTCGCGCTGTCGGAGTCGAGGCTCAGCTCGGCCAGGAACCGGCGGAATCTCCCACCAGTGTTGTAGAAAGCTCCGCCAACATAGAGTGTTCGGCCATGCAGTGCGAATGCACTGACCGCCTCGTCCGCTCCTGGATTCCAGGACGTCGCGTGGCCGGTCCTGGCGTCAAGCGCAGCAATGAATGTCCGCGATTCGCCACCGATGATTCCAAAGCTGCCACCCACGTAGATCGTGTCGCCTGGAGCGAAGATCTCGTACACGTAGCTGTTAGCCTCGGGCGCCCAATCCGTCAGATGCCCCGTCAGGACATCAAATGCCGCCACGTGCGCCCGCGCTTCACCGGAAATGTTGTCGAAGCGCCCGCCCACGTACAGAACATTGCCGCGAAGCGCCAGCGCAAAGACCGCGCCGTCGGGGTCGGGGGCCCACGGGTCCACGCTGCCATCCGCCCGGATGTGAGCCAGATTCCATCGCCGCAATCCCCCCACCCCTGCGAACCGTCCACCGATGAACCAGCCCCCGGTGCCGTCGGAGATCACGACCTCAACCGCGCCGGCAACTCGTGGATAGGGTCCGCGAACGACACCTGTCTCGAGGTCGACCGGAACACCCATTCCCGTCGAGGGTCCCACTGTGAGGAAGCTGCCACCAATGTAGAGCGTGCTGTCGGAGCGCGCGACTGCGATCACCGTGGACCCCGGTCCGGTGACCCAGAGCGCTGGGTCAAGAGCCTGCGCCGACGCGGCCGTGCCCAGGAGCGCGGGCACCACACTCGAGGACAAGATGAAAGTCAACAGCCAACCCGAATGGCCGAGCCTCAAACTGCGCCTCGCAAATGAAGTCCAAGCGCCCGCGGCACCTCCAATCCTCACCGGATGAACGCCGCGCGAACGATACGGTGGCCAAACTCTCCGGACAGTCTCGCGAAGTACATCCCGGTGCGGACGGAGTTTCCGGCCTCATCCATTCCGTCCCAATCGAGGGGGATGGTCCCCGGCGGCAGCTCGCCATCGATCAGCGACCGAACTCGCCGCCCCGCGACGTCGTAGATCCCAAGCTTGACCTGCTGCCGAGCCGGCAACTGAATCGCGAACCTGATCAAACCCGCTCCCGGCACCGCCTGAGCGAGTCGCATGGCTACCTCGGATCCAAGTCTCCCCGGGTCGTCGCTCACATCCATGACCGGTGGCTGTCGCAGGTAGAAGCTCGTCCCGTCCCAGAGCATGCGACTCACCAGGATCCCAGAGCCGTCGAACGTGGCGAGGAAGTCCACGCCTCCGGCCCTCAGGTACTCGGTCGCATACGTTCCCCACGCGGTCGAGTCGCCGTTCAAGTACGTGAACAAGTTGGTGGCCGGCGTCGACCAGACTCGATCCTGATCAGGGCCCAAGGTGGTGTCCCCTAACGCGGTCCCCAACTTCTTGGCCGAAAAGCGGATCGTCTGGTCGTCCGGGCTGTTGATGCCGTGCGTGAACAGTAGACGCCAGGTGGCCTGGGCCGAAGTCTTCGAGCCCGGATAGGCAGAGTCCGGGAACACGGTCACCGACTCGACCACCTGACCGTCCCCGCTGTAGTCACGGTCGGTGCTGCGGTAGTAGCCGAGGTCTTGCCAGACGTCGAGCGTGCCGGGCGCGTTGCGCGCGACTCCCACCGCATAGTCGCCGTCATCCTTGTCACCCACCATGAACAGGAGATATCGCCCGACGTTGTCCGGGTCGGCCATGATGAACGGGTCGCGGAACTGGTGGCGATGGGTACCGACCGAATCCCTTCGTGCCCAGTTCGTCCGATTGACTGTGTAGGTCGGCTCGATCTGCCGGTTCCAAACGGTGGCGTGCCCGATGTCGATCGCCGCGGTCGTGGCGTAGCCGATCCGCTGGTTGCCGTAGATCACCGTCGGAGGATTGGCCTGATCGTCGACGCCCGTGTAAAACATGTGGTAGTTTGGACCGACCTGAGCAATCGATGGCGCCCAGACATGGGCGCGGTCCCACGCGTTGCTCGAGACCGAGAAAACCGCGGCGGACGTGTCCGCTTCCCAGTTCCGAAGGTCGCGCGACCAGGCATGGCCGAAGGACCGGGTGGTGGAGCCCGGCGCCACGGTCTTGTGATTGCGGATGTAGAAGAGGTGGAAGAGTCCGCGCACGGGGTTCTGGGAGATCGCATAGAAGAACGCGAAGTCCTTCGGGTACACGTCCGGGTCGGGATCGAAATAGTAGCAGTGATGCAGGCGGCAGGACTCGGCCAGCGCCTCGAAGTCCGGGTCGATCCCCTCGCGCGGCCCGTCCGCCGGCAGCGCAGCCACCGTGACGGTCCCGCCAGCGCTGGTCAGCCGCAGCACCGAGGCCGGCATCGAGGCGAAGACCTCGGCCACCGCGGTCAGCGTCGAATCGCTGTGCTCGGTGATCTGGAGCGGCAGCGACCACAGCGAATCCGGCGCCTGCGCGATCACCTCGACGACATCGGCCAGGCCGGTGCCGGCGGCATGGACCACGAACTGATTGGTGGCGTGGGAACCGGACGCGGCAAGCGCGACGGACGGAAAGGCGCCCTCGATCCCTCCGTTGTACCGGACCTCGTTCGACTCGATGATGTTGCTGGAAGTCGGGTCGAGCATGATGATTTTCAGCTTGCCGTGGCCGTCCGCAGGGAGATCCACGACCTGCTGCGCGACGGTCGCGTTGCTCTCGTCCGAGCAGAAGTATGCCGTGATCTGATTCGCGGCGCTGTCCGGGGCTGTGGCGGGAGCATCGATCCGGGACACCTGGGCTTTGTCGAGCAGACAGGCCTCAAGGGAATCCATCGCGATGAACTGGATCGAGAGGCTGTCGGCGACCCACAGCAGTCGCCACTCCGCGGGCAGCCGGCTCTCGGCCAAGTCCGCCTGGATGACCAGGGTGCAGCGTGTGGCGGAGGTGAAGCTCAGGTCAGTCGAACCGTTGCTCCAGCGAAGCTGGAGCGCGGACGACGTGTGCGGAACGAGCAGCATGAGGAGCAGAGGATACCAGTGTACTCGGCGCATGGGGGCGACCTCCTGTCGAAAGGACGCGGACGAACAGGCGGGCGGGAAAGCCCGGCTCAGAGGGCATCGCCCGTGCCACCGCTGTGCGCTTGGCAGGCAACCGCGGGAATCCGAGTCGCGCCGTCGCGTTGGCGTGGTGCTCTAAGGTGTCGGGGGGGCGCCACCTCAGCCCGCGAGGACTGTCAGGCTGACAGCAGGCCACGCGGTCTGTCAGGAAGGTCGCTCACTCGAAAGCAGCGAACCTCCGCGCCTCGTAGGCCCGATACTGCAGCGCCTCCGCGAGCCGCATGGCGCTTACCCGTTCCTCCCTGGCGAGATCAGCGATGGTGCGTGCCACGCGCAAGGCGCGGTGCACCGCCCGTGCGCTCATGCCGCCGCGGTCGACCGCGTCCGCGACGAGGCGGCGGGCATCAACATCCAGCGCGCAGTGCTCACGAAGCGCCGCGTTCGGCAGGCGCGCGTTGAGCGCCCTGCGGGCGTGCTGACGCGCCCGCGCCGCCAGCACCCGCTCGCGCACGACGGCGCTCGGCTCACCGGGCACGGCGGCGAGCAGTTCGGTGGAGGTGAGCGCCGGGACTTCGATCTGGAGATCCAGCCGGTCGAGGATCGGCCCGGAGATGCGTGCCGCATATCGGGCGTGATCCGCTGGGTTGCACCGACAAGCGCGTTTCGGATGTCCTAACCAGCCACAGAAACACGGGTTCATCGCCGCGACGAGGAGCGTGCGCGCCGGGAAGCTGGATCGCCCGCTGGCGCGTGAGAGGAACACCCTGCCCGTCTCGAGCGGCTCGCGCAGGGCGTCGAGCAGCCCACGCCGATACTCCGCCAGCTCGTCGAGGAACAACACGCCCTGGTGGGCGAGCGAGAGTTCGCCGGGCCTCGGCGGGCTGCCGCCGCCGATCAGCCCCGCGACCGTCACCGAATGATGCGGCGCGCGGAACGGCCGCTTCACCATCAGCCCGCGACCGGGACTGCGCGAGCCCGCGGCGGAGTGGAGGCGCGTTACGACCAGCGCCTCGGCAGCCGTCAACGGGGGCAGGATGCCGGGCAGCCGGCTCGCGAGCATCGACTTGCCCGAGCCCGGTGGCCCCACCATGAGCAGGTGATGTCCGCCGGCGGCGGCGATCTCGAGTGCTCGGCGCGCCACGGCCTGACCGCGGACCTCCGCGAGGTCGGCGATCTCCCCCGAGCCGTCGTCGGGCGGCGCGGGCGTCTGGGTCGGCAGCTCGGTGCCCCGCAGCCACTCGGCCGCGTCGTGGAGCGTCGCGGTCGGATGGACGACTAGTGACTCCACCAACGCCGCTTCGGGGGCCGAGTCGGACGCGCACAGCAGTGCGGTCGCGCCGGCCCGCCACGCTGCCTCGGCCAGGCCGAGCGTGCCGCGCACCCCACGCACGCGGCCGTCGAGCGCCAGCTCGCCGATCGCCGCGACGCGCGCGAGCCGCTCGGGCGGCACCTGCGAGGTCGCGGCCAGCACGCCCAGGGCGACCGCGAGGTCGCACGACGCCCCTTCCTTGCGACGGTCCGCGGGGGCGAGGTTCACCGTGACCTTGCGGTCGGGCGGCAGGAACCCGGCATTGCGCAGCGCCGGCAGCACACGCTCGCGCACCTCGCGCGCTGAAGGGTCGGCGAACCCCACCAGCACGAAGCCCGGCAGCCCTGGACCGACGTCCACCTCGCACTCCACCGGGAAGGCTTCGAGCCCCCAGAGCGCGGCGCTGCGCACCTGCGCCAGCATGACGACTCCACGCGGGGGCGAAACGCGAACGGCTCCCGGGGCGGGGCCTCGGGAGCCGATGCGGGGGAGGCTACGACGCGTTCCGATGCGCGGTCAACCGGAACCCGGCGACGGTGGGATCAGTCCGAAGGGGCGCCTTCCGTCGTGGGCCGGCGCGTGAATCCCACTCCGCGCTCGGCCACGGCGTCGAGCACGAAGCGGCATGCGCCCTCGTCGCGCGCGATCAGCTCGAGTGGACGCACGCCGGCCTCGCCCAGTCCCCGGGTGGCGGCCAGACGGGCGACCGCCGCGGTGGTGAGCGCCGTGGTGCGTGACATGGCGGTGAGGCCGGTCGCGGGATCGTAGCGATCCACCATCGTGACCTCTTCGCCGTGGTCGCCCCACCACGCGCGCACCACCATGGCCACCAGATCACGCGGTGGGTCGAGCGTGCACCGCGCGCGCAACTCCTCGCGCAGCGTGCCGTCCCGCAACAGGGGCTGGATCGCCGCGACGTGCCCGGGCCAGCGCAGCGTCATCTCGCCCATCGAGCGCACCCCCGGGATCGTGTGGATCAAGGTGCGCAGTCCGTCGCTGTAGAACGCCTCCATCTCGCCCACGCCGTCCACCGTCAACCGCCGCAGACCGCTGAACACCGGGACGATCGCTTCGCGACCGTCGCGGACGATGCGGGCCGGGCGCGTGTACTCCTCCATGAGGTCGTCGAGCGACCAGGTCACGACGTAGCCATAGGGACGGCCGGGGTCCTGGGCGACGCCCCCCACCATGATGGTGGCCGCGTCCGGCGTGCCGTGGGCGCGCACGGCCTCGCCGAGCAGCAGATTGGAGAGCCCGGGCGCCAGGCCGCAATCGGGAGAGATGGTCACGTCGGCGGCGCGCGCTTCGGCGTCGAGCTCTAGCGGGTCCTCGGCGGAGAACGAGACGTCGACCAGGTTCCGCCGCGCCGCGATCGCCGCTCGCATGGCACCGAAGCCGAGATGGGAGGGGAGCGCTCCCACGCCGAGATCGTGCTCGCCGAGGTGGCGGGCGATCACCTCGGCGTCGGCGCAATCGGCCTCGACCCAGTCGAGGTTCGGCCGTGCGGGGAGCGCCGGCCGCCGCAGATCGGCGACCGTGATGCGCGCCTGAGGCAGCGAGGACGCCAGGTCGGCGGCGATCACCCGCCCCTGCGCGCCGCCGCCGAGCACGAGGATCCTCATCCGATCGTCTCGCGAAGTCTCATCAAGGGCAGGACTATAGGGCAGCGCCGCCACCGCGACCAATACGGCTAATCCCAAGCGCGACAAAGAACTCAAGGCGATCTGCGCGCGTGCCGAAGACATGCGGACACGTCCATCCGATCCATCTCCATGGGGGTCCTGTTGTTCCATCCGCTCCTACGGCTCCTTCGCCCGCGCCCCACCGACGAGAGCGCATCACCCGCCGCGCCCGCGCGACCCGCCGCCGTGCCTGCCGCGCCGGCAGGTGATGCGCGACGCGCATGGCTCGCCGGGATCGCCGGTTTCCTCTCCACGGCGCCGGTCCCGATCGTGCTGATCGATCTGGACCACCGCATGCTCGCGTGGAACTCGGCCTTCGCTGCGTTCACCGGGCGGTCGCCCGAGACACTCGAGCACCACCCGGTCGAGGAGTTAATCGACGAGGAGGGTCGCGATTGGCTGCGGCGACAGCTGCGCCCCGATCACGGCCCGGACGCGGGGGCGAGGTTCGGCCGCATCCGCATGACGGTGAAGCCCGACGCCGAGATGCTGATCACCGGCAGCCAGTACCTCGAGCAGGGCGTGATGGCGGGCTGGTATCTGCGGTTCAACGCCGATCCCAGCATCGCCTTCGAGGATCCCTCGGTGCAGGGGCTCGTGGAGCGGGTGAGCCGCGAGAAGGAACGGCTCGCCGCGCTGCTCACCGTGAGCCATGCGGTGGTGAACAGCCTGGACCTCGACACCATCCTCGCCACCATCGCCCAGCAGGTGCGCCAGGTGATCGAGGTGGACGAGTGCACCGTGTTCCTGATCGATGCCGCCGGGGAGACCCTCGTCCCGGCGGTCTGTGACGCGTCGCGCTTCCGCGACGAGATGATGAGCATGCGACTCAAGGTGGGCGAGGGCATCACCGGCACGGTGGCCCAGACCGGCCGCGGCGAGATCGTCAACTCCGCCGAGGACGATCCCCGGGCCGCGCACGTTCCCGGCACCCCGCCCGAGCAGTCGTCGCTCATGTGCGTGCCGATGATCGCGCGCGAGAAGGTGCAGGGTGTCATCACGCTGGCGCGACTCGGCACACGATCGTTCGAGCGGATCGATCTCGAGCTGGCGACGCTGTTCGCGGGACAGTGCAGCACCGCGCTCGCCAACGCCCGCATCTACGACGAGCTCCGGCGGGCCTACGACGAGGTGCGCGAGGCCCAGGCGCAGCTGGTGCAGTCGGCCAAGCTGAATGCGCTGGGCGAGATGGCCGCCGGCGTCGCCCACGACTTCAACAACATCCTAGCTGCGATCCTCGGCCGGACGCAGCTGATGATCCGCGATGTCCAAGACGCCGAGCTCAAGCGGCAGCTGCTGGTGATCCAGCAGGCGGCCCTCGATGGCGCGCAGACGGTGCGTCGGGTGCAGGAGTTCACGCGCATCCGTCACGACGAGCACTTCGCCGGACTCGACGTCAATCCGGTCCTGAGCGACGTGGTCGAGCTGACGCGCATGGTCTGGGAGACCGACGCCAAGAAGCACGGCACCACCGTGAACATGCGCCTGAGCCTCGCGGCGACGCAGCCGATCGCCGGGAACGCGTCCGAGCTGCGCGAGGTGTTCACGAACCTGATCCTCAACGCCGTGGATGCGATGCCGTGGGGCGGGGACCTGTTCGTGAGCAGCGAGGACGGCGCCGGCGAGGTGGTGATCCGCGTGCGCGACACCGGCGTGGGGATGGATCCTCAGACCCGCAGCCGCATCTTCGACCCGTTCTTCACCACCAAGGCCGCGAAGGGCACGGGGCTCGGGCTTTCGGTCGCCTACGGGATCGTGACCCGTCATCGCGGCGCGATCACCGTGGACAGCGAACCGCGCGTGGGCACCGAGTTCGTGCTGCACTTCCCGTGCGGCGTCGTGCCCGAGGCGACGCCGACGGTCTCCCCGACGGCGGGATCGACCGCGGCGCACCGGCTGCTGGTCGTAGACGACGAGGAGCCGGTGCTGAGCGTGATCGCGGAGCTGCTCACGGATCTCGGGCAGCAGGTCACGACGGCGGTCGGTGGAAGGGAGGGCCTCGATCAGCTCGAGCGGGTCGACCCGCAGATCGTCTTCTCCGACCTCGGCATGCCCGAGGTCAACGGCTGGGACCTCGCCGCCGCGGTACGCGCGCGGCGACCGGAGACGGTCATGGTGCTGGTGACGGGCTGGGGCTCGCAGATCGAGTCCGGCACCGCGCACGCGCGAGGGGTCGATCTCGTGCTCTCCAAGCCCTTCTCGCTCGAGGACGTCGAGCGGGCGCTGGCCGAGGCGGCCGACCTGCTCGCGCGCCGGTGCAAGGCCGCCTAGGTCGGGCGGAATCAGACCTCACCTTTCTCGTCCCGCGGGCCGATAACCCCGGTCGCAGATCACGCCCCGTTCTCGACGACTCCACCGACCTGGAGCCTCCCCATGAAATTCACGCTCGTGCTCGCCATCACCGCCCTGCTCGCCGCCGCCGATGACCTCAACGACCGCAATCCCCAGCTGATGGGCCCCACGCTCCCCACACGCGAGAGCACGTTGCTCCAGGGGCGTGCGCTCGAGACCTCCGCCACCGTCGTGGAGCTCGGCGACCAGGCGCCCGACTTCTCGTATCAGGGTGCCGAGGGTCGCTGGCGCCGCCTGCGGGAAATCCTGGCGCAGGGTCCGGTCCTGCTGGTGTTCGGCGCCGACGAGCTGACGCTGCGCGTGCTCGAGCACGAGCGCGAGCATCTGCTGGATCTGGGCGTGATCCCGGTCGCGGTGACGGAGATGCGCTCGGGGGCCGCGCAGGCGCTGATCAGCCGCCACGATCTTCGGTTCACGGTGCTGTCCGACGTCCAGGGAGCGATCGCGTCGCAGTTCAACGCGCTGAATCCGTCCACCGGTCGCCAGCTGCCGACCTGGTTCGTGCTGGATCGGAAGCGTCGCGTGTGCGGGCTGGGACGGCGGGGATTGCCGTTGCGCGGTTATCCGACCCTGGCCGCGAACACGCTCGGCCTGCCGGTCCCCGGAGCGCCGCTGCCGGCGTCGCGATAGCCGGCCGCTATAGGCCGATCAGGATGTAGCGGGTGAGCTTGAGCAGATCGCCCGGCGGGAGCGTTTGACCGAGCACCACCATGCGCACGATCCCCAGGCGGCCCACGAGCACGTACCCGGGAAGCGTCGTCGAGGACGCGAAGTCGTAGGCTCCATAGATCGCGGCGACCTCGCCGGTCGGGTCGGACAGCAACTCGAACCGCAGGCTGTCACGCTGGGCGATCAGCCGCAGGCTGCGCGGCGATCCATGGCACACGCCGACCAGGAAGACCCCCTCGGCGCGCAGCGAATCGGCGACCGCCCGGTACGGCGAGAACGCCTCACGCCGGTCGGCGAACATGAGCATCACCCGGTCGCCGCGGAAGCGGGAGAGCTTGACCTGCGCGCCGCTGGCGCTGGCGAGCTCGAAACCGGGGGCGGCCTCGCCCACGGTGGCGCGGTTGGAGACCCGGATCCGCGTCGCGGGCTGTTGCACGTCGTCGGTCTGCCTGACCGTCGCGGCCGGCCGGCGCTTGGGTTCGATCTGGGCGGCGAGGGTGCTGGGCAGCATGAGCACGGCATTCAGGCACAGCATCACGACCCACTTCATCACGTCACCTCCGGAGATGCGGTCGGGCCGGCAGACGCCCCGTCCCCGGGATGCCAGGACCGGACCGCCGCCGCGACGGCTTCGAGGTTGGCCGCCGGCACCACTGGCGGGATCGAGCATCCCGGCGCCACCAGCCATCGCCGCCCCTGCGTCTGCTCCGACCCGCGGCGGAACTCCGCTACCGCCTGGGCGGGATCCGCGGCGACCAGCGCCTCGTCCTGGGAGATGCCCCCCATCACCGCGCCGGGAAGTCGCGCGAGGCCCTCCGACAGTGACGGGTTGGTCGGATCCGTGGCGTCCCAGGAGAACGCGCTCACCGGGTAATCGGCCAGCGCGAATAGCAGATTCCGGCGCTTGCAGACGTGCAGCACGTTGAACGGCGCGCCGGCGGCGGCGGCCAGGATGCGCAGATCGAAGGGTCGTGCCCACTCGTGATACTGCTCGGCGCTCAGCAGATTGCGCGATGCCCAGTCGGTGGTGGCGAGATAGATCCCGTCGGCCCCGGCCGCGAGCAGCCGCGGAACGAACCGTTCGTAGGTCGCGGTTACCACCTCGAGCGCGCCGCGCACGGCGTTGGGGTGGGTGCGCATGTGCAGCCGCAGCTCGCCCGGCTCCTCGACCATCTCGCCCAGCACCGCGAGCGGGGTGAAGACGGTCTCGACCATCGGCACGTCGGCGGGCAGGTCGCGCCGCAGCAGCGAGACCGCCTCGATCTGTTCGCCCAACGCGCCGCGATCGTGCGGGCGCTCGCTCACGGCCGCCCAATCGCCCGGCTGGTGCACGGGCCACGATTCCAGCACGGGTTTCTCGCCGGCGCGAACCGGGTAGCGGTACGAGACGCCCCAGGGCTCGACGTGATAGTGCTTGCGCGGGTTGAGCTTCACCCAGTCCCAGCCGAACTCGCGCTGGTGCTCGAGGGTGGCATCGACGAGATCGCGGGCGGTGGACTCGCGATGGTAGAAGTGGCCCCAGAAGGAGACCGGGGGCCGGTCGACGAGTTCGCCACGCAGGGCGGCCCACACGCGCTCCCGCGGAGTCATGCATGCCTCAGCTGGTGGCGATGCGGCAGCCAGTGGTCGCGCTCGCAGATCATGGGGGCTCTCGCGTAGGACTGTAGACGCGTGCGCGCTCGGAGACAAGACCACGGCGGGTTGCGCGCACGTCCCCGTGCCCCTAGCGTCGTGCCATGATCCACCTTCGACGGCGCGCGACGACCGCCGGACTCGCAGCGCTTCTGCTGGCCTGCCTCGGTTGCGGCCGCGCCCGTCCGTCCGCCGACCGGCCCTACGCGCTCCCGGTGGACGTGTTCGCGGACACCGGTCGCGGCGAGCCGATGCGGGTCGTCACCCCACCCGCACCCGCCGCCCGTACCTCCGTGTGGATGGGCCGCGTCTCGCCGTCCCGTCCGTCGATGCTCGCGTTGCCGCAAGCGGAGCTCGGCGCCGAGACGCTCACGGTCGAGATGCCCGCGCCGCCCTCGCTCGCGGTCGACGATGACCTCAAGCCCCCGATCCCGCGCACTCGCGCCGCTCTGGTCGTGCCGGCGCACGCCCGCGGCTTCGTCGAGCTGGACGTTCGCGTGGACGAGGAGGGCCGGGTCTCCGACGCGCTGTGGGCAGCGGGCAGCCAGGAGCCGGCGCTGGTGCGCGCGGCCACGGATTGCGCGCTCGAGATGCGTTTCTATCCGGCGTTGCGCGTCGGACGGCCGGTCGCGGTGTGGTGCCGTCAGCGATTCGACTTCGCGGAGGCCGGGCCGGGGGAGGCGCGGTGATCCTCTGCGGCAGTCGCGGGCTAGGCCTCCGCGACCTGACGCGACCAGTGCTGTCGCGTGCGCGCGACCTCGAAGCCTTCCGAGCGGTAGAGGCGCAGCGCGTTCTCGTTCTCGCCATCCACCATGAGGTAGATCGGCTGGGCGTGCCCGTTCTGCAGCCACTCCACGCCCCATCGGAGCAACGCCCGGCCGAGGCCGATGCCGCGGGCCCCGGGGACGACGCCGATGAGCGCCACCTCGCCCGGCGCGCCGAACCGGGCGTTGCGGCAGAAGCCGACGCACTCGCCATCGCGGTAGGCGAGCGCCAGTCCCTCGGGTCGGAAGTGACTCTGGCGGATGAAGCTCCGCGTGTCCTCGACGGTGGTGCGGACGTAGTGGTAGTGCCGCTCGAACGCGTTGTTGTAGGAGCGGGTGAAGTCCAGCAGCGCCGCCTCGCTCTGGTCGAAGGGGCGGGTCATCACCCCGTCGGGCCAAACCGGCAACGCGACCGGGCCGGCGGGCCGCTCCATGCGCCAGAAATCCCGTGCATGCCGGAAGCCATGCCGCTCGGCGAAGGCCGCGGCGGCGGGATTGGGCTTCCAGGCGCTGATGTTGAGCTCGCGGAGTCCGTGATGGGCGCGGATGGGCTCGATCGCCGCGCAGGTCGAGGCCAGCAGCGCGCTGCCGATCCCCTGACGCCGGTAGGGTTCGATCACCCCCAGGCGGGCCATCGCGAACGATCCCCCGTGCGTCGGGGCGAGGAAGCAGAAGCAGAGTCCGGCGGGAGTCCCATCCACCGTGGCGATCCAGCGCAGCTCGGGGAGGAGGAAGGGGTCCCCCATCACATCGTCGAAGCCTTCATCGCTCTGGAGGGGCTCGAACTCATGGGCGAGGGACGGATGACGCGCCAACGCGCGGAGCGTGGGCAGATCGTCGTTTCGGCACGGAGCGATGACGAGCGACATGAGCTCGCGAAGCTAGGGCCGCGCGCTCGCGGGCGTCAAGGACTACCGAACGACCGCAGTGGAGACCGCCACGCGATCGTCGACGCGAGTTCAGTCCAGGAAACCGCGGCCGCGTTGACCCTCGCGCGGAGCGGGTGCTAGCGTGCCGAATCCATGCCGACATTCGAGCTCGACGCACTGCGCGGCACGGTCGCGCGTTTCGCCGGGCGCCGCCTCCTGGTGCTCGGCGACCTGATGCTCGATCGCTACCTGTGGGGCCGCGTCGACCGCATCTCGCCCGAGGCCCCGGTGCCGGTGGTGGAGATCGAGCGCGAGACGCTGGCGCTCGGGGGTGCCGGGAACGTGGCCGCCAACCTCCAGGCGCTCGGCGCGATGCCGATCCTGGTGGGCGTCGTGGGCGAGGACGAGGACGGCGCCCGCCTGCTCGAGACCCTGGCCGCCCGTGGCGTCGAGACCGCGGGCATCGTGCGCGATCGGACGCGCCCCACCACGGTCAAGACGCGCATCATCGCCCACGCCCAGCAGGTGGTCCGGGCCGATCGAGAGGTGCGCGACGACCTGGCGGGCGCAGCACTCGACACGCTTCTCGCCCGGCTCGGGGCCGAGATCGCTGCCTGCGAGGGGATGGTGGTGAGCGATTACGGCAAGGGGGTCATCAACCCCGGCACGCTCGAGCAAGGCCTCGGAGCGGCGAGGAAGCGCCGGCTCACGGTGAGCGTCGATCCCAAGGAGAGCCACATCGACGCCTACCGGGGCGTGAGCATTCTCACGCCCAACCAGCACGAGGCGGGCTACATGCAGGGGCGCCGCATCGTCGACGAGGCGAGCCTGCAGGAGGTGGGCTGGGGGCTGCAGAAGCGCCTCGACGCGGACGCCGTGCTGGTGACGCGCGGCCCCGAGGGGATGAGCCTGTTCGAGAGAGGCGGACGGCACACCGACCTGCCGACCGTGGCCCGCGAGGTGTACGACGTCACCGGCGCGGGCGATACGGTGGTGGGCGTGGTGGCACTCGCCCTGGCTGCGGGCGCCGACTACCCGACCGCGTCCCACATCGCCAATCACGCGGCCGGGCTCGTCATCCGCGAAGTCGGCACCACCTCATGCACGCCGGCGCAGCTCCTCGCCTCGCTCGCGGACGGGCGAGCGTGAGCGCGGCGTACCGACTCACGCGGGGCGGCCCGCGGAAGCGCGGATGAGCGGGCCTCAGATCCTGAGCGAGGCACAGCTGCGCGCGCTCGCGTCGTGGCGCGCCACCGGCCAGCGCGTGGTCTTCACCAACGGAGTGTTCGACCTGCTCCACCGTGGCCACGTCGAGTACCTCGCCGAGGCGCGCGCGCTCGGCGACCGGCTGGTGGTCGGGGTGAACTCCGACGCCTCGGCACGCAAGCTGGCCAAGGGCCCCGAGCGCCCGCTCGTCCCCGAAGCCGATCGCGCCGCCGTAGTGGGAGCACTCGGGTGCGTGGATCTGGTGATCGTGTTCGACGATGACACGCCCGAACGGCTGATCCGCGAGATCCGTCCGGAGGTGTTGGTGAAGGGCGGCGACTGGGCCCCGGAGCGGATCGTCGGCCGCGAGATCGTCGAATCGCTCGGGGGCCGGGTGGTGAGTGTTCCCATGCGCGCGGGGTTCAGCACCACCGCACTGATCGAGCGGATCCGGGGCGGTGGAAAGCGGACCGGCTGACCTTCGGGCTTGAAACACCGGGCGACCCCCCTTAAGGTATCGCGTCCTTTTCCCGCCCGGTGGTCGTGACCTCCGGGCCCATTCCCGGACGTCCCCGGACATCACCGGATTCCCAGATCGAGGCAGGGCCACTTCGGTCCTCCCCGCGCCCATGGCAGAAACCTTCCTCAACTACATCGCTGGCCGCTGGGTGCCCGCCCGCTCCGGGCGCACCTTCGCCAATCTCAATCCCGCCACGGGCGAACACCTGGGCGAGTTCCCGTCCTCGGGCACCGAGGACGTGGAGGCGGCGGTCGCGGCCGCGACCCAGGCGTTCCGCGCCTGGCGGCTGACCCCGGCGCCCAAGCGCGCGGAGATCGTCTTCCGGGCCGGTGAGATCATCCGAGCGCGCAAGGAAGAGCTGGCGCGGGCGATGACCCGCGAGATGGGCAAGATCCTGGTCGAGACCCGCGGCGACGTGCAGGAAGGGATCGACATGGCCTACCTCGCGGCGGGCGAGGGGCGGCGGATGTACGGCGTCACCACGCCCAGCGAGATGCCGAACAAGTGGGCGATGTCGGTGCGCGCACCCGTGGGTGTGGCGGGCGTGATCACGCCCTGGAACTTCCCGTTCGCCATTCCTTCCTGGAAGCTGATGCCGGCTCTGGTCGCCGGCAACACCGCCGTGTTCAAGCCCGCGGGCGACACGCCCGAGATGGCGTGGCACTTCACGAAGATCTTCGAGGAGGCCGGACTACCCCCGGGAGTCCTCAACCTGGTGTTCGGCAGCGGCTCGCAGGTCGGCAACCCGATGGTCGAGCACCCGGGGATCCACGTCATCTCGTTCACCGGCTCGACCGAGGTGGGACTGCAGATCGCCGGCCGCGGTGGCGCCCTCGGCAAGCGCATCTCGCTCGAGATGGGCGGCAAGAACGCCATCCTCGTCATGGAGGACGCCGACCTCGCGCTCGCGACCGACGCGATCGTCTGGAGCGCCTTCGGCACCACCGGCCAGCGCTGCACCGCGTGCAGCCGCGTGCTGGTGCAGGAGCGCGTGCACGACGATCTGGCGCAGCGGGTCGCGGCGCGGGCGAAGCAGCTGCGCCTCGGCGACGGGCTGGAGGCCACGACCGACGTGGGGCCGCTGATCAACGCGAAGCAGGTCGAGACGGTCGCCCAGTACGTGGCGATCGGCGCGAAGGAGGGCGGCGCGCTGGTGGCGGGGGGCGAGCCGGCACGCGACGGCGCGCTCGCGAAGGGCCACTTCTACCGGCCGACCGTGTTCGCCGGCGTGCGGGCGGACGCGCGGATCGCGGTCGAGGAGATCTTCGGACCGGTGCTGGCGATGGTGAGGGTCAAGGACCTCGCCGAGGCTGTCGCGGTCAACAACGCGTCGCGCTACGGGCTGTCG
>JBGPXY010000129.1:0-7798 GCA_041492985.1 Candidatus Eiseniibacteriota bacterium
CCGAGGTTGCGGACCAGCCCGCGGTGCACGTCCTGGGCGACGTCCAGGGAGACTCCGTCGTCGCCCAGCTTGTAGTAGGTCTGCGTCTCGTTGACGTCGTGGGCGCCAGAAGCGTCGGCGTTGTGATGGATGGACAGGAACAGCTCGGGGCCGAACGCGTCGGCGAGTCGCACGCGCTCGGCCAGGTCGGCGCGCAGCGAGCTGTCGGCGGCGCTGAGGAAATCGCGATCGCGATCGCGGGTGAGGAACACCTGAGCGCCCCGCGCGATCAGCAGATCGCGCAGGCGCAGCGCCACGGCGAGGTTGACCTCGGCCTCGGTCAGGCCGTGCACGCCCAGGGCACCGCGGAAGAAGCCTCCGTGTCCGGGGTCGAGGGCGATGCGCCGGCCGGCGAGGCCGGCCGCGTCGACCAGCGCAAGACTGTCGGCGAGTCGCTCGTAACCGGGGAATGGCCGTGGCGGTGGCGGAAGGGGGGCGGGAGGCGTCACGGCGATGCGCCCGGCGCAGCCCGCGCCCGCGATCAGTGCGGCCGCGAACAGGGGGATGATCAAGGCGCGGCGCATCCTTGCGCGCGTTCCGTCCTTCATGGTGGCGCACTCTATCAGCGGCTGCGGCGGGGCGGCAACCGGCGCTGCCGGGCGCATTTGCCTTGCTTCCGCGCGCGCGAGCGTGCTACCTGTTCCCGGCTCATCCCGGCACCCGGCGGCCTCACGGGCCGCCATCCGAACCACCGGCCGCGTCCGAACGGACGCGCGGGTCTCGGCGCCCGTCCGGCATCGGCAAGGAGACTGACATGGGGTCACGCTACGGTCTGCGCTTCGCGCTCGCGGGAACGCTCCTCTTCGCCCTGGGTCTCGCGGGGTGCGGGGCGCCCACCAAGGAAGAGCTGGTCATCGGCGAGTACGGTTCGCTCACCGGCGGTGACGCGACCTTCGGTCAGTCCACCAAGGCGGGTGTCGAGGTCGCGCTCGACGAGCTGATCGCACAGAAGGGCGGCAAGATCGGCGGGATGCCCGTACGCGTGGTCGTCGAGGACGACCAGGGGAAGGCCGAAGAGGCCGCAAGCGTCGTGCAGAAACTCATCAACCAGGACCGGGTGATCGCCGTGGTCGGCGAGGTGGCTTCCTCGCGGAGTCTCGCCGGGGGCCCGATCTGCCAGCAGAACGGCGTCCCGATGATCTCACCGTCGTCCACGAACCCGCGGGTCACGCTGGTCGGGGACTACATCTTCCGCATGTGCTACCTGGACGACTTCCAGGGACAGGTCATCGCCCGCTTCGCGGCGGACAGCTTGAAGCTCTCTCGCGTCGCGGTGCTGAAGGACGTCAAGAACGACTACAGCATCGCCCTCGCCCAGTACTTCACCGAAGCGTTCGTCAAGAGCGGCGGGAAGGTCCTGATCGAGCAATCCTACTCGTCGAACGACCAGGACTTCCGCGCCCAGCTCACGGCGATGAAGGCGAAGAGCCCGCAGGCGATCGTCGTGCCCGGCTACTACACCGAAGTCGGGCTGATCGGCCGGCAGGCGCGCGAGCTCGGGATCGTGGCACCGATCCTCGGCGGCGACGGCTGGGAGAGCCAGAAGCTGCTCGAGATCGGCGGCGATGCGCTGAACGGCTGCTACTACGCGAACCACTGGTCGCTCGATCAGCCGAACCCGAAGCTGCAGTCGTTCCTCGCGACCTATCGCGGGAAGTTCAAGGGCGATCCGGACGCGATCGCCGGCCTCGCATACGACGCCGCGACCGTGCTCTTCCAGTCCTTGGAGAAGCTCGCGAGCGAAGATCCCGCGACCTTCCGCGCGCTCGGTTCATCGAAGGCCGGCACCGACGCGCGCAAAGCGGCCGCCGGCAAGCTGCGCGACATCCTGGCCTCGACGACGGGCTACGATGGCGTGACGGGGACCGTGACGATGGACGAGAATCGCAACCCCAAGAAGCCGATTGTCGTGATCGCGATCCGAGGGGGCAAGAAGACCGCCGCCGCCATTCTCAATCCCTGATGCACGCGTGACCGAGTTTCTCCAGCAGCTCGTCAACGGCATCACGTGGGGCAGCGTGTACGCCCTGATCGCGCTCGGGTACACGATGGTCTACGGCATCCTGCGCCTCATCAACTTCGCCCACGGCGACATCTACATGCTGGGCGCGTTCTTCGGATACTACGCCGCTCGGCTCACCGGGGCCGCGGTGGACCCGAACCCGTTCAAGGCCACCGGCATCCTGCTCATCTCGATGGTCGGGTGCGGGCTGGTCGGGTTCCTCATCGAGCGGTTCGCCTACAAGCCGGTGCGCAAGTCATCCCGACTGGCGGCCCTGATCACCGCGATCGGCGTCTCGCTGCTGCTCGAGAATGGGGGCCAGATCCTGTTCGGAGCGGATCCGAAGTTCTTCCCCCAGATCATCCGCGCCAGCAACATCCCGCTCGGGATGGGGGTGACCATCTCCAATCAGCAGGTCATCATCCTGGTGGTGTCGTTCGCGCTCATGCTCGGGCTGCGATTCATCGTGCTCCACACCCGCGCCGGCAAGGCCATGCGCGCGGTCTCCTACAGCCATACCGCGGCCTCACTCATGGGCATCTCGGTGAGCCGCATCATCACCTTCACCTTCGTGCTGGGGTCCATGCTCGCCGCCGCCGCCGGCGTGCTGGTGGCGCTGCAGAATCCCAAGATCGAGCCCTACATGGGGATCATGCCGGGGCTGAAGGCCTTCGTGGCCGCGGTGCTCGGCGGCATCGGCAACATCCCGGGCGCGGTGCTGGGCGGACTGGTCATGGGCATCGCCGAGGTCATGGTCGTCGGCTACCTCTCGCCCACCTGGCGCGACGCGATCGCCTTCGTGCTGCTCATCATCATCCTGCTGGTGCGGCCCTCCGGGCTGCTCGGCCAGCCGCCGGCGGAGAAGGTGTGAGATGAGGCAGCTGCTCTGGAGCCTCGGTGTCGTCGCCGTCTTGATCGGCGTCAACATCGTCCTCCCGCGGATGATCAATCCCTACATCGCGCAGATCATCGTCCTGTGCGGGATCAACATCATCCTCGCCGTCTCGCTCAACCTCATCAACGGGTTCACCGGACAGTTCTCGATCGGCCACGCGGGGTTCATGGCCATCGGCGCCTACGGCTCGGCGATGTTCACCCTGCACGTCGGCATGCGCTGGGCGGCGGGTCTCTCGGCGGCGGGCGTGCCGGAGCCGATCGCCCAGGGGACGGCGCTCCTGGTGGCGCTGGTGCTGGGCGGGCTGCTGGCGGCCGTCGCCGGCTACCTCGTGGGTCTGCCGTCCCTGCGCCTGCGCGGCGACTACCTGGCCATCGTCACCCTCGGTTTCGGCGAGATCATCCGCGTGCTGATCCTGAACGTCGATGCGGTGGGCGGGGCGCGCGGACTGCCGGGCATCCCCGGCTGGGTGAACTTCTTCTGGGTCGGCATCGGCGTGGCGGGCGTGATCTTCCTCTCCCGGCATCTGGCGATGAGCACGCACGGGCGCGCGCTGTTCGCCATCCGGGACGACGAGGTGGCGGCCGAGGCGCTGGGGGTGGACACCACCTCTTATAAGGTGCTGGCGTTCGTCATGGGCTCGTTCTTCGCCGGGGTGGCGGGCGGGCTGTTCGCCCACTTCCTCTCGTACCTCAATCCCAACTCCTTCACCTTCCTCAAGAGCATCGAGGTCATCGCCATGGTGGTGCTCGGCGGCATGGGGAGCATCTCCGGCGCGGTCCTGGCGGCGATCATCCTGACCCTGATGCCCGAGGTGCTGCGGCCGGTGAAGGACTACCGCATGGTCCTCTACTCGCTGATGCTCATCATCCTCATGATCACGCGACCCGGAGGACTGCTCGGCAGCCGGGAGATCTCGCTGGCGTGGCTGCTCAAGCGCAGGCGCCCCGCGCGGGAGAGCGCATGAGCGGGCCGGTGCTCGAGCTTCAGCGTGTCACCATGCAGTTCGGTGGTCTCAAGGCGGTCGCCGATCTCGATCTCACCATCACCCAAGGCGAGCTGGTCGGACTCATCGGCCCCAACGGCGCCGGCAAGACCACGGTGTTCAACGTCATCACCGGGGTCTACGCGCCGACCGGCGGGGACATCGTCTTCGCGGGCCGCTCGATCCGGGGCCTGAGGCCGCATGCGATCGCGCACCGCGGGATCACCCGCACCTTCCAGAACATCCGGCTGTTCGGCTCGCGCTCGTGTCGCGACAACGTGTGCATCGCCGCGCACCACCACGCGCGCGCCTCGTTGTTCGACGCGCTGGTGCGCAACGGGCGCTTCGAGCGTGACGAGGCGGCGCTCCGCGAGCAGGCGGACGCGCTCCTCGAGTTCTTCGGACTCTCCGCCTGGGCCGACGCGATCGCCGGCGAGCTCCCCTACGGGCAGCAGCGCCGGCTCGAGATCGCCCGGGCGCTCGCGGGCCGGCCCACGCTGCTGCTGCTCGACGAGCCGGCGGCGGGGCTCAACCCGCAGGAGAGTGAGGCGCTCATGCGCTTGATCCAGGAGATCCGCGGACGCTACGGCGTCACCATCCTGCTCATCGAGCACGACATGCGGGTGGTCATGGGGATCTGCCAGCGCATCGCGGTGCTGGACTACGGGGTCAAGATCGCCGAGGGCACGCCGGCGCAGATCCGCACCGACCCCAAGGTGATCGAAGCGTATCTGGGCGAGGAGGTCCACGCGGACCTCGGCGCCGGGGCCTGAGACGTGCTCAAGGTCGAGTCCCTCGACGTCTACTACGGGGCGGTCCACGCCCTGAAGGGCGTCTCGCTCCGGGCCGACGCGGGCGAGGTGGTCACGCTCATCGGCGCCAACGGCGCGGGCAAGACCACCCTGCTGCGCTCGATCTCGGGTCTGGTCCCCTCACGCGCCGGCCGCGTCACGTTCGAGGGCCGCGACATCACCCGCATGCCGGCGCACGAGATCGTCGGGCTCGGCATCTCGCAGTCGCCGGAAGGGCGTCTGGTGTTCGCCAATCTCTCGGTCGAGGACAACCTCGACCTCGGGGCCTATCGGCGCAAGGATCGAGCGGGGATCAAGCAGGATCTCGATGCCGTCTACCGGCTCTTCCCGCGTCTGCTCGAACGCCGCCGCCAGACCGCAGGGACGCTCTCCGGGGGCGAGCAGCAGATGCTGGCGATCGGGCGGGCGATGATGTCGAGGCCACGCCTGCTCCTGCTCGACGAGCCCTCGCTGGGCCTGGCGCCCCTGCTGGTGCGCGAGATCTTCCGCACCATCCTCGAGATCAATCGCGCCGGGGTCACGGTGCTGCTGGTCGAGCAGAACGCCCACATGGCGCTCTCGATCGCGGGCCGTGGATACGTGCTCGAGACGGGCCGCGTGCAGCTCGAGGACCAGGCGTCGCGCCTGCTCCAGAACGAGGACGTGAAGCGGGCGTATCTCGGGGGCTGAGTACTGCCCGCTACGCCGCTCGATCCCGCCCGCGTTTGCCGGCCAGCCGCGCCACGCGCTCGAGGTCCTCGAGGCTGAACGGCTTCGCGACCACGGTGTCGGCGCCGGCACGACCCGCGTGCTCGAGGTCCACCTCCTCGCCCCAGCCGGTGACGAAGGCGATGGTGACGCCGGCGTCCAGCGCGCGCAGCGACTGGCACAGCTGCCAGCCGTTCATCCCGGGCATCCCGAGGTCCGTGAGCACGAGGTCGAAGCGCCCGCGGCGGAACCCGGCGAGTGCCTCCTCACCGCTTCCGTAGCCCACCGAGCGATGGCCGAGCGCGTCGAGGATGTCCATGAGCAGGGTGCGCACGGCCGGCTCGTCGTCCACCACCAGCACCGAGAGGTTCCCGACCGGCGCGGGTGGCAGGGGAGTGGGCGGTGCGATGGTCGCCGCCACCGGCGCCGCGGCGCGCGGCAGGGTGACCTCGATCCGGGTGCCCCTGGATGGCTCGCTGTGGACCGCCAGCTTCCCGCCGTGGCGCTGGATGATGCGGTAGACCATGGAGAGGCCGAGCCCGGTGCCCTGAACGCCCTTGGTCGTGAAGAAGGGCTCGAAGAGGCGCTGCTGCGTCTCCGGCGACATGCCGACGCCGTCGTCCTCGACGCTGGCCGTGAGCGTCTCGCCGCCGGCGGTGGTCCGAAGCCGCACCTCCCCGCCCCGGGGCAGCGCGTCCACGGCGTTGAGGATGAGGTTGGTGAACACCTCGCGCAGCTCGGCCGCATTCCCGCGGACCCAGGCGCCGGGCGCGGATTCCACGGTCACGTCGATGCGCAAGCCGCCGCCCTCGGCCGCGTTCTTCCAGCGCGGGCGCGTGAACTCCGCGGCTTCCCGGAGCACCGAGTCGAGATCCACCGATTCGGCCGCCGCCGCGTCCGCGACCTCGCCCTTGCCGAACTGGCGGAGTCGACGCACGGTCTCGGCGCCGTCGCGCGCCGCCAGCTCCATGACCCCGAAGGCGTCCTCCAGCTCCTGGGGCGCCAGGGCGCCGGTGCGGACGCGGAGACGGACCAGCTGGACGCGCCCGAGGATGGCGGCCAGCACGTTGTTGAACTCGTGGGCGATGCCGGAGGCCATCTCGCCGGCCACGCGCAGCCGCTCCGAGCGGACCAGCTGCTCCTGGGTCCGGTGCAGCTCGTCGAACGCTTTCTCCAGGCGGCCATGCAGCTGGGCGGCGTGGAGCGCGGAACCCAGATGGCTCGAGAGTCCCGCCACCACCCGCAGCTCGGCGGGACGGAAGGCGGACGCGTCGCGCGAGACCAGCAGGAGTGCTGCCGGCGGCCCGCCCTCGAGTGCCAGCGGCACCAGCAGCGCCGCCCCGAAGCCACGGGCCGAGAGTGTCGCGGCCAGCGGCAGGCTGTGGACGGCGGTCTGCAGGCGCAGCGGTGGCGGGTCCACGCCGGCCAGCGCTGCCGCCAGCGGGGCGTCGAGCTCGGCGCCACGGAAGAGCCCGCCCCACGGCGGCGCCGGGTCGAAATGATCGAAGCGCAGCTTGTGGCTCTGTGGCCCCGGGACCGCGAGCGCGATGCCCTCGCAGTGGGTGACACTGCGGAGCTGGGCGGCGACGACGCGGAACACGCTCGCGGGATCGCGTGCGGCCCGCGCCCCCTGAGCGATCGCCACCACCGCCTCGGCGGTCTCGCGTAGGGTCGCCGCCTCGACACGTTCACGCTCGCGGGACTCGGCGAGCGCTTCGGCCATCGTGTTCATGGACTCCGCAAGCGCTCCCAGCTCGTCACCCGCGCGCACCGGCAGGCGGCGGGCCAGGTTGCCGCCCGCGATCTCGCGCGCCAGCCCGCTCGCCTCGCGCAGCGGCTCGACCACGACACGCAGGAGCATGAGCGAGGCGACCAGGCCGAGGCCGATCACCAGGATCAGGATGAGCAGGCCGAGCTGGCGCGCGGTCGCCAGCTCGCTCTCGAAGCGCGTGGTCGAGTACGTGATACGCACCCAGCCGATCAGCTGGGCACGACCCGGGGCCGCATCGCTCGCGTCGCTCAGCCCGAAGGCGTCGCGCGCCAGCGGCGTGGTCCCGGCGGTCATTCGCATCACCGGCGCGATGTGATTGTAGACGTCGATGCCCGCGACACGCTCATGCGTGACGACCTTCTCGTGATGCGGAGACTGCGTGCCGATCGGCGGCGTCTGCGTCCACAGGGGCGGGTCGTTGAGCCGGACCGCGAGCAGCGTGCCGTCGGGATGCAGGATCGCCGCCCCGACCACGTCGGGATCACGCGCCTCGCGCGACACCACCTCCTGGAGCTCGGACTTGTCGCCCAGGAGCATCGGGGTCGCCGAGTCCTTGACCAGGTGCTGGACCATCGCCTCGCTCTTGTTCGCGAGCTCGTGCCGCGCC
>JBGPXY010000165.1:0-6253 GCA_041492985.1 Candidatus Eiseniibacteriota bacterium
CGATCCCCGCCGCACATCTCGCACGGCACCAGCAGGTCGGCGAGGAACACCATCTCGATCGTCACCCAGCCCGCCCCCTCGCAATGCTCGCAACGCCCGCCCGCGGTGTTGAACGAGAACGCACCGTCCTTGAGCCCGCGCGCGATGGCCGCCGGCTGGCGCGCGTAGACCTCGCGCAGCGCGGCGTAGGCTCCCAGGTAGGAGACCGGACAGGAGCGCGGTGACTTGCCGATCGGCGACTGGTCCACCATCACCACGCGCTGGATCGCATCGAGCCCGCGCACCGCCCGGTGGGCGCCAGGCTCCTCGGCCTCCGCCTCGCCCAGCGCCAAGCGGGCGGCGCGGTGGAGCACATCCTCCACCAGGCTGCTCTTGCCCGAGCCCGAGACGCCGGTCACCGCGGTGAGCCGGCCGATCGGGAAGCGGGCGGTGACGTTCTGCAGGTTGTGGTGCGTGGCGCCTTCGACGGTGATGAACCGGTCGGGAACGCCTCCGATCCGGCGGCGCTCGACCCGTCGCTCGCCGGTGAGGTAGCGCGCGGTCTCGGTTCCGGCCGTGAGCAGCGCCTCCCCTCCCGGGCCGGCATAGAGCAGGTGGCCGCCCTGCTCGCCCGCTCCCGGACCGAGGTCGACCAGATGGTGCGCGGCGCGCATCAGCAACGGTTCGTGCTCGACCACCACCAGTGTGTTGCCACGGGCGGCCAGCTCGTCCAGCAGGGCGGCGAGCCGCTCGCTGTCGCGCGGGTGCAGGCCGACGGTCGGCTCGTCGAGCACGTAGAGCGTGTCGGCCAGGTTGGCGCCCAGCGCGTTCGCCAGCTCGATGCGCTGCGCCTCGCCGCCCGAGAGCGTGCGCGTCAGCCGGTCGAGCGTCAGGTAGCCGAGGTCCACGCGCAGGAGGAAGCGCAGGCGCGACTCCAGCTCGCGCAGTACCGACGCGGCGATCTCGCGCTCGCGCTCGTCGAACGCGAGCCCGGCGATGAACCCCGCCGCCCCGGCCACCGTGAGCGCGCTCACCTCGGCGATCGAACGGTCGCCGAGGTGGACGCGCAGCGCCTCGGGACGCAGGCGCTTGCCGCCACAGTCCGTGCAGGGCAGCGCGGTCTGGTAGCGCTTGACGATGAAACGGTTGCCGGCCTTGTACGACTTCTCCTGGAGGCGCTTGAGGAACGGGATGGCGCCGCGGAATCCCTCGCCGCCCTCGATGAGCAGCCGCCGGTGCGCGACGGCGAGCTTCTTCCACGGCACGTCGAGCGGGATTCCCTGCTCCTTCGCCAGCTTCTCGAGCCGAGGCCAGAACACGCGTCGCCACGAACGCGCCCAGGGATCGAGCGCTCCCTCCCGCAGCGTCTTCGATGTGTCGGGCACGATGCGGTCCACGGTGAAGGTGAGCACGTTCCCGAAGCCGCGACAGGTCGGACAGACGCCGAGCGGGCTGTTGAAGGAGAACAAGGCCGGCTCGGGGCGCATCGCCGCGGCGCCGCACTGCGAGCATTCCCACCGCTCGCTGCGCCGCTCTCGCGGGCGGTCGCCCAGCTGCAGCTCGAGCCGGCCCTCGCCCCGTCGGAACGCCTGCTCGCACGAGTCCACCAGGCGGTCGCGTTCCGAGGGCCGCCAGGTGAAGCGATCGACGACCACCAGCGCCTGCTTCGTCCCGCGCGGGAGCTTCGGCAGGGGGTCGAGGGCCGTCACCCGGTCACCGAGCAGGATGCGCGTGAAGCCGGCCGTCATCAGGTGCCCGGCCTGCTCCGCCCACGGCAGGCGCGCCGAGAGCGCGATCGGCGCCAGCACCAGCAGCGTTTCGTCAGCCGGCCAGTCGGCGGCGGCGCGCGCGATCGCCTGTGGACTGTCGGCGGTGACCGGGCGCCCGCACGTACCGCAGTGGACGGTGCCGAGGCGGGCGAACAGCAGCCGCAGGTAGTCGTGGATCTCGGTGGAGGTGCCAACGGTCGAGCGGGCGCTGCGCGCGGGTGCGGCCTGCTGGATGGCGACCGCGGGCATCAGGCCGTGGATCGTGTCCACGTCTGGTCGCGGCAGCCGATCGAGGAACTGCTTGGCGTAGCTCGAGACCGACTCGACGTACCGGCGCTGGCCCTCGGCGTAGAGGGTGTCGAAGGCCAGCGAGGACTTGCCCGACCCCGAGACCCCGGTGATGACGGTGAGCCGCCCGCGCGGCAGGTCCAGGTCGATGTTCTTGAGGTTGTGCTGGCGCGCCCCGCGGATGCGGATGAAAGCGTCAGGTGGCGGGACGGAAGGGGTCAACGGAGCCTCGGGGATCGATCGAAGGAGCGCGATCTCTGGCGATGCTAGCACGGCGGCCGGCGGAGCTTCCGCGGCCAGAGGAAGCTCCACGGCCGGGGAAGCCTCCGCGGACCGCTCGACTCCGCATCCTGCGGAGTCGAGCTCTACCCGAGGCTCGCTCCGCCATCCATGGCTCCCGCGAGCCTCGGACGTTCCGCTACGGCTCCCCCGGCCGTGGAGCTTCCTCTGGCCGCTGAGCCGTGCTGGCGGAGACGCGAACGGCCCGCCCATCCGTGGGCGAGCCGTCGCTCTGCGACTGGAGGAAGACGGCCAGCCCTAGCTCGAAGCCTCCAGCCCTATGCCGCGGGCGACCTGCCGACGGTCGCGCTCGACGATCGCGCGCGTCGGCCCGATGTGCTTGGGGAACTCCCGACCACGGTCGAGGAGCTTCCAGTCGACCCGCTTGGGTGCGAATGCCTCACGCAGCGCCGCGAGGGCATCTTCGACGTCGAAGTTCTCGCACGAGAAGATGTCCACGTTGACGAACTTCCGCGTGGGGAAGGTGTGGATGCTGACGTGGCTCTCCGCGATCAGCACGAAGCCCGACAGGCCCTCCGACGACTCGCCCGCCACACCGTGGCGGAAAACATAGGGGGGCATGATCTTGGTCATGCGGATGCGGTCGGGCAGCCCGTCGAGGAGACGGTAGAGGGCGCCGAAGTCGCCGAGGCGCGCGGCCGGGCAGCCATGACCATCGAAGATGAGGTGAGGACCGAAACCCAACATCGCAAGGCTCTCCCTGGCGTCCCGCACTCGCCGAAGAGGAACCCCCGGGACTCGGTCGACGCCACCCGGGGCGCCGCACACTGCCGGGACTCTTAGTCTCGGACGAAACTGGAGTTCGCTGTGAGAAGTGGATCGGTCGGCACGCCCGGGCCTATGGCGCCCAAGCAGTCGGGGATTGGCCAACGATAGTCGCCGACCAATCCCCCGAGGACGTGCCAGGTCCAAACAACCTGCTTACTTCTTCTTCTTCGCAGCCTTCTTCTTCGTGGCCTTCTTCTTCGCGGCCTTCTTCTTTGCCATTGAAAATCACCTCCTCGGGAGCATCGTCTTGTTCGGCGAGTCGCCTTCGCTCACCGAGACTCTTGCGGCGGCCGCCGGATGCGCGGCCCAGGCGGCTCAAGCACACATCGCCCGAGCGATGCGCGTGGCCTCGACCCCGTATCAGCAGCCGCCGTGCCACGAGGTCACCAAGCGGAGGTCGAAGCACGCTAAGTGACTGTGGAAATGAGCGAAGATATTCTCGAGCGGAGTCGGTGAAGCGGAGAATGGAGTGGATGACGCTGTGGAGAACGATTCTAAGCGTCAACTTACTGGGGGATTACGGCGGACGAGACCGCTAAGCGTCACTCGCGATGGTACATGGCGCTCGGTGCCAACTTCCTTGTGGGTGTCAAGAGACTTGACGACCGACGCCTTCTTCGATGCGCAGGCGACGCAGCTTCTCGATCAGCCCCTGACGTGAGATGCCGAGCACGCGCGCCGCGCGGCTCTTGTTCCCCGCCGTCAGACGCAGCACCTCGCTGATGTGATCCGCCTCCATCTGTGCGAGCGTCGGCAACGGGATCGCCTCGTCGCCGGCGACCCGACGGCCCGAGAGTTCGGACGGCAGGTGTTCGACCTCGAGCCGGTCGCCGTCCTCGAGCAGCACCACGCGCTCGATCACGTTCTTCAGCTCACGCACGTTCCCGGGCCAGCGATAACTCAGGAACAGCTGCTGAGCCCCGGGCGCGAGGTCGGCGAAGCGCTTCTGGAACTTGCGCGAGAACTCCTTCATGAAGTGCTGGGCGAGCAGCAGGATGTCGTCGCCGCGCTCGCGCAGCGCCGGCAGGTGGATGCTCACCACCTTGAGGCGGAAGTAGAGGTCGCTGCGGAAGCGCCCGGCGCGCACTTCGGCTTCCAGGTCCTTGTTGGTGGCGGCGACGATACGGATGTCCACCGAGATGTCCTGGGCCCCTCCCACCCGCTTGAAGCTGCGGTGGTCGATGAATCGCAGGAGCTTGGCCTGGGTGGGCAGCACCATGTCCGCCACCTCGTCGAGGAACAGGGTGCCGCCGTCGCACAGCTCGACCAGCCCCTTCTTGGCCTCGGAAGCGTCGGTGAAGGCCCCTTTCTCGTGCCCGAACAGCTCGTTCTCGAGCAGGCTCTCGTGGAACGACGAGCAGTTCACCTCCATTAGCGGCGCCTGGGCGCGGTCGCTGCGGTAGTGGATGGCCCGGGCGACCAATTCCTTGCCGGTGCCGCTCTCCCCGGTGATGAGCACCGAGGTCGCCTGGCTGCGCACCACCTTCTCGATGAGCGCCCGCACCTCCTGGATGACGGACGACCGACCGATGATCTCCTCACCCGAGTAGTGCTTCCAGGCCTTGCGGCGGTAGAGATCCAGCTCGGCCGCCTGCCGGAAGCTCTTCCCCGCCGAATCCACGGCCAGGACGATGTCCTCCATCTCGTAGGGCTTGCGCAGGAAGTCGCAGGCCCCGAGCTTCATCGCCTCGACGGCCGATTGCACATCCCCGAAGGCAGTGATGACGATCACCTGGACGAGCGGATCCAGCTGGCGGACGCGGCGCAGCACCGACAGCCCGTCGGTGTCGGGGAGCCGCATGTCGAGGATCATGACCTGCGGCCTCACGGACGCGGCCTTCTCGAGACCCTCAGCTCCGGTGCTGGCCAGCTCGATATCGTAGCCGCGGGCCTTGAGCACCTTGCCGAGGGACTTGCGGATCAGCACCTCGTCGTCGACCACCAGCACCGAGATCTTCACCGCTCGATCACTCCTCGGGCTTGCCCGGCGGCTCGGCCGGGACCGGGAAGGAGACCCGGAAGGTCGCCCCACCGCCCGGGTTGTTCTTGGCGGTGATCACCCCGCCCACCTCGCGCATGATCTGCACCGAGATCGGCAGCCCCAGCCCGGTGCCGGTCGAGCGCGTGGTGAAGAAGGGGTCGAAGATCTTCTCGATCAGATCGCGCGGGATGCCGACCCCCGTGTCGGTGAACGAGATGTCGACCATGGAGCGCCGCGTCCGGTAGCGGCGCACGCGCGTCGCCGCCTGCAGCTCGCCGCCCTCCGGCATCGCCTGGATGGCATTGAGGCACAGGTTGAGGAACACCTGCTGCGTGAGGTCCGAGTCGGCGTAGACCAGCGGCAGGTCCGGCGCCCAGTCCCGGTGGAGGATCACCTGCGCGTCGCCGAGCTGCAGCTCGATCATCGCCAGCGTCTTCTCGAGCACCTGGTGGAGATCGCAGGGCTGCGGGCGCGCCGCCGGCGGCCGGGCGAACATGAGCAGGCCGGTGATGATCTGCTCGATGCGGTCCAGCTCCTTGATGACGTCCTCCAGGTCCTCGCGTCGCGGGTCGCGGGGCTTGAACTTGGAGCCGACGAACTGGACGGTGGTGCGGATGCCGGTGAGCGGGTTGCGGATCTCGTGGGCCACGTAGGCCGAGAGCTCTCCCAGCGACACCAGCCGGTCGATCTTCTTCTGGAACTCCCCGTCCTCGGTCTCGGAAATGGCCTCGGCCAGCACCACCGAGCCGATCACCTCGCCATCGTCGTTGCGCAGCGGGAGCGACTCGGCCTTGAGTGTCATCTCGCGGCCTTCCGACTCGAACTTGAAGTCGCGGCGCTCGCGCGTGGCTCCCTTGAGCCAGCGCGCGTCCGAGCCCGAGAACAGCTTCGCGCCGGCCATCCCGATGAGGGTCTCGGGCTTGAATCCCAGAAGATCCTCGATCCAGCGGTTCGCGTACACCACCTTGCGCTCGCGATCGAGCGCCACCACGCCCTGTTCGAGGGCGTCGAGCACGTGGCCGGGCAGGGGGATGCCCTCGGGCGCCGGCGCGGCCGCCGGCACGGGTTCCGCGAGCCGGTGCATGGTCTCGCTGCGCGTGGTCAACGTCCCTCCGGGTGGATCGCGGCGCGGCGCTGGCTGAGAGGTAACACACGCGCCGGACCCCCG
>JBGPXY010000208.1:0-4223 GCA_041492985.1 Candidatus Eiseniibacteriota bacterium
ATGGTCGGAAAGGGGTGCGGTCCCAGCACCGAGCCGAGCACGTAGTGGGTGTCGCGCACCCGGGTCACCCAGTCCCGCAGCGCCTCATTGATGGCGTCCTTGAGCGTGTGGCTGCCGGCATCGACCTCGCGCACCTCGGCGCCGAGCAGCTTCATCCGCTGAACGTTCAGGTGCTGGCGCCGCGCGTCCTCGGTGCCCATGTAGACCGTGCAGGCGAGCCCGAAGCGCGTCGCGGCGGCGGCCGTGGCGACGCCGTGCTGGCCGGCGCCGGTCTCGGCGATGACGCGCGGTTTGCCCATGCGGCGCGTGAGAAGGCACTGGCCGATCGTGTTGTTGATCTTGTGCGCTCCGGTGTGGAGCAGGTCCTCGCGCTTGAGGAACACGCGGCAGCCCGCGCGCTCTGAGAATCGCCTGGCCTCGAGCAGCGGCGTCGGACGGCCGGCGAAATCCCGCAGCGCCTCGTCCAGCTCCTGCTGAAACGCACGATCGCCGCGCGCGCGCGCGTATTCGGCTTCCAGCTCATCGAGGGCGTGGATCAGCGTCTCGGGGACGAACCGTCCGCCGTAAGGCCCGAAATGTCCGGTGGCGTCGGGGGCGCTGGTGGCGAGGCTCACGATCGCGCCCCGGCCCCGGTCACGCGGCCCCCCGCTCGGCATCCTGCGCCCGCACCGCGGCCACGTAGCGGCGCACAAGGTCATGATCCTTGATGCCAGGGGAGATCTCGAGGCGTGAGGAGGCATCGACGCCGAACGGGCGGACACGTTCGACCGCGACTGCGACATTGTCGGGTCCCAGCCCACCGGCCAGCATCACGGGGCGGCGCGCGGCGAGCGCCACGGCGGAGTCCCACGGGAAGCTCTGTCCGGTCCCCCCGGCCTTGGTCTCGTGCGCCGAGTCGAGCAGCACCAGGTCGTTCGCCGATGGCAGCCGGCTGGTGAGACGTCCGTCCGAAGTGACCGGGACAGCGAAGGCGACCGGGAGCGGGAAGCCCTGCGGCCAGCCGGCGGGGTCCACCTGATGGAGCTGGAGTCGCCGCGCGCCGATCGTGCGCGCCATCGCCAGGGCTTCATCGGGACCCGGCGCGATCATCACCGCCACCGCCGTGACGTCACCCAGCGCGCCCACGATCTCGGCGGCTGCCCGGGTCTCGAGGCGACGGGGACTCTCCCCGCGGACGATGAATCCCAGCCAGTCGGCGCCCGCCTCGAGCGCAGCACGAGCGTCCTCGAGTCGCGTGATGCCGCACACTTTGACCACGGTGCGCGGCACCGGCTCGTGCGCGACCATCCCCTAGCCTCGTGCCGCGGCCGCGAGGGTCGACAGTGTCCCGGCCGGGTCGGCGCTGGTCATGAACGCCTCGCCGATCAGCACGGCATCACACCGCGTCCCGCGCAGCCGTGCGAGGTCGCCGGGCGTGGACAGGCCGCTCTCGGCCACCGCGGTCACCAGCGGTGGCACGAGCGGCAGCAGCCGCAGCGAGGTCTCGGGGTCCACCACGAAGGTCTTGAGGTCGCGGTTGTTGATGCCGAGCAGCGTGGCGCCGGCGCGGATCGCCACGCGCAGCTCGTCCTCGCCGTGCACCTCGACCAGCGTGTCCAGCCCCAGCAGCCGCGCCTCGGTGATGAGGATCTGCAGCTGGACCCCCGACAGCAGCGAGGCGATCAACAGTACGCCGTCGGCGCCGCGCACGGCGGCATCGAGCACCTGGTAGGAGTCGATGACGAAGTCCTTGAGGAGGAGCGGCAGCCCGACCGCGGCGCGGACCGCGGCGATCCACGCCAGGTCGCCCTGGAAGTGGTCGGGCTCGGTGACGATCGACATGGCGGCCGCGCCCCCCGCCTCGTAAATCCGGGCAAAGCCGACCGGATCGGCGCTGGCGTTGAGCGTTCCCTTCGAGGGCGAGGCACGCTTGAACTCGCACAGGAGCTTCAGCGGAGGTGACGGCTTGCCGGCCGCGGCATTGCCGCGGCGGAGCGCGCGCTCGAGACGGCCGGCGGGGCGCGTCGGGCCGAGTCGTGCTCGCAGCTCGTGAGCGGGCGTGCGCAGTCGCATCTCCTCCACGCGCCGGTGGCGGTCGGAGGCGATGCGGGTCAGGATGTCGGCGGTGGGCACGGTCACGCATCAGCCCCAGATCGAACGACCAGAGTCCCAGCAATCATGTCGTGGAGCGCCTGCTTCTTGTGCGTGAATACCACCATTACGTATCCAAGTCCGAGTGTCAGTTCCGTAACAGCATGGCTTAGTCGTCGGCCCAGCGCGCGTGCGAACGAAACCCGAAGTCCCCGGTTGTCTGTCACCCTGATTCCCAGCATCAGCTTCCCGAGGGTCGCCTGACAACGTGAACTCTCCATCGACGAGAAGTAGCTAATTGGGATGCCGAAGAGAAGGGCGAACCAAACAAGGCAGAAGTATGCGACCCGACTGGATTCAACACCATCAAGACGGGTACCAAACCCTCCTAGGGGTGCAAGCGCTAGAGTGCCAATGCAAACCAACCCGACAAACAGCAAGAATGCGTCTAGCAAGACGGCCCAGAATCGACGCCAGAATCCGGCGTATCGCGGAGCGGCACCGACCGAAGCGGAAGCGGGCGCGCCGAACGTTTCACTGACTACCGCCCGGGGCCCCGAGGGGCGCGACGGAGGGCGTGGCGCCGACGGGATGGACCGTGGTGCCACAGCTGGGACAGAAGGCCGCCCCATCGGGGAGCGGCTTGCCACATCGGGAGCAGAACACGGCCAGGCCTCCTCTCAGCCGGGCCGCGGCGGGCCCGTGACACCACCCTCAGGCCCGGAAGGCCTTGAGTTCCTCGAGCTTGTTCATCGCGGCGCCACTGTCGATGGCGTTAGCGGCCTTCGCCACGCCGGACTTCAGGTCGGTGACCACGCCCGCGACCACGAGCGCGGCGGCGGTGTTGAGTATCACCACGTCACGCGCGGCGCCCTGCTCTCCCGCCAAGACCGCGCGCACCTTCGCGGCATTGGTGGCCGCATCACCGCCGGCGACGCCCGCGCGGTCCTTG
Source organism: Candidatus Eiseniibacteriota bacterium (assembly GCA_041492985.1). Taxonomy (GTDB): domain Bacteria; phylum Eisenbacteria; class RBG-16-71-46; order RBG-16-71-46; family RBG-16-71-46; genus WS-11. Next base: position 3,023 of record JBGPXY010000208.1, read on the forward strand.
TGCGCGAGGCCCAGCTCGGCGGGATCCACGTCGAACTCGCGTACGGCTCCATCCACCAGCTCGGCGACGTGGGTGCGGTCGAACACCGTCAGCTCGTCGAGCCCGTCGCGGCCATGGACCACCCAAGCGCGCTCGCTGCCCAGACGCTGGAGCACATCGGCGACCGGGCGCACCAGTGCGTCCGCGAACACCCCGAGCAGCTGTCGACCGGCGCCGGCCGGATTGGTCAGGGGCCCGAGCAAGTTGAACACGGTGCGGATCCCGATCTCCCGTCGCGGCCCGGAGGCGTGGCGAAGGGCGGTGTGGTAGTTGGGCGCGAACATGAAGGTGATGCCCAGCACGTCGAGCGAGCGCGCCGCGTTCTCGGGCGTCAGGTCGATACGCACTCCGAGCGACTCGAGCACGTCGGCGCTGCCGGTGCGGCTCGAGACCGCGCGATTGCCGTGCTTGGCGACCGCCACGCCGCACGAGGCGGTGACGATGGCGACCGTGGTCGAGATATTGAAGGTGCCGGCGTTGTCGCCGCCGGTGCCGCAGGTGTCGAGCAGCGGGCTGCGCCGGGTGCGGATGGGCGGCACGCGGTCGCGCATCGCCTGGGCCATCCCGGCGATCTCATCAGGGCGCTCGCCCTTCATGCGCAGCGCCACCGCGAACGCCGCGATCTGGGCGGGTGTGGCCTCCCCGGCCAGGATCTGCTCCATGCTCGCGCGGGCCAGCTCCTGCGAGAGGTCCTCCCCCTTCACTGCCCGTGCGATCGCCGATCGGATCAACGCCACTCTCTCCTTGCGGGGGTCCGTGTTCCAGGTCCGCGCGCTCAGCGGCGCGCGGCGGTCTGCTGCCGACAGAGCACGAGGAAGTTCTCGATCAACTTGATCCCCGGGCGGGTGAGGACCGACTCGGGGTGGAACTGCACGCCCCAGGTGTCGTGCTGCTTGTGCTTGAGTCCCATGACCTCACCCTCCGGCGTCCAGGCCATCAGCTCGAGACTTTCGGGGAGCGACTCGCGCTCGACGATCAACGAGTGATACCGGGTCGCCTCGAACGGATTGTCGAGGCCGGCGAAAAGCCCGCGGCCCTTGTGCAGGATGGGGCTGGTCTTGCCGTGCATCAGGCGCGCGGCCCGCACCACCTTGCCGCCGTAGACCTCGCCGAGCGCCTGGTGACCGAGGCAGACTCCGAGGATCGGCATGCGGCCTGCCAG
>JBGPXY010000173.1:0-5994 GCA_041492985.1 Candidatus Eiseniibacteriota bacterium
GCTGTCGAAGCGCACCTCGCGCATGTAGCCGGCGGTGCGTTCGAAGTCATCCTCGGTCTCGCCGGGGAATCCGACGATGATGTCCGTGGTGAGCGCCAGCCCCGAGATCGCCGCGCGCAGCCGCGCGACCACGCCGCGATACTCCTCGAGCGTGTAGGTGCGCTCCATCTCCCGCAGCACCGTGTCGGAGGCCGACTGGAGCGGCAGGTGCACCTGGGGGCACACCTTCGCGCAACCGGCGATGGCGTCGATCACCTTCTCGCTCATGTCGCTCGGGTGGGGCGACGTGAAGCGGATGCGATAGAGGCCGTCGACCTCGTCGGTCGCCCGGAGCAGGTCGGCGAAATCGTACGTGCCGTCATGGTAGGAGTTGACGGTCTGCCCGAGATAGACCACCTCACGGAACCCCTGTGTCACCGCCGTGCGCACCTGGGCGACCAGCTCCCCGAGCGGGAGGCTGCGTTCCCGGCCGCGCGTGTAGGGCACGACGCAGTAAGTGCAGAATTTGTTGCAGCCGCGCTGGGCGGTTATCCATGCCCGCACGCCGCTGCCGCGCCGCGGCTCGAGGTCGCCGTAGGTCTCGTCCCGGTCGAGCCGCACCTCGGCGACCGGCTGCGAGGCCGCACGCAGCAGCAGCTCGGGGAGCTTGCGGTAGCCGTCGGGGCCGACGACCAGGTCGAGCACACGGGCCTTGTCGAGCAGCCGGCCGCGCAGATGCTGCGCCATGCAGCCCGCCACGCAGACGATCAGCTCCGGGCGGGCCGCCTTGAGGCGGGCGAACTCGCCAAGCCGGCCGAGCACCCGCAGCTCGGCGTGCTCACGGATGGCGCAGGTGTTGATGATGACCGCGTCGGCATCCTCGGGACGCTCGGTGAGGATCATGCCGGAGCGCTCCAGCACGCCCGCCATGGTCTCGCTGTCGGCCACGTTCATCTGGCAGCCGTAGGTTTCCAGGAACACGCGCTTCATGGGGCGGGCACGATAGCACGGGCCGCGCGGGAGCGACCAGCGCGTGGACTGTCGCGAGGCGAGAGCGGTACTTCAGTCGCCGGGGGGGGTGTAGCGAAGCGCGAAGACGGTCAGGTCGTCGGTGGGAACCGGGCGTCCGCCGAAGCTGCGCGCGGCCTCGCACACCGCCCGGGTCAGCCGCTCGAGCGGTTGGCGGCGAAGCTCGGTCACCAGGTCGGACAGGCGCGCGTCGCCGAAGCAGACGCCGGTCCCGTCGCGCGAGTGCAGCACGCCGTTGCTCGCCGCGACCACCAGATCGCCGGGCAGCAGTTGCAGGGTCTCCTCGCGGTAGTCGGCCTGAGGCAGGGCCCCGGCCACCGGCCCGCCGGCTTCGAGCGGCCGCGGGGCGTTGTCGTCGGCGGGCACCCACAGCGGCGGTGCCATGCCGGCGTTGCAGTAGCTCAACTGGCCGCTGCCCGACAGCTGCGCGACCCACACTGCGAGATGACGCCCGGGGGCGAGGCGACCATGAAGGCCGGCGTTGAGACGCGCGACCAGCGCGACCGCGGAGCGCTCGGGCGTGGCCGTGGCCGCCAGCATGCCGTGGGTGAATGCGGTCATCACCGCGGATGCCACCCCGACCGCCGAGCTGTCGACCGCCATGAGCGTCTGGCCGCCGTTCCCGTGCGGGATGCGCACGCACAGGTCACCCGCCTCACGGGCGCATGGGACACGCGCGAATCCGAACTCGAAATTGCGGGAGGCGCTCGCCCCCTCGGGGAGCTGCGTGTTCACCCACGCCTCGGGGCCCGCCTTGAGCTGCCTCAGGCAGTGTTCGCCCATCACCGCGCGATAGACCCGCTCGACCGCCACACCGATGGGATAGACCAGACGGGCGACGCCGATCATCTCGGCCTCGTCGAACACCCGGCCCGGCGCGGGACGCGCCAGATTCACGACGCCGACCGGGCCGTCGAAGCCCTCGATGGGAAGGCTGAGCGCGGACTCGATCGTACGATCGCAGCCCTCGAAGCGCTCCTCCTTCACCGCGCCGTTGAGGATCAGGGGGCGCTGATTGCGGACCACCCATTCGGCGATGCTGCGGGGACGGAACTCGAGGTCACGCCCGGTGAGGTCGAAGGGCAGGCCGAACGCGTTCGCGATCATGAGGCGGCCGGTGTCGGGATTGATGAGCATGATCGAGGCGCGTTTCGCGCCCGAGGCGTCGACCAGCAGGGGCAGCAGCTGTCCGCACGCGACCAGGATGTCGGGGACCGCAGCCACCGCCGCACAGGTCACCGCGACCTTCTCGGCGATCTCGAATGGCTGTTGGTGGACGCCGGGCGCGGACGCCGAATCCGTGTGGCCGCTTGCCGTCTCGATCTGTTCGTCCACGAGTCCCTCGGTCATGGTGGATACAGGGGGTCTCAGGTGAGTATCGGCGTTGCGCGGCTTCGACTTGAGTCCCGCCTTGACCGCTGTCGCCGCCCTCGCGCACACTCGCCGGCCTTCGCCACCGGAGGAGCCATGCCCAGCCGGCCGTCCCGCCTGCTCATCACCTTCCCCAATCCGAGCCCGGACCGGGATTTCGTCATTCGCCACGAGTGCCCCGAGTACACGGCGGTCTGCCCGGTCACGGGCCAGCCCGACTTCGGCACCATCGTCGTCATCTACACGCCCGATCGGCGCTGCATCGAGCTCAAGTCGCTCAAGCTCTACCTCTGGTCGTTCCGCGACGAGGGCCACTTCTTCGAGCAGGCGACGAACCAGATCCTCGACGATCTGGTGCGGAGCTGTCGCCCACGCACGATGACGGTGATCGGCAAGTTCAACGTGCGCGGCGGCATCGGCACCACGGTGGTGGCGCGGCACGGGACCGAGCGATCGGCGCGGGCGTCGCGCGCGCGGAGATCGCGCACTCGGATCGCGCCCGCCCGCCGGCGCGCGGCGTCCGCCGGTCGCCGCGCCGGCCGGTGACGCGCGCCGCGTGACGCGATGAGCCGGCGGCGCGGGACGCGCATCCACCTCGACAACTTCCGACCACCCGGCCACGCGGGGCCCTGAGCCGGGGTTGGCCGTCGGGCGAGGGAGGCTTTAGGATGCGTCGGCGCGCTGGTGCACCGCTGCGCCGCGTTGGTCGCCGCCCACCGGGAACCCGAGCCACCTTCCACAACTCGGACGCGCGGTCCACGTAGAAGCGGAGGGAGGAGCCGCCACGATGGAGCCAGGACGCTCGATGGAGGCCGTCGTCTCGCGATGAACTCCTTCCGCCTGCTCGCGACGGCCAACCTGTGCCTCGGGGGACTGGTCTTCCTCCTCGGGCTGCTCATCCTGCGCGAGAACCCGCGGCAGCGGCTGAACCGCGTGGTCTCGATGATGCTGTTCTTCGGCGGATTCGGCTCGATCCTCGCGGCCCTCAGCTTCCTCGCCGCCGGTCCGGGCGGTCACGGGGCCGCGTCGGGGACGGCCCAGGCCTCGGCACAGAACTTCGCCTACCTGTGGGAGTTCTTCTTCCCGACGCTGTTCCTGTTCGCCAGCATCTTCCCCGAGGAGCGGTTCTTCACCCATCGAGGCGCCGGCATCCCGTGGCTCCGCTTCGGCCCCAGCTTCGAAGTGCTGGTCTACGCGCCGCACGCGTTCCATTTCGTCGTGGCGTTCCTGCTCGCCCTGGCGCCCCCGTCGTTCGCGTTCACCGTGCCGGACAGTTTGCGGGCGCTGGCGCCGCTGGCGGGGCTCGCCAGCCTGGCGTTGCGGTTGTTCCTCGCCATGCACCGCGCGCTCTTCTCGCTCGTCAACCTGGGGTTCGGCATCGCCGCCGTGGCCCTGCTCGTCGACAGCTACCGGCGGGCCCACGCCAAACGCCTGCGCCAGCAGCTGCGCGCCATCGGTCTCGGGCTCGCCTCCTGCCTGCTGCTCTACAGCCTGGCCTCGCTCATCCCGGCGCTGCTCAGCCTGACCATCTCCGAGTGGACCCGCTCGGCCCTGACGATCGCCGCCCTCACCATCGGCTCGGGCTCGATCGCCTATGCGATGGTGGCTCACAAGTTTCTCGACGCGAAGCTGCTGGCGCGGCGCGGCATCCTCTACGGCATCGCCTCGGCGGCGCTGGTCGGCGTCTACCTGACCGTCGTCGTCCAACTCAACAAGCTGCTCACCCAGATCTCGGGCGTGGACGCTCGCGTCATCGAGCCGGTCTTCCTGATCGTCGCGCTGATCGTGTTCCAGCCCGCGATCTCCTGGCTCGAGGACATCCTCGACCGGCTGCTGCTGCGCGACCCCGGCGACTATCGCAACGTGCTGCGCAACCTGGGCCGCGACCTTCAGACCACCATCGAGCTCGAGGACCTGCTCAACCACTCGATCAAGACCATCGCCGACGCCCTGCTGCTGCGCAACGCCTACGTCGTCGCGGTGCCGCGCGGTGACGTGATCGTGCGCGCCGGCGCCGGGGCGCCGCCCGCCCTCGAGGACGAGGCGCCGTTGCGCGACCTGCTGTCGCGGTTGCCGGTCACCGCCGACAGCTTCCGGATGACCGACCCGGTGCCGGGGCTGACACTCGCCGATCGTGCCCTGCTGGTCGGACGCCTCGGCATCTCGGTCATCCTGCCGCTCCATTCGCGGGGCGAGACCGTGGGCGCGCTGCTGCTGGGCGAGAAGCTGACCGGCACCGACTACACCTCCGAGGACGTCACCCTGCTGTCGACGCTCGCCGGCCAGATGTCGGTGTCGCTCCAGAACGCCTTGCTGGTGCGCGAGCGCGTGCAGGTCGTGCGCATCGAGGAGGAGCTGCGGCTCGCGCGCCAGATCCAGCGCTCGTTCCTGCACACCGAGTTCCCGGCGACCCCTCGATTCGACGTCCATGCGCTCAACATCTCGTCGAAGGAGGTGGGCGGGGATTTCTACGATCTGGTCCCGGCGGCCGACGGCGCCTTCCTGCTGGCGATCGCCGACGTGGCGGGGAAGGGGATGCCCGCCGCGCTCATGTCCTCGATGCTGCAGGCGTCGCTGCGCACCCAGGCAGGCTCCATCACCTCGGTGGCCGAGATCCTGCGCAACATCAACACGCTGGTCTACCGCGCCACCGCGGTCCACCAGTTCGCCACCTTCTTCATCGCCCGGATCGAGAACGACACGATGCACATGACCTTCTCGAACGCCGGACACAACTACCCGATGGTGATCCGCGACGGCCGGGACCCGATGTTCCTCGTGCGCGGCGGGATCGTGCTCGGCATCCGCGACGGAGCCGCCTACGAGGAGGAGCGCGTCCACCTGCACACCGGCGACCTGGTGGTGCTCTACACCGACGGGATCAGCGAGGCGATGGACCGTCACGGCGAGCTGTACGGCGACGAGCGCCTGTGCGAGCTGGTCCGCGCGCTCCCGCACCATCTCTCGGCGCGCGAGGTGACCGACCGGATCCTGGAAGCGCTGAGAGGATTCCTGGACGGGGAGGAGGCGCGCGACGACATGACGCTGATGGTGCTGCGGGTGCTGGCGGCCGAGCGCTCCCCGTTGATCGATGCCGCCCTGGAGTCGGTCGGCGAATCGGAGCCGTTGCCCGCCTGATCGCGGCTCAGCGCCCCGGGGCCACGGGGGCGGCGGCCCACGCGAGCCGGTAGACGTCGCCGCTCTGGAAGCACACGTAGAGCTCGCCCGCGGCGTCCTCGCCGAACGACATCACCTGCCCGGCGGGCAGACCCTGCCACTCCCGGTGATCGGTGACGAGCCCGCGCTCGTACTTGAAGCTCCGGATCCAACCACGGCAGTAATCCGCGTACAGATAATGACCTGCGAGTGCCGGGATCTTCGCGCCCCGGTACACGAATCCGCCGGTGATCGAGCACCCTTCATCGTGCGAGTACTCGACCACGGGCATCACCCGCCCGCGCGTGTTGCAGCGCTCGGAGCGGAAGCAGTGGGTGCCCTCCATCACGTTCCAGCCGTAGTCGAGGCCCGGCGTGCGCGCGGGCATGATGTCGATCTCCTCCCACAGGTTCTGGCCGACGTCGGCGATGTAGAGCAGGCCGGCCGCGCGGTCGAAGC
>JBGPXY010000052.1:0-13659 GCA_041492985.1 Candidatus Eiseniibacteriota bacterium
ACCTTGGTGACGAACGATAGTCCGATCGGCGACAGGTACAGCTCGCCGACGGTCAGGATCAGCGTCGTCCCCACCAGCCACAGCACGCTGCGCCGCGTGTCGGGGCCCGTGCCCTGCGAGGCGAGGAGGCCACCAGGTGACGCTCGGGCAGGGTTGTCTCTGGTGTGCGCTGCCGTGTTAGCCTGGACGCAGCCGACCGGGTGGTGGAGGAATGATGGGTAGCGGGGTCGGTTCTGGGTCTCTCGCCTCCAGAGCCGCAGCGACCTTGGTTGTAGGCGCCGCCCTGGCGCTCTATGCGCCCTTGACGGAGGCCCGCCCTGCGCCGGGACCGGACCGCCCGACTCAGGGCCCCCTGCATCGACCACCCGGGGCCGCCGACCTTGAATGGCTCGAATTGGGGCCCCCTGCGCGGTCCGAGCACGTGTCGGTGCTCGACTCTAGGCACCGTCGCCTTGTCGTCTTTGGGGGTCGGACCACTGAGAAGTACGAGGGCGCCGCTCTCAGCAATGACCTCTGGATCCTGACACTGGGTCGAGAACCACGGTGGGAACGGGCGGCAGCTCTCGGAGAATCGCCATCGCCCCGCTTAGGGTCCGCGGCGGTTTTCGATCCGCCCAGACAGCGAATGCTGCTGATCGGCGGCCGAGACTCGACGGGCCTTCTCAATGACCTTTGGGAGTTGTCACTGAGAGGCCGCCCGAGGTGGCGACAACTCGCGGCCAGTGGGCCACCGCCGAGCGCCCGGTATCGCCACACCGCGACGCTCGACCCCATGAACGACAGGGTTCTGGTGTTCGGGGGCTGGGATGGTTGGCATACGAACGACCTCTGGCAGCTAAGTCTGTCGGATCCCCCCGCGTGGATGCAGCTCCACCCCGACGGTCGAACGCCCGGGCCGCGATCGATGCACTCGGCGGTGTTCGTACCGGACTTGGGCGCAATGGTTGTGTTCGGCGGAGCCGGACCGGTTTTCTGCCCCGGAATCTTCACCTGCGCCCAACAGACCACCGACGTGTGGCTGCTCTCGCTCTCCGGCCCGCCCACCTGGACGGACCTGACGCCCAACATCACCGGCCCGGCGCCCTGCGGAATCGAGGCTCACAGCGTTGCCTATGACGCGGCGGCAAAGCGAATGATCGTCATCGGCGGCTATGCAGAATACAACCCTGGACTCGAATGCTTCGGCGGTATCGCGAGAGAGTGGTCGCTTTCGATCCAAGACCTCAAGTGGGCCGAACTGGTGCCGGGACCTGAGCGACCTCGTGCGCGCTACTTCGCATCGGCGGTGCTGGATTCTGAGGAGCGCCGAGTCCTCGTCTATGGCGGTGGCGGGGGAACTCCCTACGCGGACGTGTGGGCACTCGCCTTGGATGGGGCACCGTCTTGGTCGAGAGTGACCCCGGCTGCAGGTATGCCGACATCAACTGGGTATAGCGGCTGGAGTGGAGTGCCTTCCCATATCCACTACGACGGGCGCCGCGACAGGCTGATCACCTACGACGGCTCACAGGTGTGGACCTATTCCCTCAGCGGCCGCAGAGATTGGAGCGCAATGTCCACGATCGGGGCTGCGCCCTCGATCCCGACTGGCGCCACAGAGGTTTACGACCCAGTTCGGAACCGATTCATCGTTCACGGGGGGTGGGACGGCTCGCGAGTTCTCTCCGAGACCTGGGAGCTATCCCTGGAGGGGCAGCCGACGTGGTCGCGCATTCCAACCACGGGGCGAATTCCTGCGAGCTACAACAGTGAAGCCATCTACGATCCAGTCCGTCGCAGAATGATCCTATCTGGAGGGAGCCAAACAGCATCTTCGTCTCTCGACAGTGTCTGGGTGCTGCCGCTAGATGATGAACCCCGCTGGTCGTCGCTGGCGGCGTTCATTCCCACCCGGCCGCGCAGCGGCCATGCTGCCGTCTACGATCAGAGACATGACCGCATGGTTGTTTTCGGAGGTGGCTGGGAGGACGCCGACAGTTGGTGGACCCTGAATGACGTGTGGGCTCTCGCGCTTTCGGGCTCGCCGGGCTGGACTCAACTCAATGCCGGGGGATCAAGCCCCGACTTGCCACCTCGGCGGGCGTTTTCGCGCCTGGTCTACGACCCCGTCGGCGACCGGACGATCCTCGTGGGTGGCTTCGTCCCGGGGGCCTTCGCGCGCGGGCCATTCGACGACGCCTGGGAGTTTCGCCTCGGTGACTTGAGATGGGACCGAATCCCGCCGCAGGGGGCGCCCGTACCTCTGTGGCGAAGTCCAGGCGGCGCGTATGACTCCCGGCGCGATCGGATCATCCTGTTCGAGAACGACTGGCTTTGGTCGCTTGCCTCAATGCGCAAAGCGACGCGCGGGGGTGAGAGGCTCTCTTCAGAAGAAGAGCACCAACCTGATGAGCCCGACACGCGGGCAACGCTTGCTCTTTCGTTCGGGGTCGGCGGTACCAATCCATTCTCGGAGAATCTCGTCGTCGAGTTGTCGCTTCCAACGGCGGCGCCGGCTGTACTCGAGCTGTTTGACGTGGCTGGTCGGCGAGTGTGGGCTCGAGACCTGAGCGGGTTGGAGGGTGGCATCCAGCGAGTTCAGCTGCAGGGCATGGGCCGCCTGCGGCCGGGTGTCTTCCTCCTCAGGCTCACGCAAGCGGATCAGAGCCTAGGGCTCCGCGTCATCCACGTGCGATCGTAGGCTTCCCCGCCAAATTCACGCGGCTCGAGGACCTGGGCATGGACGCGCTCAACGAACGCTTCTTCGCCGGCCGCGCGAGCCGGCTCGGCGGGCGCAGCGCCGGCCGCGTGATGACCGCGACGCGGTGAGCGGGGCGTCTGCCCCCCCTGCTCACTCCCCTCCGAGCCGTCGTGCCAAGGCGAGGAATCGCGGGTCGTCCCGCAGCGTCGCGAGCCGCGGATCGATCTGTAGGTAGGCCAACACCGTCGAGCGCTCCTCGTACGCGCGCTCGAGATAGCGGAGTGCCTGATCGCGCTCCCCGAGGCCCGCGTGCACCACCGCGAACAAGTAGGATGGCACGTAGCGTCGGGTCGCCTGTGCGCGCAGCTCGCCGAGGACGCTCCGCGCTCGGGCGGTTTTCCCGGCGACCGCATAGGCATGGCCGAGCGAGGACTTGCGGAGGAGACTGGTGGCGCTGATCGGCTCCAGGATCGCGATGGCCTCGTCGAGTCTCCCCACTTGCTCGTCCACGAGCGCCAGTCCCCATTTGACCGTGACGTCGGTGGAGTCGCTCTTGAGGATCTCCCGTAGCCGACTGCCCGCCGCGTCATAGCGCCCCGCGAAGTAGTCGAGCAGGGCACGGTTCGCCTGCAGCGAGGGCGACAGCGGGTCCAGCTCCACGGCCCGACCGATCTGCGCGATGGCCTCGTCGAGCCGGCGGCGTGACGCGAGGAAGCGGCTGTAGGAGAAGTACGCGTCGGCGTCGTTGGGCCTGAGCTCGAGCGCGCGCCTGAACTCCTGCTCGGCGCCGCGCCAGTCCCATTCGTAGTAGGCCCGGATGTAGCCGTTGGCCGCGTGCGCTTCCGACAGGTTCTCGTCGAGCTCGAGGGCATGAGCCAGCGCCGCCCGTGCCTTGGGCAGTACTTCTGCCGGCGGAATGTCACTGAGGAAGGGAAGCGTCGTGTAGTAGCTGGCGAGGCCCACGTACGGCGGCGCCCAATCGGGAGCGATTCGGCCCGCCTGCTCGAACTGGGCCCGCGCCGGCTCGAGCTCGCCGCGGTCCAGGTAGAAGCGGCCGCGCAGGTACGACTCGTACGCCCGTTGATCCACCTCCCGGCGCACGTTGAGACGACTCCGCTCGGAGCCCTTGAGCCTGGCGCTGATCGAGCCGGTAATGGCGATGGTGATTTCCCGTTGCAGGTCCGGCAGCTCGCCGAGACGGCCCTGGTAGTCTCTCGAGAAGAGGAGGGTGCTGTCCGGGGCGTGGAGGAAACGTACGCTCACTTGTACGGAGTCACCCGTCCTCCGAATCGAGCCGTTCACGACGCCTTCCACCCCCAGCTCCCTCGCCAGATCCGCCAGCGACCGCGCCGTCCCCTGGGCCACCGCCCCCGAGGAGCCGGAGATCACCTTCAACGAGCCGATCTCGGCGAGATCGGCAATGAGCCCCGCCGTCACTCCGCCCCCGAGGTACGAGGAGTCCGGGCTGCTCGTCAGGTCCTGGAATGGGAGCACCGCGACCGCGGTGACCGCACCGGCGCTGGAGAGGGCCCGCTGCGCCGTCCGCCCTGCCACAAGCCACCACGCGGCCGCCGCCACCAATAGGGCGGCCACGAGCGCGGTCATCGCCCGCCGGCTCATGCGCGGCCCGAGAAGGCTCCGCGGCCGGGCGGGCAGAGCCGGCGGCTCCGACTCGAACGCAGGCGACTCCAGCGCGTCCACGAATCCCTGGATCGAGCCAAAACGGTCGGCGGGGACCTTCGCCATGGCCCGCGTGATCGCGCCTTCTACCGCCGGCGCGATCGTCTGGCGAACCACCCGCAGGCTGGGAACGGGATCGAGCAAGTGCCGTGCGATGACTGCCTGGGATGAGGGCCCGGTGAAGGGCGGCTGACCGATCAGCATCTCGTACAGGGTGCACGCCAGGCTGTACTGATCGGTGCGAGCGTCCACCGTCGCCCCGGCGGCCTGTTCCGGGCTCATGTACTGCGGTGTGCCCATCACCATGCCGCTCTGTGTGAGCTGCGCCGCGCCAGCGGCCTGCACGGCCCGGGCGATGCCAAAGTCGGCGACTAGGGCATGCGCCCCGGACAGCATGATGTTCTCTGGCTTGATGTCCCGATGGACGACACCGCGCTCATGGGCGTACTGCAGGGCGCTGCCGACTTCGCGGGCGATCTGGAACGCGGCGTCCAGAGGCAGCTGCTGTTCCCGCGCGAGCCGCTGCCGGAGCGACTCGCCCTCGACGAACGGCATCACGTAGTAGAAGAGGGCTCCGGCCTGCCCGGAGTCATACAGGGGAAGAATGTGCGGGTGCTGCAGTGTCGCGGCGATCTCGATCTCGCGGACGAAACGCTCGCTGCCGAGGACGGCCGAGAGTTCGGGTTTGAGCACCTTGATGGCGACGCGCCGGCGGTGCTTCAGATCCTCCGCAAGGAAGACGATCGCCATGCCACCTTCGCCAAGCTCGCGCTCGACGCGGTATCGATCACCAAGCGCAATCACGAGCTGCCCGAGGAGATCCATGGCTGCTACCTTCCGTGAGGATGACCGACGTCGCCGCCAGCCCCGACCAGGGGCCGGGGTGTTGCCGCCCCCCCGCTACCCCGCCTTCCGATCGTGACTCGCCACGATCTTGTTCATCGGCCGGCTGAGCGCCAGCATTGCCACCCCCGCCGTCACGCCGAGCCCGGTCATCATCAGGAAGAACTGCCCGTGCGGGATCTTCTCCCAGAAGGTGCCGAGGTAGCCCGACACGTAGTTGCCGAGGAAGTTCGCCAGGAACCACATCCCCATGAGCATCGACACCATACGCGCGGGGGCGACCTTGGTGACGAACGAGAGTCCGATCGGCGACAGGTACAGCTCGCCAATGGTCAAGATCACTGTCGTCCCCACCAGCCACAGCACGCTGCGTCGCACGTCGGGGCCCGTGCCCTGCGAGGCGATGATCATCACGATGAACGATAGCCCCAGCAGCAGGCAGCCGAATCCCATCTTGGTCAGGCTGGCGGGCTCATTGCCACGGTTGGCCTGCCGCGCCCACACCATGTTGAGCAGCGGGGCGAACATGAAGATCAGCGCCGGATTGAAGGCCTGATACCAGGTGGACGGGATGTGGAGCCCCGCGAACGACCAGTTGGTATTGCGGTCGGCCCACAGCTGCATGGTGTTCCCCTGCTGCTCGAACACCGCCCAGAAGACGCTCACCAGCAGGCAGGTCACCATGAGCACGGCCACCCGCAGCCACTCCTCGCGCGACATCTTCTCCTTGGGCGTGGTGGCGCGCGCGGCCTGGCGCTGCGTGAGCACGTCCTGCGCCAGATACTTGTGACCCCACAGGTAGAGGCAGAGTCCGAGGATCATGCCGACGCCGGCGGCAGCGAATCCGTAGTGCCAGCCCTTGGTCTGGCCGAGCGTGCCGCACACCAGCGGCGCGAAGAAGGCGCCCAGGTTGATGCCCATGTAGAAGATGGTGAACGCGCCATCGCGCCGCGAATCGCCCGGCGGGTAGAGCAGCCCGACCTGCGTCGAGATGTTGGGCTTGAAGCAGCCATTGCCGGCGATCAGGCACAGCAGGGCGAGGAAGAACATGTGCTCGCTCGCCATCATGAAGTGGCCGATAGCCATCAGCACGGCGCCGAGGATCACCGTCTTCCGCTGGCCGAGCACGCGGTCAGCCAGCATCCCGCCGAAGAAGGGCGTGAAGTAGACGAAGCCGGTGTAAAGCCCGTAGATCTGCGACGACAGCGGCTGTACGGCGAGCGGTCCGAACATCCCCTCGAGCATGCCGCGCAGGGCGGTGAAGCCGAGCACCCTCTGGCCCACGTCCGGCTGCAGGAACAGATACTTCACCATGTACAGGACGAGCAGCGAGCGCATCCCGTAGTATGAGAACCGCTCCCACATCTCGGTGAAGAACAAGACGTAGAGGCCCTTCGGGTGTCCGAGGAACGTGCCCTGCCGTGGGCCTGGCCCGGCCTCGTTCACCGCTGCGGTCGCCGTCACGTGCACCTCCGTCTGATCGGGGGAATGGGAACCGACGTCGGGCGAGCCTACGGAGTCGCGCGCCGCAGCGCAACGGCGGAACGCGACTCCGGGGGTCGGTACGCACGGGGAGGAGGCGGGTCATGCACAGACTGAGGGCGGTCGCGATGGCCACGGTCGCTCTGCTCGTGCTGGGCGTGATCGGTCTGCGCGCAGTGCTCTACCAGCGCACGCAGCACAGCGGATTCAGCGTGCGCGCCAATGGTCCCGAGCGCCCCTCGGACCTGGGGCTTCGCTACGACGAGTTCTGGATCACGAGCGGCGACCGGCGGCTGCAGGCGTGGTGGGTGCCCGCCGACTCGACCGGGCCGGACTCGGGCGCGGTGCTGATCTTCCACGGCAACGGCGAGTGCCTGTCCCAGTGGGTGGCGGCACTCGACCTGCTTCACCGCCATCATCTGTCGTGCATGGTGTTCGATTACTCGGGCTTCGGCAGCAGCAGCGGCACGCCGAGCGTGAACCGGCTGCTCGAGGACGGAGCCGCCGCACTGGTCGAGTTCGAGCGCCGCGCCACCCGAGCCCCGCGCCGATGCGCGGTGGGGCTCTCGCTCGGCACGGCGATCGCGATGGGCGTGGTGCCGCAGTCGTGGGCGGCGCTCGACGGCGTGGCGCTGCTCGAGCCGTTCGCTTCGGGGCGCGAGGCGGCGGTCTCCATGAAGCTCCTGCCGGCCTGGCTCACGCCGCTGATGCCCGACGCGTTCGACAATGTCGAGAGTGCCCGCCGGCTGCGCGCACCGTTGCTCATCGTGCACAGCCGGGCCGACGAGCGCTTCCCGGTGGCGCAGGCGGAGCGCATCCGCGCCGCCGCGGCATCGCCGGCGAAGCTGGTCGTGGTGGACCGCTATCAGCACGCGGACGCGTATCGGCATCCGTCCGAGGGGTACTGGGCGCCGGTGGTGGCGCTGGTCCAGCGCGGCTTGAGCGCGGTGGACGGGGGATCGTGAACGCGCCTCAGTAGGTGATGTGCTCGAGCGTGATCAGCCAGTGGTTGCGCCCGGGAGCGTACCGGTGGATGCGCACCGGCACGCCCGCCTCGGCGGTCAGGTATCGGAGCACCGTCGTCGAGTCGCTCGGATCGGCTTTCCCGTCGGCCGCGTCCACGAGCAGGGTGGTCGCCGCGCGCAGCGACACCACATCTGGATCGGCGGCCCAGCCGCCGAAGTGACCGCTCATGCCCTTCTCGGCGATCGCACGCCGGATCTCGACCTGCACCGGCGCCACGCTGTCCGCCTGCTCATCGTGGAGCTTGATCCCGAGCGCCTCGAGATAGCCTGCCGTGGGCGAGGGGACGTCCTGCTCCACGAAGTAGCCCGCGCCGGCGCTCAGCAGCGCCTTGATGAGCGGTTCCTGTAGACCATCGCAAGTGGCGTAGAACGCGGTCGCGGTCCCGAGCGTGTCGAGCTGCCTCGGCACGTCTTCGAGGATGAACTTCCGCGCCGCTGACAGTCCCTCGCCGCCGGCCGGGTCGGGGGCCTCGACCTCGAAGAACCCCATCCCGCGCTTGCGGCACGTGCGCGCCATCACGTCGCGCCGCTGCGCGACCAGGCGCTGCGACAAGTGGCGCGGGAACGAGTAGTGGACGAAGTTCCTGGCCCCCATCGTTCGCGCCGCCGTGACGATGTCCGCCCCACGGGCGAGTGGATCGGTGCCAAGGGTGATGTCGCACGCCGCGTCGATCGAATCCGGGTCCTCGTGAGGGCTCACGAAGCCGATCAACACGTCGCTGCGCACATCACCGATGCGACGCGCGGCGGCGAGCGCGCCGGGCACCGCCTGCCCGACGACCATGATCCTCACGCGCTCGTCGCTGGCGAGCCCGGTGAGCTGGGCCACCACCGTCACCGATTCGCGCGGGAAGTTGTCGGAATAGGTGATGTGCATGACCCGGCCCGGGTACCTACGGTCGAGCAGTTGCCCGGCGTGGAATTCCCCGCCGCCCTGCGACGACGTGCCGGTCATGATGCCGATCTTGAACGGCTCCAGGGCGGCGGGCGCACGCGACGCGGGCTTCGCGTCCTGGCGGCCGCCGCAGCCGATGGCCGCGATGGGCGCGGCGAGGATCAGCGCGACGATCAGACGTCGAGCGATGGATGCGCTCCTGGGCCCGCGCCGCGCAGGGGGTGATCGCGGCAATGTTCGAAGCCCGGTGGGGGAGGCGTCGCGCGGCCGAGGCCGCGTGGTCGATGCGCGGCAGCGTATCACAGCGTGCGCGCCGCCTGTGCGCGGGATGGGCTGGGCTATACTCCGCGGTCGTGAAGCAGCGCGAGTGGGTCCTCGTGGTCGTCGGAGTGGTGGTGATCGTGCTCGCCGCGGTCGCGACCGTGCTGGTGCCGCGCCTGTTCCCCACCACGAACGATGCCGATGCGCCCGATGGCGAACTGGTGGGCGTGTTGCTGCCGCGGCTCACGGAGGCCGCCGGGTGGCTCAACGGTGGGCCGCTCCCTGCCGACTCGCTGCGCGGGCATCCTACCGTGATCGCGCTGTGGTCCGATACCGACCCCGAGTGCCTGCGCGCGCTGCCGATCCTCCAAGGGTGGTACCAGGCCTACGCCCGGTACGGCGTGCGCATCATCGGCGTGCACGAGCCCGACTACGCGTTCGCCGCCGATTCCACGGTGCCCGCGCGGGTCGCCTTTCGATTCGGCCTGCACTTCCCGATCGCCCTCGACCCCGCCTACGCCATCCGTCGCCGCCTCGGTGGGCCGCTCGACGGCCCGCGCGTCGTGCTCGCGAACGGGTTCGGCAGGATCATGAACGCCGCGCTCGGCCGCGGCCAGCTTCCGGTCATCGAGCGCGCGCTCCGGGCGCAGCTCAAGGTGCTCCATCCCGAGTTGCAGTTCCCCGCGGACCCGGAACCCGCCGCGGGGTCATCGCCGGCCGCCGAGCTGCCGGACGCGCACGTCGTGCAGCTCGGGAGCACCGAGGTGCGTGAGGGACCGCTCGTCGGCGCCACACCGGGGCGGGCGCAGCCCTTCATCGCCCAGCTGCGCTCCCAGGTCGAGGGGATTCTGTACGTGCCCTATCCGGTCGGGATGTGGAGCCCGGGGGGCGAGGGGATCACCGCCGGCCGGGGCGGTCCGGAGAACTTCATCGCGTTGCGGTATCATTCCGGCGCGTTGTGGGCCGTGTTGAGCCCGCCGCCCAGCGAGACGGCACGCCTGTGGGTGCTCCTCGACGAGAAGTGGCTGCCACACGACGCGCTGGGCGCCGACGCGCGGCTCGACAGTCGCGGCGCATCGTACGTCGAGATCGATGAGCCGAGGGTCTACGCGGTGTGCCGCGAGTTGCCGGGGCATCACATCGTCAAGCTGTCGCCCGACGCGCCGGGCATCATCATCCACGCATTGATCGTCGAGCCCGTAGAATCCCGGGCGACACGCGAGTAGTCATCGGATCGAAGGGAGCGAACGCGATGCCCCTGTGCGTCTATCTGTGCTACACGCCGGGCTGCCAGCAGAAGGTGGAGCGCTGGATGGCCACCTCCGAGGAGGGCAAGGCCGAGCGCATCGAGTGCCCGCGCTGCGGCGAGCCCATGAAGTGCGCGTGGACCGGGTCCCAGGCGCCGACGCCGAACCTCAAGGATTCGAGCTCGCTGGCGGGTAGACCTCGTCGGTGACGTGGCGCGAGCGCCGGGCGCCTGCCCGCCGCTAGCGCTTCGACACGCTCCGCAACTCCGCTTCGACCGCCGCCAGCGCCGGCCTGGCGCCCGCGGTCGCGAAGATGTCGCGCGCCCGACCGAGATCCGCGACGGCGCCCTTCGCATCACCCTCCGCGCGCCGAAGCGCCGCACGCCGCCGGAGCGTCGAGCCGAGCTCGAGCACGCTTCCCATCGCTTCGTGCGTCGCAACCGCCTCGTCAAATGCCGTACGCGCGGGCGCGGCGTCGCCGCGCGCCGCCAGCCACGCTCCCTCGAGGCCGCGCGCCATCGCCTCGTGGTAGCGGGAGCCCGCCGCGCGGGCCGCGGCGATCAGCTCGTCTAGCAGCTTCCTCGCATCCTCCAGACGTCCGAGGCGGATGTACGCCTCCACGCGGGGCGTCCCAACGAACAGATGGTGGATGGCACTCTGGGTCCCTCGCATGATCTCGTACGACTGATCGCCGACCGCCACGGCTTCGGCCAGCAGACCTTGCCGGAGCATCACACTCAGCATGGCCTGTCGGGCTCCGCTCCGGATCACCACCTGGCCCACTTCGTCGGCCGTGGCGATCGCCGTCTCGGCCTGTTCGAGTGCCTCGGCCTCGTCGCCCAGCTCGGTGAGCACGCGCGAGAGCAACGACCGGTGGAAGCACCCGAGGCGCTGATCCCCCACCCGTTCGGTCATCACGAGCGCGCCGCGCGTCGTGGCCTCGGCCTCACGCAGCCGCCCCGTCGCCAGCTCCCCTAGTGCGCGCGGGTAGTCGGCCCAGGCCATGTCGAACAGCGACCCGAGCCGCTCCCCGATCTCGCGATTCAACGCGGCGAAATGGAGCGTGTCGTCCCAGAGTCCCACCAGCGACGAGTCTTCGGCCAGGAACTCGTATCCGATCCGCTTCGCCTCGAGGTATCCCGTGCGCTCGCCCAGGGCGATGGCGCGCCGCGCCCATGCCATGCTCTCCTCGATACGGGTGAGATGCTGGTACGCGCCGGCGAAGTAGGCGTAGATGAGCGTGAGCGTGACCGGGTCGTCGAGCGGCTCGGCCAGCTGTCGGGCGCGCTCGAGGAATTCGACCGCCGTGTTGTGCTGCCCGCGATAGTGGTGGAAGCGCCCGATCAGAGCCGTCGCGAGCGCCAGATCGTTCGCTTGCCGCGCGGGATCCAGCTCGCGCAGGGCACCCTCGAGATAGGGTAGCGCTCGCGTATCGCCCGTGAAGGTGTACACGTTGCCGATGCGCACCTTGAGCCCCGCGCGTCGCGTGTTCGATCCGGCGAAGGCCGCGGCACGCTCGTACTCCTGGATGGCTTCGGCGAATGCGCTCTTGCGCTGGTGCACGGTGGCCATGCGCTCGTGGATCTCCGACTGCGTGTCGGTGCGCTTGAGCGCCTCGGCGCACTCGCGAGCCCGGTTCAGGAATCCGAGCGCCTCCTCGTTCGCGAACACCCGCTCGGCATGGTCGGCCGCTCGCATCGAGTACTCCAGTCCGCGCGCGAGGTCGCCGCTCAGGATGAAGTGGTAGGCGAGGTCCTGCGCCCGGGTCGCCGCCTCGTCCCCCAGCATCCGCTCCAACCCTTCGCCGATGCGCTGGTGCAGACGCCGCCGCCGGATCGGGTTCAGCTCGTCGAGCAGCACCTCGCGGATCTTGTCGTGGGTGAAGGCGTAGGTGCCTTCTTCCATCGCGCGCAGCACCTGGGCTGCCTCAGCCTCGTCGAGCGCGTCGAGCAGCACGTCTTCGCCGCTCTCGGCGACCGCGGCCAGCTCGGAGAACTCGAACGTCTTGCCCAGCGCGGAGGCGGTCTGGAGGGTGCGCGTGCAGGGTTCGCTCAGACGATCCAGTCGCCGCGAGACCGCCGCACGGATGCTCTGCGGGATTACCAACTCGGCCACGGCGAGCCGCTGCCAGTCGCCGCTGGTGCGGTAGATCTGGCCCTGTTCGATGAGCGACTTCACCACCTCCTCGACGAAGAACGGGTTGCCCTCGGTCTCGCGGAAGAGCGCGGCGGCGAAGTCGGCCGCCACGGAGGTCTGACCGAACAGCGTCGCGAGCAGCTCGGAAGTGGCCTCGAGCGGCAGTCGCTGGAGCGCGACGCGTGTGGCCAGCCGCTCACGGTTCCACTCCACCAGTGCTGCCGCCAGCGGGTGAGAGCGATCGAGATCCGCCTCGCGGTAGGCGCCCAGCACCAGCAGGCGCTCCTCGCGCAGGTTCCGCATCAGGTACTGGAGCAGGGTCAGCGTGCCGTGGTCGGCCCAGTGCAGGTCGTCGAGGACCAGCAGCAGCCCGCGCTCGCGCGCCAGTCCCTGGAACAGCCGCGCGACGTGATCGAACAGTCGCAGGCGTTCCTCCTGCGGCGGCAACGCCGGGCTCGGCGGCAGCGGCCCGAGCTTCGCCTCGATCTCGGGCGCCAGCCGCGCCAGCTCGGGTGCGAGCGGACCGAGCCGCGCGCGCAGCACCTCGGGCGCCTGCTCGTGCACCCAATGGCGCAGCGCTTCGACGAACGGGAGATAGGGCGTGGTCGCCTCGTATTCATAGCAGCCGCCGTGCATGACTTCGGCGCCGTTGAGTTGGGCCATCACGACGATCTCGCGCGCGAGACGGGTCTTGCCCACGCCGGGCTCTCCCGAGAGCAGCACCAGATGTCCCTGGCCCTCCATGGCCCGGCTCCAGAGCTGACGCAGCTGCTGCAGCTCGGGCCGGCGGCCGACGATCCGGCCGCGCGCGAGCAGCTCGAGGACGCGCGCATCGGCTGCGGGCTCGTCCGTGGCGCCGTCGCCACCCGAATCGAGCGCGGCGAGCACCTCGCCCACATCGCCGGCGCTCGCGAATCGATCCGCCGGAGACTTGGCCATCAGCCGCAGGATGACCGCTTCGAGGCCGGCGGGCAGCTCAGGACGATAGGTGCGCGGCGGCACCACCGGCGCGTGCAGGTGTTGCGAGATGACGATGAGCGCGTCGTCGCCCGTGAACGGCAGCCGGCCGATCGCCAGCTCGTAGAGCACCACGCCCAGGGCGTAGAGATCGGTGCGACCGTCCACCGGCTGACCGAGTGCCTGCTCCGGCGCGAGGTAGGAGGCGGTGCCGACGATCGCTCCTTCGAGTGTGATGCGCGTCCCGCGCACGGAGAGGGCGACGCCGAGGTCGGTCAGCTTGGTGACGAGTGGATCGCCATCGTGGGCGATCAGGATGTTCTCGGGCTTGAGGTCGCGGTGCACGATGCCGGCCTGGTGCGCGGCCGCGAGCGCGCCGCACACGGGCATGAGCAGTGCCGCGGCCTCGGCGAGCGGGATCGCGCCGTCGCGGCGCATGCGCTGCCGCAGCGT
>JBGPXY010000023.1:0-21993 GCA_041492985.1 Candidatus Eiseniibacteriota bacterium
ACCGCCGCTGATGTTCTCCAAGCCAACCCACGAATACCCGGCGAGGCGGTCGCTTCCCGGGCCCTTGTGAAAGGTGACGTTGAAGCTGAACGAGCCGTCGGAGTGGGCCATGTATTCTGCCGGGGCGTCGAGCGTATCGGCCGGCGCGCCGGTGGGCGGCAGCGTGAAGACTGCCACAAGTGCGACCAGGATCCCGGATGCGATGGCTCGCATGTGACACCTCCTCGGGGATGCTCCTGGAAGGAAGTCTACCGCCGAATGCCGGCCGCGGAGAACCGGGTTTTTCGGCCTGGCTAGCCGGGGCAAACAGGAGAGAGAACTCTCGTGTGGACAACCTGCGATCTACGGCCGCGGGGATTGCCCGCGGCTGTCGACTCTCTCACTGAGGAGAGCGACAGACCGAGCGGAGCCCTCAGCCCCCTCGCGCCACCTTCCATCCGGCCCAGATGCCCACGAGCCCGCCGACGGTGGAGAACAGGAGTCCCCACATCGAGAACATCGATGCGTGCCAGAGGCCCGGCACGAACCCGCCCACCGTGGAGCCGACGACTGCACCGATCCAGATCAGCTTCTTGTCGCTCATGCGCTCCTCCCGCCGGCCCGCAGTCGCCTGCGGGTCATCCTGTCGGCTGTGCGATCGGGGTGTGCGTCTCAGCCTCGGCGCGCCTCCCCCACCACGCGGCGATCGTCAACGCCGTGGCCAGCACGATCAGCCACTCTCCCGGGTATCGATGGCGGTCGCCCACCACGGTCGCCGTGCTCACGGCCCACTGGGCTATATAGATGAGTCCGGGAAGGAGCCATGCCTTCCGGACCGAGGCGAACCCCGCGAGCCCGACGACGGCGACCAGGAGCACGGCGCGCAGCATCCAGGCGAAGGGTTTCCTCCCCGACGGGATGACGTAGTGGACGCCCTTCCAGATCAGTCCCCGGCCCAGCTCCACTGGACGCGCCAACACCTCACGCCGCGTACGCTCGGCGAAATACCGCTCGAAGCCCAGCTCGCCGCGCTCGGGGTGCGCGGCCATCTCGTCCCAGCACGCCGCGGTCTCGACCGGCGAGTTGCCGTCGAAGACGTTCATGGCGGCGTTGGTCGTGAGCGGCACGAACGCGCCGAGCTTGATCGCGTTTCGGATCGGCCACGGCGCCCATGCCAGCACCGCCGCGACCAGGTAGGGCACGACCAGCCTTGGACTCAGTAGGAGAAGCCCGAACACCAGGGCCACGCCCACCACCGCACCCGGGGACCGGGTGAGCGCGGCCGCGGCCGTGAGCACGCCGGCGAGCGCGGCGAGCGCCACCGCGCGCGGACCCTTGGAGGCGCGCAACGCCGCCAGAAGCGCCGTGAGCACCAGGACCGAAAGCGTCACGTACAGCGACTCCGAGAGCAGCTGACCGGCAAAGACCCACGTCGGCCACCAGGTGAGCGCGAGCGCCCAGGCGCACCAGGCGGCGCGCGCTCCGCCCAGGCGCTCCCCCAGGCGACCGATCAGCGCGGCGGTGACCCCCGCGAGCGCGCCCTGCACCGTGAGCGCGAGAGGAATCCCGCCGATGGCAAGCAGCGGCGCCAGGAAGATGGGATAGCCCGGTGAACGGTAGGCGAAGAACGAAAGGCCCCCCAGCATGGGCTCTTCATAGACGAGGCCGCGTCCCGCCAGGAGCGAACGGGCGATCGCCTCGAACGCGTGGCTGTCGGGATTGCCGTAGGGCAGCGCGGTCAGCCACCGCGTCACGAATGCCCCGACGATCCCCGAGAGCAGAGCGACCGGCAGGAATGGGAACCTGCGATCCTTCCCACCGATGGACCCGGGGCCTGCGCTCACGCGTCTGTCCTCCCTCGTGCCATGGAACGTCGCTGGGACCGACGACAATGTATCAAGACATGCTCCATGCCGTTCGCGTCCCGTTGCGATCCGCAGCACCCGCGCCCCCGGGCCGCACGACCTGGTGCCCGATGCCCAGGCGACGTCCGCGGCTCCCGGTTCGCTCGACACGGACGCCCCGGCGCGGATCGTTGGATTCTGCCCGGCGTCGACCTGCGCCGAGACCCCGGTCGGGGGAGTTCCACCACTCCCGCCGCGGATGCCGTGCATTGCAATGCCGGCGCCAAACGGTGCGCGCCTGATCGACTTCTGGCCCCATTCTTCCATTGACGCATGAGGCTCGTGGCGCACATCGCGGGCTCGCGTCAAGCAGCGGCAGGGAGCCGCGCAGTTCGGGTGGTTCCCGGGGAGCGCCCCGCGCCTGACTCCGACCTTCGCTCGTCAGGCGGGTGGGCAAGTCCCTCGGCGTATCTCACGCCGTGGAGGTAGTCATGCATCGATCCTCGTCGCGCGGGTGGCCCTTCGCGCTCGCATTCTCCGTCCTCCTGCTCGCCGGGCCTGGCGCCGCGCCGGTCTCCGCGCAGTGCACCATCACCGGCCCCAGCTCGATCTGCAGTGGCAGCGCGACGCTGTGCGGGCCCAACGGGCCGTATGAATGGCACTGGACCGGGCCGAATGGATTTGCCGCCCTGACCCAGTGCGTCACCATCGCCGATCCGGGCACGTACACCCTCCGGTTGTGGGACATGAACAACGCACTCTGGAGCGCGCCCTGCAGCCAGACCGTCTCGGGGGGAGCCTCCACGCCCTGCGGGATCGACGGTGCCGCCAGCGCCTGCGCCGGCGAGCACGTGTCGCTGTGTGGTCCGAGCGGCGCGTTCACCTACGCCTGGACCGGTCCCGGTGGCTTCACCAGCACCGCCTCGTGCGTCAACGTCGGCGTCGGCGGCAGCTACCAGCTCGTCGTCACCGATCCCGCGACCGGATGCGCGAGCGCCCCGTGCACGCACGACGTGACGTTCACCACGTGTGGCGGGACCGCGGTCAACTGCCCGCGACCCGCATGGTACTGGCGCAGCCAGTGTGCGCGTGGTCGCGACGATACGCGCAACATGACCTCCGAGCAGCTGGCGGCCCTGGCGGCGTGCGTCGACGAGCACACCCAGGCTTTCGCGTGGTCGAGCGCGTCCGAAGGGTTGTGTCGCGCCCTGAGGCCCCCCGTGCGCTGCAATCTCCGCCTGCGCGCCAAGCGGCAGTTCGCCGCGGTGGCCGCGAACGTGTGCGCGGGAGCCCAGGGGCTCACGGCCGCGGGCGGTACCCCCATCGGACTCGACCTCGCCACGGCTGTGCACCTCGGCGATCTTTCGACGACGGTCGGTGCATGGCTCGCGGATGCCGATCAGCAGCTGGTGAGCCTCGAGTCCGCATCGCTCGATCGGCACAGCGTCAAAGAGTCCTATCGTCGTCTCATCCAAACCGGGTGGATGATCAACCACGCCCATGGCATCGGCTCGGCCTGCGGCGCGGGAGATGGCCCGGAAGTGTGGGAGACGGTCGCGCCGGGCTCCGCGGCGGATGCCGAGAGCGCGGGCGAGACGGATGAATCGCTCGCGTCCGAGATGGCGGACGAGACCGACGCGACGCTGAGCATCGAAGGCGTCGCCCCGAACCCGTTCAGCAGCCAGGCGACCATCGCCTACGTGCTGTCATCGGCGGCGGCCGATGACGTCCAGCTCTCGGTCTACGACCTCTCCGGTCGGCAGGTGCGCGAGCTGGTGCACGCCCGCCAGGCCCCGGGTCGTTACGACGTCCAGTGGGACGGACGTGGCGACGATGGTCAGCCGGTGCGCGGCGGCATGTACTTCATCCACGGACGGGCCGGCGCGCAGCCCATCCAGACGCGGGTGACCCTGCTCCGCTAGCCCCAGGGGCATCCACCCCGAATGACCATCGGCCGGGCCTCGATCCTGAGGCCCGGCCGATGCGCTTGGGGCCGGGGCGGCCGGGATCCGAGCCCAAGATCGCCGCGCATTCCACGACCGCCCATTCGAGCGCAAAACGCCCGGTTCGCGCATTCTGACTCGCGCGGGAGACCCCCGAGATCCGGGTCCGGCGGCTCCGTCTCGATCTCCACCGCTCACGGATATCGTTGTGCCGCATGGCGAACCGCGTTCGCTCGGGGTTTCGGGGCCGCTGGCATCGCCCTTGCCCCTCCACTAGGACGATGGTTGGTTCAAAGTCTCTCGCCTCAAGAGAAGGAGCGCACACGATGCCACGCACCAGCCGAGGATTCACGCTGATCGAGTTGATGATCGTGGTCGTGATCATCGGCATTCTGGCGTCGATCGCGATCCCGAACTTCATCGCCATGCAGAGCCGGGCGAAGGAAGGCAACACCAAGGCGAACATGCACACCTTCCAGCTCTCGGCCGAGGACTACGCGGTGCAGAACGACGGTGTCTACGGCGCCGCGTCGGACGTCGCCAGCCTGCTGCCCGGCTCGCCAATCGGGGCGAACTTCAAGAACCCGTTCGACCGGTCCGCGGGCGACGGGAACTCGTGGGTCCTGGCGGGCTCGTGGACGGTTCCGCTCGCGTCGGGCTCGACCAAGGCCGGCATCGTCGCCTACCTCGACTCCTCGGCGGTGAAGTACCAGATCGCCGGCCGCGGCAAGTCTGGGGATCTGAACCTGGTGCTCACCAGCGGCCAGTAGTCGACACCCCGGTTCCAGCTCGAGACCGCGCCCCTATCCCCCGGGGAGCGCGGTCTTCGGTCTTCGGGCACCGCCGGTCTAAAACAACCAGCTGAGGCTCGCGTACCCCTGCGCCGCGTCCGAGCCGTCGCCGTGGTCCCTCTCCGCCGAGAGCAGCAGGTACCAGTGCCCGGCGATGCCGACGTCCAGGTCGGCCCCCTCCCACTTCACCCGCGTGCGGACGAGCGAGAGCCCGTCCTCCGAGTCGCGCTGGCCGCCGTTGAGCTCGACGCGCGTCTGCCCCCAGGGACGCACCCCGAGGCCCGCGGCGTGTAGCCATCCTCGCGCCGTGTTGCCGTCGAAGCGCGTGCTGCGCCAGCGCAGATCCGCCTGCAGCCAGGGCAGTCGCGAGACATCAGCGTTCGCGGACCATGAGCGATAGTCACCGCCCGTCCCACCGCCGCTCCATCGTCCGTCCGCCCCGAGACGCACATGGCCCAGCAGGTCGAGCGCCGAACCCAGCCACGCGCCCTGACGGTAGCGATCGTCGAACTCGGTCTCTGGCGTCAGCCGATCGCGGTAGAGACGCACGCTGCGGCGATTGTCGTAGCCGGCGTTGAGCGACACGGTGTGCGTCAGCTGGGCGCGCGCCGAGGCGAAGGTGCTGGTCAGCGAGAGCGCGGGCTCGCCGATCAGGCGCTTCCAGTTGGTCCCGAGATCGATCTCCTCGGCGAGCGAGAGCGAGAGCCGCGGGTCGAGGTAGGAACCGGAAAAGAAGCCGAACTGCCGGTTCACCTGGCCATGGTCGAACGAGGCGATGCCGCCGGTCGTGGCGGACCAGCGGCGGGCTCCCTGGCGGCCGCGCAGACCGATGAAGCCGCCGTGCTGGACGATGTCACCGCTCACCGCCCAGCTGAGCGGGTCGGGCTGCGCGCCCGAGAAGATCCCGCCGCTCCAGCGCTCGCCCGAAGTCTCGATCAGTGCCCCGTCGAACAGGCTCACGGCGGCGAGCGACGGTGAGACCTGGCGCCCGAGGGTCACGCGCCGGCGACCGCGCGCGTCGTGGTAGGTCGCCGACATGCGGTAGACGCGGGCCTCGCCATCGTCGGCGATGCCGGGGGCGCCGTGAAACGTGCGCCGGCTGCGCACATCCACGGCGAAGTCCAGCGGCACGCCGCCCAGGTTCGCACCGTCCACCCGGAGGTCGAGCGCGGGTTGTGAATAGCCCGCGCCCGCGCCCGGATCGACGAGGAGATAACGGGCCCCGACGCGGCCGCGCAGACGGCGGCCCGGACGCGCCGTGGAGCGCGCGCCGCTCGGTCCCGCCATGGCGGTCCCGCTCGCGGCGGACGATGAGTCCGCGCGCACCATCATCCCGGTCGTGTCCGCGGCGAGCGACGGTGATTCCTCTGGAGAACCCGTTGTCGTGGACGCCACCGGACGGGCCTGATACCAGACCTCATCGCCGACCGCCGGCATGGCGATGGCTTTGAGGGTGTCGCAGGCGGCGCGATGCGACGAGAGGAAGCGGACGACCAGGAATGCCACGAGGCGGCCATCCCCGACCGCCTGCAGCGTGTCCCCTTCGGCCAACCCGTCCAGCCGGCCGGCCGCGAGGTAGACCGAACCGCCCGCCAGGTAGCTGACCCGCGTGGTCGCGGCGCGGGACGCCGCCGCGACCGGCGGCGCCACCGCGAGGGCCGCGATCGCCAGGCCCAGAGTCGTTCGGGCCAGCACCCAGGACGCTCGGGGGGACTTCCGTCCCACGCTCAAGCGCGCCCCCGTGGATGGCACGAGAAGCAGCCCTGGCTGGTGTAGGTGAAACCGGAGACACCGCTATGGTTGCCGCTGGTGGATGCCTGATCGCTGTGCGGGTGGCAGGACAGACACGTGAACTGCGAGAAGTCGCTGGCGCTGGTATGACAGGTCGCGCAGTTGGTCCACCGTCCGTTGTGCGCTCCCGAGTAGATCGGGAAGAACTGAGCGTCGTGGCTGACGAACGTCGCCCCCTGCCAGCGGGTCGTGTTGTGGCAGGTGGCACAGGTGGTCGGGAACCCTGAGGCGGCATGCGGCGGATCGGACGTGCCGTCGTAGTCGCCCTGGTGACACGAGACGCACGCGGTGCTCTTGCCGGCGTACACACCGTCGCCGTGGCAGCTGGCGCAGGCCACCGTGCGGTGCGCGCCGGTGAGCGGGAAGCGGCTCAGGTCGTGGTTGAACCTCGCGCCCCGCCAGGACACGGTGCTGTGGCAGGTCAGGCAGTCGAGCGGGAAGTTGCCGGCCGCGTGGTCGGGAGTCTTCGCGGCCTGGAAATCGGCCATGTGACAGCCGCTGCAATCCGCCTGCCTGCCGACGAATCGCAGGTGCCCGGCGGCGGTCGGGCGGTGACAGTCCTCGCACTCCAGCGCCGCGTGGTTGCCGGTGAGCGGGAAGCGGGAGACCTGATGCCGGCGCACCATCGCCCCGCGATCGATGAAGCTGCGCGAGGTGTGGCACTGGGCGCACTCGGTGCCGAACTCGCCGCGGTGCACGTCCTCGTGGCAGGAGACGCACAACTGCTTCTCCTGCGTGAAGTCGAGCGTCGCGTGGCAGGTCTTGCATTCCGCCGCGGCGTGCGCTCCGTCGAGCGCGAAGCCGAACTTGGCGTGGTCGAACTTGGCGCCGATCCTGGCCGGTTTCCACGCGGTCGCGCTGTGGCAGTCGGCGCACTCGCCCTTGAACTTGCCGTGCGGGTTGGCCGGGCGTGCGAGCGTCGCTTTGAGCGGGCCGGCGAACGCCACCGCGAGTGGGGCGAGGATCAGGACGAGGCCCGCAAGACGCGAGAGACGCAGAAAGCTGCGATTCATCGGGCACCTCCGTTCAGACGATCCACCGGAGCGTGACAGCTCTCGCACCGGACGGGCACGCCGTGATAGACGTTCCTCGCGCGGCCGGCGGAGTCCTTCTGGATGCGGTGGCAGGCCGCACAGGCGACCTTCGCGTGCGCGCCCTCGAGCTTGAAGGGCGTGTCGCGATCGTGCACGAACCGCGCCGCGGCGCGCCATGCGTCGAGTCCGTGACAGGCCTCACACCTCCCCCGGTCACGGCGGGTGGCGAATTGCCCGCCGTGGACATCCGCGTGGCATGCGACGCACTCGTGGCGGCGCTGTTCGAACGGCAACGGGGCGGGGTGCGCGGCGAGGCGCAGGCTGCCGACCTTGGGGCGCTTGTCCATCTCCGCGTGACAGCCCGTGCATGGCACTGCCCCGTGCGACTGCTCGAGCGCAAAACCGTAGCCGCGATGGGCCGCGACCGTCACGGTCGCCGGTCGCCAGCGCGCGACGTCGTGACAGCTGAGACAACCCGCGGTCTGCGGGCTCGCCCCGCCGGCCGAGTAGCGGCTCAGGTGCGGATCGTGGTGGCACTGCACGCACTCCGACTCCGTGAGCTTGAAGGCGAACTTCGCCGCGCCCAGCGCGGCGGCGGCAGCCGGCGCCGGCAGCCCGCGCCGATCGAGCCCATGACAGGCGGCGCATTCCAGCGGCGCATGCGCGCCCTCGAGCCTGAGCTTGAGCGTCGCGTGGTCGGCGACCGCGAAGGTGCTGGGCTTCCATCCCGTGAGCCGGTGGCAGGCCTCGCACGCGCCACGGTCGGCACGGGCGGCGAGCTGCCCCCCGTGCGCGTCGGTGTGGCAGGTGGTGCAGCGTTCGTGTGGTGGGCGCATGACCACGCGGGCGGTGCCCAGTGCGCTGATCGCGGCACCGACCGGTCGCTGCGGATGGCACGAGGCGCACGCCACCGCGGCATGCTTGCCCTCGAGCCGGTAGGTCTCGCGCTGGTGCATCTCGACGGTGAAGGTGGCGGGCTTGAAACCCTCCACAGCGTGACAGGGGGCACAGTCGGCCGGCTTGCCGGCGATCAACGCCTGCCCCGCGTGCGCGTCCTTGTGACAGTCGCCACAGGCCGCGAACGCCGGCTGCTTCCCGGTCGGACTCGCCGGGTCGTGGCAGCTCTCGCAGCGCACCGCGGCGTGCTTGCCGCGCAGCGGGTAGCGCGTCAGATCGTGGTCGAACCGCTGCTTCTCGATCCGCTTCCAGTCCTGGGTGCCGTGGCACTTGGTGCACTCGGCACCGAAGCGAGCCTTGTGCGGGTCGGTGTGGCACGACGTGCAGGCGGTCGCGAGCCCCGACCAGCGATGCGCGGGCTCGGGGGTGACACCCGCCGCCACGGGCGAGGGATGCTGGAACTTCGCCTGGTGACAGTCGGCGCACGGCAGTGCCGCGTGCTTGCCGGTGAGCGCGTACCCGGTGCGACGATGGTCGAACCGCTCGGGCGCGCCCTCGTCCCAGCGCACCAGCGCGAAATCCCGGCCGGCATGATCGGGATGGCAGCCCGCACAGTCCTTGGCGCGGGCCTCGCGGCCATGAAGGCCACGGCCATCGCGGCGCTGCGATCCGATCCCCGTGTGGCAGGCGACACAGCGCTGCGTCATCCCTCCCGCGCGCGCGTGGCACTGGAAGCAGGAGGCCGGCTGATCGAGCTTCTCGTGCGCCCGTGCGAGCGGGCCCGGGGAGACCTGCGCCAGCGCGCTCGCCGGGCAGAGCACGAGCGCGAGCGCCATCGTCAGCGCGAGCGCCACCACGAACATGCAGGTCGCCGGCATCAGCATGGGCTGCTCAGGCATGCCGCGCCTCGAGTGCCGCCCGATCGTCGGCGGCCCCGGTCGCCACGGACGACGGGGCCAGAGCGACCTCCTTGGTGACGATGCGTACTCCCAGCGCGGTCAGAAACGCGAACGGCGGATCGCCGCCGATGCGCACGATCACGTGATCGTTCGGCTGGATGTGCGAACGGCCTTCGACGTCCAGCACCACGCACTCGGGCCGGATCTCGCGCACCTGGCTGCGCAGCAGCACGGTGACCCGGCCGCGCGCGCGCTCGGCCTCGATCCGCGCGCGATTGCGTTCCTTGATGCGGGCGAAGGCCTCGCCGCGGTACGACAGCGTCACCTCGGTGCCGGGCTGGTTCGCGAGCCCCACCGCCGACTCGATCGCGCTGTCGCCGCCGCCCACCACCAGCACCCGCTGGCCGGCGAAGGCCTCCATCTCGACGATGTCGTAGAACACCTTGGGCAGCTCCTCGCCCGCCACCTCGAGCCGGCGTGGGTTGCCGCGCCGCCCCATCGCCAGCACCACGCGCCGGGCGAGGAATCGCCCCGCGCCCGTCTCCAGCTCGAAACCGTCCACCGTCGGCGTGATGCGTTCGACACGCTGACCGGTCAGCACCTCGAGTCCCGTGCGCTGGATGATGCCGCGCCAGAGCTTGAGCAGCGATTCCTTCGAGGCGTCGCTCACCCACAGCCGGCCGTAGAGCGGGATGTTCACGGGCTCGGCGAGCAGCAGCTTGTGGCGTGGATAACGATGGATGGTGTCGGAGAGGTCGCCCTGTTCGAGCACCACGCCGCGCAGGCCGGTGCGCAACGCTTCCAGCCCGGCGCTTAAGCCTGCGGGCCCCGAGCCCACCACCACCACGTCGAGCAGCTCACCGCTGGACGGACGCCCCGCCGCGGGGCCCAGCTCGTACGCGATGCGTTCGACCGCGATGCGGCCCTCGTTGATCGCGTTCTTGATGAGTCCGCGTCCGCCCAGCTCGCCCACCACGTAGAGCCCCGGCACGTTGCTCTGGAAGTGGACGTCGAGATCGGGCGCCTCGACCCGTTGCACCGCGGCGCCCGAGCTGAGCGCGATGCCGTTGACCGGGCAGGCGCGCACGCACTCCCCGTGCCCCTTGCAGAGGTCGCGCTCGACCACCGCGAGCTTGCCCTCGAGCCGGATGGCGCCCGGCTCGGGACAGGCGGTGACGCACGCGCCGCATCCCACGCACACGTCGGCGCGCACCAGCGCGTGGAGCGCCCCCGTGGGCGCCGTCTGCTCCGCCGCCACCGGCGCCATCACCAGCTCGTAGGCCTGAAGCGGGACCCCGCAGCGCGGACAGTTCGTGGCGGCCGCGGGAAGCGGCGCGCGACAGCGTGGGCAGGCGCGCCCCGATGCCGCGCCGGCCGCCGGGCCCGACCGGGGCGCGGTCTGCCGCATGTGCAGGGCCATGCTGATCGCGGTGATGGCGATGACGACCAGCGTCGTGACGAGCATGGTCATGCGCTCACCTCAACCAGGTCTGGCCCATCGCCACCACCACGGCGACGTGCACCAGCACCGCGAGCAGTGCCGTGATCGCCACCGGCCGATGCGCGACATGCCAGAAGCGGAACAACCGCTGGGTCGCGTCGAGCATGCGCAGCTGCTGGCCGAGCGCGATCTCGCGTCGCGCGAGCTTGAGCGCGTGGGTGATGGTCGCATGCCCGATGCGCGCATGCCCCGCGCGCGGGGCGCTCCACGTGCGGCGCAGGCGGCGCACGGCGAGCCAGCGATGGAGGTCGTCCAGGAGCAGGCGGCGCAGCGCGCCGGCCATGCCCCGGCCGGGGGGCGGCTCGAGGGTCGCCTCGAGGGTGCGCGTGACGCTCACCGGATCGAGATCGAGCGTGGCGGCGATCTCGGTGATCAGGGCTTTGCGCTGATTCCCGGTCTCGTCGATCGAGCATTCGAGCCCGCTGCGGCTTCGGGGGATGCGCCCGTAGAGGTAGCGGCCGACCATGCCGCTCAGGCTCACCAGGATCATCGACCAGTAGCCCAGCCCGATGAGCCCGCTGAAGCGCCACGCGGCATGGACCGCGACCAGGATCGGCAGCGCCAGCCCGATCACCGCGTGGATCCGCATCCAGTCGCCGAGCGTGCCGGTCCAGGCGAGCCACCGGAACTTCCGCCGCAACGGGTAGAGCCACATGAACAGGAACAGCGCGAGCCCGAGGATGCCGAAGCTCTGGCCGACCGGGCCCGAGGGCCGCAGCAGGGCATGGAGGGGTGCCCGCACCCGCTGGGAGGGCGGATCGAGGTAATACGCGACGCCCCATGCGGTCACGCCCAGGGGCAGCGCGAGCAGCACGAGCAAGGCAAGACCGTCCGCGGACGGTCTGCGTCGTGCGGATTGCACTTCCGGGGCTTGCGTCGTGAGCGGTTCGAATCGGGAAACGACTTCCAAGTCGTGATTCCTCGTCGGAAATCCCACGTAGGAACCCGGGGCGGGCTGCCCAGGGCGCCCCCACAGGCCGGAGACACCGGCGGGGGCAACCACTATGCCGTTTCGGGGAGTACTTCAAGATACACGACAGGGCGTCGCGCGGGTCCGCCGAAATCTACCGCCTGAACAGGACGATGACCCCGGCCACGGCGACCAGCGCGGCGAACTCACCCGCGTGGCGCATGCCCGGCTCCGCCCCTCCCGACCCCTACTTCGATCCCGCCTTGCTCGTCGTGTCGGCGGCCGCCTGGGGCAGCAGTGTGATGATCGTGTACCGGTCCATCGGGAAATACTTCTGGAAGGTGGCCTTGAGATTCTCGGTGGTCAGCAGATCGATGCGCTCGCGACGCTTGGTGATGCGTTTGGGATCCCAGCCGAGCATGTGCACCGTTTGCAAGCTTCCGGTCCAGAAGGCGTTCTGCTTCATCGCCACCTCCAGCTCGCGGCGCTCGACCTCCTGGTCCTTCTGGAGATCCGCGGCGGAGGGGCCCTGCTCGCGCAGCTTCTTCACCTCGCCGAGGGCAGCAGCCACCATCTTGTCCAGGTTCTCGGGCGCACAGCCGAAGGAGATGGTCGCGCTGAGGTACCCGGGCAGGGGTGCCAGATAGGAGACCGACGCGGAGGCGCCGTACGTGCCTCCCAGCAGCTCGCGCAGGGTCTCGCGCAGATGATCGGTGAGGATGGTGCCACACGCGCGCGCCCGGTGCAGATCGAGCTCCTCGAGCCCGCCGTTGTTGAAGAACGTGATGCGCGTGCTGCTCTTGGGCTCGACCCCCTTGCGCACCTGTTTGGTCTTCACCCCGTACGGGTACCGCGGGCAGATCGCCCGGTAGGCCGAAGTGCGCCGGCCCGTCGAGGGGAGCGAGCCCAGGTACTGCGCCAGCAGCGGGGCGATCGAGTCGGGCGAGAACGATCCGGCGAAGAAGAAGGTGAAGTCCGCC
This sequence comes from Candidatus Eiseniibacteriota bacterium, assembly GCA_041492985.1. GTDB lineage: Bacteria > Eisenbacteria > RBG-16-71-46 > RBG-16-71-46 > RBG-16-71-46 > WS-11. Next base: position 12,570 of record JBGPXY010000023.1, read on the forward strand.
GCGTTGGCGAACAGCTTCTCTTGCAGTTCCAGCGCCGGGTCCAGCTTCATCGCCGCGATCCCATCTGCCGTCGGCGGACGATTCATGTAGAACCCACCGGTGTTCACCGCGTTCAGGGTGTCCTGGAACACCTGCTCGGGGCTGTTGGCACGGTCGGCGAAGATCGCGCCGATCCGCTTCTGGAGCGCCGCGAAGCTGTCCGGGTCCCGGGTCACCTGGGTGAACCCCAGGTGGATGAGCTGGAGCGCCGTCTCGAGGTCGGCCGGACGGGTCGAGCCGCTGAGTCCGTGCGTGTAGGGGGCGAAGGAGGGCGAGACGCGCACAATCTTCCCGGACAGCATCTTCTGCAGCTCCGCGCTCTTGAAACCTCCCACGCCCGCGTCGTTGATCACCGCCGGCAAGAGGGAGATGGTCGTGAAGTCCGCGGAGTCGCCGAGCGAATAGCCGCCCATCGCGTAGGCCAAGAACTGGATCTCGTCGGCTTTGAAATCGGTCGGCTTGAGCCACACCTCGACGCCGTTCGAGAGCGTGAGCACCGTGGTGCCGAGCTCCTCGATGACGCGGCGGGATGTGACGGCGCCGGCCTTGGGCTTCTCGCTCATGAGCGCCTTGCCGCCCGTCGTGTCCGCCCACGCCGCGACCTTCGCGTCGGCCGCGCGCGCGAGGATCCCGCGGATCACTTCTTCGGTGGGCACGGAGACGCCGGCCTTCTCGGGCGCCGAGACCAGCACCACGCGGCTGTCGTTGTGGATCAGCCGTTGCGTGCGCGCCGAGACGTCGGAAAGCGTGATCCCCGGCAGCAGGTCGCGGGTGAGCCGATAGGAAGCCTCGAGCCCGGCCTCGGGTTCCCCTCTCAGATAGGCCGAGACCAGCTGGACCGCGAAGCCGTTGCTCTCCGACTTGTCGCGTTCGGCGTAGCTCCGCTCGTTCTCAGCCCGCAGCTCATCCTTGGCCCGCGCCAGCTCGCTCTCGAGGAACCCGTGCTGACGCACCCGGGCCACCTCCTGGAGTACGGCGGTGAGCCCGTTCTCGACGCCGCCGTCGGTGACGCGGGCAGAGAGCACGTACAGGTCGAGTGTGCGGCCGAGGGGGAATGCGTACGCTCCCGCGCTCAGGAACGGCGAGTCGCCGCGATGCGCGATCTCGTCGATCCGGGCGTTCAGCATGGTGCCGAACAGCTCGTCGGCAAGTCCGCGCCGGAAGTCGGCGACCGTGCGCTCACCACGGTGCGCGTGCTTGAAGTAGACCGCGACCCCCGAGTTGGTGGCTTCCTTGTCGGTGACGATGCTCACCAGCGTCTCGGGGTGCGGCGGCACCTCGTAGACCGGGGTCGGCACCCGCTTCGCGGGCGGCTGAAGATCGCCGAAGTGCCGGCGGATCAGGCTCTCCATGCGCGCGGGATCGATGTCGCCCACGGCGATCACGGCCATGCGCTCGGGCGTGTACCAGTCGTGGTAGTAGGCGCGCAACCGCGCGTAGGGGGCCTTCTGGATGATCTCCGGCTTGCCGATCGGCAGCCGGTCCGCGTAACGCGAGCCGCGGAAGACGAGCGGAAGCTGCTTGCGCTGGATGCGCTCGCCGGCGCCCCGCCCGAGTCGCCATTCCTCCAGCACGACGCCCCGTTCCTTGTCGATCTCGGTGCCGCTGAACTTCGCCCGGCCGGCGAAGTCGGAGAGCGCCATGACCCCGCGGTCGAGCAGCGTGTCGCGGTCGGTCGGCACCTCGAGCATGTACACGGTCTCGTCGAAGCTCGTATAGGCGTTGACATCGGCGCCGAATCGCATGCCGATCGACTGCATGTAGGCGACCAGCTCGTCGGCGCTCTTGAAGTGGGTCGAGCCGTTGAAGTTCATGTGCTCCGTGAAGTGCGCCAACCCCTGCTGATCGTCGGCCTCGACCGTGGAGCCGGCACCGACCGCGAGCCGCAGCGACACGCGCGCCTCGGGCCTGCCGTTGTGCTGGATGAAGTAATGCATGCCGTTCGGCAGCACGCCGGTGCGGACGGTCGGATCGAGACGCAGCGAGTCGGTGAGCGCCGGCGCCACGGACGTGGCCGGTAGCGTGGTCGTTCCCGGCGGCTGCCCGATTGCGGGACGTGCGACCAATGCGATCGCGAGTGCGGCGACGGCGAGATGGGTCAGCAGCGTACGGCGGGGCACGAGAACCTCCGGTATGGGCAAGGGGTCACATCCCTCAAGTCGGGTGGATGATCGAGCAGCGTGCATCCGGCGCGAGCATCGGCGTCGCCCCATTCAGGCGTGCCCCGGCTCGGCCTTCTCGGCGGCCTCGCGTCGCTTGCGCGCGAAGAACGCCCTGAGCATCGAGCCACATTCGTCGGCCAGCACATCGGCGGTCGTCTCCACGCGGTGATTGAGACGTCGCTCGTGGATGACGTCGAGCACCGAGCCGCAGGCACCCGCCTTGGGGTCGGCGGCTCCGTAGACCAGGCGACCGACGCGCGCGAGCACCATCGCGCCGGCGCACATGGCGCACGGCTCGAGCGTCACGTAGAGCGTGCACTCGGAGAGTCGCCACGACTGGAGCGCGTTCGAGGCGGCGCCGATGGCGAGGATCTCCGCGTGGGCCGTGGCGTCATGGAGTCGTTCGACCTGATTGTGTCCGCGACCGATGATAGACCCGTCGAGGACGATCACGCAGCCGACCGGAACCTCGTCGGCCTCCGACGAGGCGCGCGCCTCGCGAAGCGCGGCGCGCATCCCTTCCTCGTCGTCGCGGATCAGCACGGTCCCACCGGTCGCGGCCGCGAGTGGCTACAGCCCGCCGCCCGGCGGGGTCGACGGCGCAGGCGCGGGCGCGGCAGCGGGCTTGGCGGGGAAGTTCTCGATCCAGCGCGCGAAGAGCCGGGCGAGCACCTCCTGGTAGCTGGGTGGACCGCCCTCGCCGGTGACCTGCTGCAGACCGAGCCCCGAGCTCTTCACGCCGATCGTGCCGCTGTCGGCATTGTGTTGCGGACCTTCGCCCGTCTCGTTCCCCGAGACGGTCCAGAGCAGTCGGCCACTCGAGTCCACCAGCGCCGCCTTGAGCGCGATCCGCGTCCATGGCTTGCCGCTCTGGTTCCACTCCACCTGCGTCTGCTCCCAGATGTCGGCGCGCAGCGAGAGGACCGCGCTGGTGTGCAACGCCTGGCAGAGCTTCCGGGCCGAGAGCGAATCGACGCGCCCGTCCTTGAGGATCCCGGCGCGCAGCGCGGTGAGCACCGAATCGCCTCCGAAGGCGCGCCGCAGGAGATCCTTGGCCAGCGTCGAGTAGTACCATCGGTAACCGAGCGGCCGCGCAGCCGCTCCCCAGGCGATCTCGAGTTCCTTTTCGGTCTTGAGGTCGTTGTCGAAGCTGGCCCCCGGCAGCAGCGCGATGCTGCGCAGGCTGATGGAGTCCATGTCCGGGTGGGTCCAGAAGCTGTCGAGCTTCTTCGCCTTCTTGTCACCCTCGCTGGCGACGACGGACCCCGCCGGCCACAGCGACAGGCCGAGCAGCGCCGCGCATGCGAGTGCGGCGCCCCTGCTGCTCCACCACATCAACCCCTCCCATCGCGGCCCGGCTGACCACATCCCGGCGGGTGGCGCCCGCCTCAGTTCCCGCCCGGGGCCGGAGCGGTGACCATCGCGGTCTTCTCGACCCGGGCGTTCATCGCGCAGCGCGGGCAATGGCCGGCCTTCTCGACCGCTTTGCCGTCCGCGGGGCAGGTGTAATCGACCCGGGTGGCGACCAGCACGGTGCTATCCATCGAGCAGACGCCCGCGGCGTCGAAGTCCATGCCACACTTTGGACACTCGAAGACCTGCCTCTGGTTGGTCAACTCTTCGATCATTCTTGGCCCCGAGGCGACCACAGCATCGCTGCCGGCGACGCCGTTGCCGACCTCACCGCCGGGCGAACCGGTCGCCGCGCGGTCGGTGGACTTCTGCTGCGCGCCGCAGCCGGCGAGCGCCAGCACGACGAGGGTCACGATCACGATGCGCATCGGCGTCTTCTCCTGTAGGGCCGGCCGAGGCGGAAGCCGGCGGTGGTGCGGGTGAGGGGAGCTGTCGAGGATATGGCGCGCCCTGCAGGATTTGAACCCGCAACCTTCTGATCCGTAGTCAGATGCTCTATCCAATTGAGCTAAGGGCGCACCTCAGGATACGGCGGGAAAGAATGGCGGAGAGGAGAGGATTCGAACCTCCGGACCAGTTTTACCCGGTCAACCGCTTAGCAGGCGGCTGCCTTCAGCCACTCGGCCACCTCTCCGCAATGAAACTGGCGGAGGGAGTAGGATTCGAACCCACGGAGCCTTGCGGCTCAGCGGTTTTCAAGACCGCCGCCTTAGACCACTCGGCCATCCCTCCGCCTGGGTCTCCATGGCTCGGCAGCCGCAGTGACGCCGGAGAGGTGCGTCCGCCCCATCCGCGTCGCTCTGAGGCACCGGGCGACGGGGTCGACCCATGCGACGAAGCGACGGGGCAGTATAGGGAGCCGTGCCGGGAAGGGTCAAGCGAGGGCCGCGCTCGGCGCGCCCGTCCCGCCTTGAGCTCGCGAACGCGGCGCGCCAGGTCGCTCCCGGGCGCCCGGGCGAGCAGACGGTCCCAGATGGCGAGCACTCCAGCCGAATCGCCCATGTTCACTTGCACCACGCCCGGGAGAAAGCCGTGGTCCGAAGGTGGACAGATGGCTAACATCTCAAGGGCGCGAAGGGTATTCCTGCCGGATGCCGATGGACGATGGCGTCCGGGTGCGCTGCGGCGGTGGGCGACCGCCACCCGGATGCACGCCTCGAGGATTCGTTTCGGAGGCGCCGGCTCGGGAGGAGGATGGCATGAGAGTCAGATTGTCTCTGTTGTGCGTCGCGACCGCGATCTCCTGGGGCGGCTTGGCGCATTCTGAACCCATCACGTTCACCTTCACCGGTCACGTGATCGCAACGAACAAGCCCGCTGTCTTCCCGCTCAGCCAGACGATCTTGGGACAGTACACGTTCGAGTCCACTACTCCGGACGCAAACCCGGGGAACCTGGAGCAGGGAGTCTATGATGGCGCACTGGTCAGTTTCTCGTTCACATCCGGCTCCTACGCGGTCCTGGCCGACGAAGGCAACTCCGCGAACGGTGGCGGTGAGATCATCATCAATCGAAACAGTGTCTTTGATGAACATCAGTACCAGGTCTTCCTCATACGGGGGACCAGTCAAGTGCCGCTCTGGGGCCCTAATGTGGGTGGCGAGCAGCTGGTGAGAATGTGGATTCGGCTGATCGACGCCAATCGCACAGCGATCACCAGTATCGCCCTGCCACTCACACCTCCCAACCTGAGCGATTTCACTTCGAATACCTTCGGGCTCATCTTCGAGTTCGATCCCACCGGTGACCCTGGAGTCGTATTCCAATTGGACACATTGCAGGGAGTTCCCACCGGGATCGCATTGGGCTCCTGGGGAAGACTGAAGAAGCTCTACCTCAAGTAGCGAGCGCCGCGCTCAGCGCGCCTGTCCCGCCTTGAGCTCGCGAACGCGGCGTGCCAGGTCGCTCCCGGGCGCCTGTGCGAGCAGTCGGTCCCAGGTCGCGAGCGCGTCGGGACGCCGGCCCAGGCGCCACTGGATGAGCCCCAGATCGTAGAGCGCCTCCAGGTCGTCGGGGGCGACCCTGACCGCGTGGGTCAAGGTCGCCAGCGCTCCGGTCGAATCGCCCATGTTCGCCTGCAGCGCGCCGAGGTTGATCAGCACGTCGGGATGATCAGGTGCCAGCGTCCGTGCGGCGAGCAGCTCGCGCAGCGCCTCGGTGAATAGCCGCCGCATGATGAAGCTCCCCGCCCGCCCGAGGTGTTCGGCCATCGTCGCCGGCTCGGCGAGGTTCGCCCCACCCACGAACGAGGCGTAGTCCGTCACCTCGAGGTGCCCGTCGATCCGGTAGGCGACGATGGTGCTGCTCGTGTCGCCGGGATCGAGCCAGGGCTTGAAGACGGCTTTGCGGACGCTTGGGAACATGAGACGGACCGCATCCCCCTCGGAAAGGGCGCCGCGCACGTTTTCATCCCACCACGGATCCCGCCGGTAGTCGGTCGGCGCGGTCGTGGAGATCCCCTGCGATGCGGCCTCCACCGGTTGCTGGCCGAGCAGGACCACGCGGGATCCAAGCCGCTCGCGCTGGCGGGTGAGGTCGGCGATCGCGTTGTGCGCGATCAGTGCGCGGCGCAGCACAAAATCGCTGGGGAGCGGGGCGAGTATGAGCCTCGACGTGGAACGGGCCTCGATCGCCGCCGCCTGCGCGACGATCAGCGCGCCCGCGGCCACGGTGACCCAGCGCGGGACGGGTCGTGGGCCGCGCGCGACCCCTCGCGGCTCCTCCGCCACGAGGAACGCGATCGACGCCACGAGACCCGGGAGCGCGCAATAGAGGTAGTAGAAGTAGAACTGGCGCTCGAACAGAAGCACGGGCGCCAGCAGTCCCAGGAACCACATGCAGCCAAACCACGCCTCCTTCGATCCGCGCACGACCAGCGCCGTCACCCACCCGGCGAACAGGAGCCAGCCCGCGATCTGCACCCATGCCATCCTCCCCCACAGCAGATCCGAGGCGTCGGCCCAGGCCGTCCCGCAGAGTGCCGCCGCGGCGACGAATGCGGGGAGATTCGACAGCACCGCGCCGGGCGAGTGGGCGTAGGCACCACCACCGCCCGTCCGCCAGGTCCCCGAGGCCTGGACCGCGATCAGTGCCGCCATCGCCACGCAGCCCAGGGCGGGGAGCCAGTGCTTGCGCTCGCCGCGAGCCACCACGAGCAGGACGAGCGCCGGTGCCGCGCCGACGGCGGTCTCCTTGCTGGCCAGCGCGAGGCCGTACGCGGCCACGCCGAGCCATGCGCGCCCGCGACCCGCGGCGCGCCCAGCCATGAGCCAGACGGCGAGGACGAGGAACCATCCGCACATGAGATCCGCGATGTCCGCCACCCAGTGAAGCGAGTCGAAGAGCGCGGGGCTGGTGAGGAAGAGCGCCGCCGCGGCCGTCGCCACGCCCGCCGTGAGCCGTGTCGCGAGCAGCCGATGGAGCAACAGCCCGGTGGCGATGTGCACCGACAGATTGAAGGCGTGCCAGGCGTCGGCGTGCGTGCCGAACAGGCCGAGGAGCGCGCGGAAGTAGAGGGACATGCTGAGCCAGCGCGGCGTCGTGAGCGCCACCGGCTGGTGGTTAGCCGCCCGCAGCATCCAGAGAAAGTCGTCCTGCGCGAACCAGGTGGTGAAGACGCGCGCCCAGGCGAGCACGCCGATGGCGACGAGCAGGAGCGTCCACGAAACCGCCGGCGCCTGTCGATGCATGCTAGAAAAGCGTCGCCTGATCGAGTTTGCCCAAGCGTCGGGCGCGCCGCTCGAGCGCGTGGTAGCCCCAGACCGAGAGCACCGAGAGCACGGCGGTGCTCGCGGCAAGCGCGCAGAGCAGCGCGGCGTCGGAGTAGACCGAGAGCCTGGCGCTCGCCCCGTGCCCGAGCAGGAACCGTCGCAGCGCCTCGTACCACCAGGTGAAGGGCAGAAGCATCGCCAGCGCCTGCACCGCACGAGGCAGCAGGTCGATCGGGAACAGGACCCCGCACAGCAGGGTGAGTGCCGCCGCCACCCCCTCGTTGACGCTGATGGCCGCGCGCGGCAGCACCAGCGCCCAGCCGGCCACCAGGAAACCGAAGTAGACGATCGCCGTGAGGCCGAGCACGAAGGAGAGCAGCAGTGGCGCCCACCGCACCAGGCTCCAGTCCCAGCGCAGACCCATCAACCACCAGCCCATCGCCAGGATCAGCACCACGCTCAGCGTGGCCTGCACGAACTTCACCGTCGAGCGACCCCACAGGTAGGTGAAGATGCCGATCGGCGAGGTGTAGACGTACTTGAGGGTCTCGTACTCCTCGCGCTCCTCGACCACCACCCAACCCATGCCGACCAGGATGCGGATCACGTACTCGTGGAAAGCGTTCGCCACGTAGAAGCCGATGAAGAACTTGCCCGAGGCGGCGACGCCGGCCACGGCGCGATACATGACGGCCAGGATCAGCGCGGTCGCGAGCGGCCGCAACAGCGAGTAGACGACGAACGTGAGCGGGGCCGTCCAGTTGGCCTCGATCTGCCAGCCGAGCCAGGCGGCGGTGCGGAAACGGGCCAGGATCGGCCGCGCGTTCACTGCCACCTCTGGGTGAGCCGGCCTTCGCGCTTCGAGAGGCGTTCGAGGTAGGCGAGTGCCAGGCGCGCGAGCACCATGAACACGGCGCCGAGTCCGGCCAGGAGCGCGATCTCGATCCGGGTTGGCAGGAGTCCGTGTGCTTCGGGACCGAGCAGCACCTGCCGCATGGCGTCCACGCCCAGGCCGAGCGGCACGATGCCGGCCGCCAGGCCCGCGAGCGATCCCAGCGCGCGGACCGGGAAATAGAGCCCGGAGAGGAAGAAGACCGGTTCCTGGAGCGCGTTGCACAGGTGCCAGGCCTCCCGGCCGTAGAGCAGGAACAACGAGGCGAGCGTCATGCCGAGCCCATAGAGCGCCACCATGGTGACCACGAACACCAGCAGGAGCTGCGGCAGATCGAACGGCGCCACGCGCACGCCGAGCAGGCCGAAGCCGACCGCGATGCCGATCACCGCGCGGGTGGTGGTCATGAGCACCCCGCCGACCGCCATCCCGGTGAGGATCGCCAGCCGCGAGCAGGGCGCCGCGAAATAGAGCTGCAACTGGCCGCTCTGCTTCTCCCAGTACAGCTGGGCGCCCATCCCCCACAGCACGTTGATCCAGTAGGTGGCCATGATGCCGCCCAGCACCGCCAGCGTCTCGAACGAGCGTGGCGCGCCGAGCGCGCGGTAGAGCAGCACGAACGACGCCATGGTCAGCGACGGGAACACGGCGTCGCTCATGATCCACGTCGGCTCGCGCAGTGAACCCACCACGCGCACGTAGGCACGCGCCCACGTGGCGCGCAGGTTGAGCGCGAGATCGCCCGGCCGGCCGTCGGCGCGCGCCGCCCTCATGGGACCGACTCCGTCTCGTCGAGCCCGCGACCGACCACGGCGATGAACACGTCCTCGAGGGTGGTCTCGCGCGTCGCCACCCCTTCCACGCGGATGCCCTGCTCCTGCAGCTGCCTCAGCACGTCCACCAGCGCGCGATTCGGCGGCAGGCGGAACTTGAGCGCGCGCGTGCCGCGTTCGGGATGCGGCGCCCCCCAGGCGGCCGGCAGTCCGGGCAGCGTCGGCAGACCCGCTTCGCCGCCGTCGCTCCCGCGCACCTCGAGCTCGACGTGCTGGCCGCCCTGCACCTGGCGGCGCAGCGCCGAGGGACTGTCGCACGCGAGCACCTGGCCGCGGTCGATGATCGCGATGCGGTCGCACAGCTCCTCGGCCTCGGCCATGTAGTGCGTCGTGAGCAGCACGGTGCGCCCCGCGCCCGCGCGCACCCAGTCGGCG
>JBGPXY010000166.1:0-6221 GCA_041492985.1 Candidatus Eiseniibacteriota bacterium
ATGCAGGACCGCGCGCGCGCGAATCCCAAGATCCGTTTCATCTGGGACAGCGAGCTGGTCGAGATCCTCGACCCGACGACGCAGAAGGTGACCGGGGTGCGGTTGCGGAATCTGAAGACCGGCGCCGTCACCGAACATCCGACCGATGGCGTGTTCATCGCCATCGGCCACCAGCCGAACACCGCATTCCTCGGCGGGCAGCTGCCGACCGACGCGCGCGGCTACGTGCTGGTGACTCCCGGCGGCACCCTCACGTCCGTTCCCGGCGTGTTCGCGGCCGGCGACGTGGTGGACTCGGTCTATCGTCAGGCGGTCACCGCCGCCGGCATGGGCTGCATGGCGGCCATCGACGCCGAGCGCTTCCTGGAAGCCGAGGCACACACCTCCGCCACCGCCGCCACCGCCCCGGCGAAGGCCGCGACGCCGCTCCCGACGCCCGCGCCGCGCGGCGCCTGAGACCCGAGCCTCCGAGCGAGCCCTCCCGTGGCCACTCCGCCGACGCCCGAACGCGAGGTCCTCGAGTTCGACGTCCAGTTCGTGGGAGCGGGACCGGCGGGACTGGCCGGCGCCCTCCACCTCGCCAACCTCGTCGCCCGTCACGACCAGGCCATCGCGGCCGGCGCGCCGGGGAAGCCGCTGGGCGAGATCTCGATCGCCGTGCTCGAGAAGGCCGCCCGGGTCGGCGCGCATGGCTTCTCGGGCGCGGTGCTCGATCCGCGCGCCCTGCGCGAGCTGATGCCCGACTTCCGCGAGCAGGGCTGCCCGATCGAGAGCGAGGTCACCGCCGACGATGTCTACGTCCTGTGGCGCGACGGCCAGCTGCGGCTGCCGCTGGTGCCGCCGATGCTGAACAACCACGGGAACCTCGTCATCTCGCTCGGCGACTTCGTCGCCTGGCTGGCGCAGATCGCCGAGGCGAAGGGCGTGTTCGTCGTGAGCGAGACCCCGGCGGCGGAGCCGCTGGTCGAGGCCGGGCGCGTGCTCGGCGTGCGCACCGGCGACAAGGGTGTCGACAAGCGCGGCGAGCGGAAGCCCAACTTCCAGCCGGGGGCCGACTGCCGCGCGAAGGCGACCGTGCTGTGCGAGGGGCCGCGCGGCACCATCGCCAAGGTGCTGGAGCAGCAGCTCGGGCTCACCGTCGGTCGCAACGCGCAGGTCTACTCGACCGGCGTGAAGGAGCTGTGGGAACTGCCGCCGGGCCGCGTGCAGAAGGGGCGTGTCATCCACACCATGGGCTTCCCGCTCCCCAACGACACCTTCGGCGGGGCGTTCATCTACGGCATGGACGACACGCACTGGGCGGTGGGCTTCGTGACCGGGCTCGACGCCCACGATCCCACCAACGATCCACACGAGAATCTCCAGCGCTTCAAGACGCACCCGTTCGTGCGCGATCTGCTCGCGGGTGGCAAGCCGATCGGATACGGCGCCAAGGCCATCCCCGAGGGAGGCTGGTGGGCGATGCCCCGACTCTCGGCCGACGGTGTGCTGCTGTGCGGCGACACCGGCGGGTTCCTGAACGGGGCACGGCTCAAGGGCATCCACCTGGCGATGAAGTCCGGCATGCTCGCGGCCGAGACGCTGTTCGAATGTCTGCTCGCCGGCGACTTCGGGAGGGAACGCCTGGCCGGCTACGAGCGGCGGGTCGAGAGCTCGTGGGCCGCCGACGAGCTGCGCAGCGTGCGAAACTTCCATCAGGGCTTCGAGCACGGGTTGTTCGCCGGGATGATCAACACCGGGGTGGCGATGGTGACCGGCGGGCGCGACATCCTGTTGCGCGACCGGGTGGGGAACACCCCCGGCCACGCGCGGATGCGCAAGCTCGCCGAAACGCATCCGCGCGGCAAGCCTCCGGCGCCGGTCTTCGACGGCACGCTCACCTTCGACAAGCTCGCGGACGTCTACCTGTCGGGGACCATGCACGACGAGGATCAGCCGGTGCATCTGGTGGTCGCCGACACCAGCGTGTGCGCCACCCGCTGCCGCGCCGAGTACGGCAACCCCTGCCAGCACTTCTGCCCGGCCAAGGTCTACGAGATGGTGCCCGACCCTGCGAAGGAAGGAGCGTTCAAGCTGCAGATCAACGCGTCGAACTGCGTCCACTGCAAGACCTGCGACATCGCCGACCCCTACCAGATCATCACCTGGGTCACGCCCGAGGGCGGCGGCGGCCCGGACTACAAGCGGCTGTGATGAACACGACCCCGCGCGGCCAGATGCCGCTCATCCCCTCGCGCCACCTGCGCGTCCTGGCCTGCGCGCTCGCGCTCGCCACCCTCCTCTCCTGCGCCACCAGCGGGGGCGTGCCGCCCGCGCCCTCGATGCCGGCGGCGCGTCTGGCGCTCCGGCCCGAGTACCGCGTCTTCTACGACGCGCTTCAGGACTATGGCGACTGGGTGCTGATCGAGCCGTACGGCTTCGTGTTCCGCCCCAAGGTGGACTTCCTCACCTTCCGCCCGTACGAGGACGGCTTCTGGGCGCCGAGCGACACGTGGGGATGGGTGTGGATCTCGGCGGAGCCCTTCGGCTGGGCGACCTATCACTACGGAAGCTGGCTCTGGGACCGTTTCCAGGGCTGGGTGTGGTTCCCGGGCGTGGATTGGGGACCCGCGTGGGTGAGCTGGCAGCTCGCGGATCGGTACGCAGGCTGGGCGCCACTCGGGCCGCAGTCGAGCGGCGGAGCGGCGGGCATGATCCCGGGTGGCGCGTATCTCTACGCCCCGCTCGACCGGATGGGCTCGACCGATCTCAGCGCACACATCGTCACGCAGCAGAGTCTGGGAGATCGGGTGGCCGGCGCCGAGGCGGCCGACGACGTGGTCGAGCAGGACGGCGTACGCATCAACCGGGGTCCGCGTTTCGAGCTCATCGAGCGCGCGATCGGCGCCCCGCTCCCGCGCGTGAAGCTCGCGGAGTCGGCCACATCGGGGCGGCCCGCCATCGACCGCCGCGAGGCGACGCCCCTCGGTGGAGCGGGTGCTTTCGATCCCGAGCGCGCCCGGCGCGAAGCCGAGGACGCCGCCAAGCGGGCGCGGACGCTGATCGAGGCGGGCGGCAGGACGCCCGCGGTGCTGCCGATCCTGCGGCCCGCGGGGATCGCGCCCGGCGGCGAGGGGTCCGGGGCCCGCAAGCGGCAGGGGCACCCGGGCAAGCCGGGCGCCGCACCCGACACCACGCGCTGAGGCGATCCCAAGGGCCGGTGATGGACCCCACCGTCGCCACGGTCGATCCGCGCGAGGCCGCGCGACGCGTCAAGGCCCGCGCCCTCGAGCTCGGCTTCGAGGCAGTGGGTATCGCGGCGGTCGCTCCGCTCGAGGCGAGCGCCCACTACGCGGCGTGGCTCGCCGCCGGCCGCCACGGCGAGATGCGTTACCTCGCCTCGCCCAAGCACCGCGAGCGTCGCGACGACCCCGCGCGCATCCTGCGTGAGGTCCGCTCGGTCGTGTGCGTGGCGCTCTGCCACGAGCCCGACCGTGACCGGGCACGCGACACGCGTCTCGGTCGCATCGCGCGCTACGCCGCAGGCGAGGACTACCACCGGGTGATGCGCGACCGGCTCCTCGAGATGGAGCGCTGGATCGAGCGGGAGTTGTGGCCGGGCTCACGGGCGCTCTGGTACTCGGACACGGGCGCCATCCTGGAGCGTGGTTGGGCCGAGCGCGCCGGGCTCGGCTGGATCGGCAAGCACGCCGGGCTGCTGTCCGAGAAGATGGGGTCGTGGTTCCTGCTCGGCGAGGTGCTGGTCGACCGCGAGCTCGAGCCCGATCCGCCGCCGGCGCACGAACACTGCGGGACCTGCCGTCGCTGCCTCGACGCGTGCCCGACCGCGGCCATCGTCGCCCCGTATCAAGTGGACGCGCGCCGCTGCATCTCGTACCTCACGATCGAGCTGCGCGGCGCCATCCCGGTGGAGCTGCGGACGGCGATCGGCGACTGGGTGTTCGGCTGCGACATCTGCCAGGAGGTGTGCCCCTGGAATCGCTTCGCTCCGCCCGCCCGTGAAGCGCGACTGCACGCGCGGTCGCTCGAGGGCTGGACGCTCGAGCGGTTCCTCTCGCTCGACGAGCCCGGTTTCGACGCGCTGTTCGCCGGGAGCCCGATCCGGCGCGCACGGCGGGCGGGGTTCCTGCGCAACGTGTGCGTGGCGCTCGGCAATCGTGGCGACGCGGCTGCGGTGCCGGCGCTGGCGCGCACCCTCGCGGACGAGCCCGAGTCACTGGTGCGCGGGCACGCCGCCTGGGCGCTGGGCGAGGTCGGCCGGAGGATCGGCGCGGAGAGCGCCGAGTGTTCGGCCGCCGGCATCGAGCGGGCGCTGGGCCACGCTGCCGCCGAGGACACGGCGGACGACGTGCGCGCCGAGGCGCGGGCGGCGCTGGCGCGCTGCTCAGCCGCCTGAGCCGGACGCCGGTCCGCCCGCCAGCAGACGGTCAGGAGGTGGTGATCCCCACCCCGCCCGTGGTCAGGCCCTCGGCACCAACCCGAAGAGCACTCCCACGGGCTCGAGCAACCGCGAGAGCGCGGCCGACACCTGATCGAACAAACCGAAGAGCTGGCCGAGCGCCTCGCGCTGCGCGGCGGGCAGCAGTTGTCCGTCGGCGCCGAGGATCACCGTCACGCTCCCGCTGACGTTGACCTGGGCGAACGGCGCGCCGTTGACGGCCACCGTCGCCCGCACCGCGTCGCCGGCGTGGTCGGCGACGATCGCGAACGCGTGCCCGTCGATGTCGATCGCCTGCTCGACGTGCTGGGTCCCGTGCTCGAGGTCGGCCGTCGCACGCGCCGCGCTGGTCAGCTCGAATGCGTCCTCGGGGACGGCGAGGCGGGCGTGCACTTCCTGCGACTCGGCGGCGGGAGTGTGCCCGCCCTGGGCCTGCAGCTCGAACGTGAGGTGCCGCGTGCCGTCGAAGAACGTCCCGTGCACGCCGACGGCCGCGGCGTCGGCCGAGCCGACCAGACCGACCTGGTAGTCCACGAACACGACGTCGTGCGAGACGGCGCGCAGCCGCAGCGAGCCGGCATTCGCCGTCGAGTCCCCTTCATCCGTGAGATCCGCGTAGCCGATCTCGACGTCCGGCAGCACCGTGTGGTCGAGCGGGTTCACGGCATAGAGGATGTAGCGCACGCCGTTCTCAGGCGCGCCGGTCCGTGCGGGGTCCACCACGTAACGTTGCTGCGACGCGTCGAACACCCACGTCGTGCCGCGCTGATCGGGCGGGATGATCGCCGCGTTCGGCAGGCTCGACCGGCTCGTGAGCCCCGCGGTGACGTCGCGAACGAGCGAGGCCGACAGGGAGCTCGCGCCGGCCGCGCCGGCGCCGCTCGCACTCGCTTCTAGAATTGCGCGGACCGCCGCCACGCTCTGCGCCGGCCCGGGCGCGGCGGCCAGCGCGTCGAGTCCCTGCCATGCGCCAGACGCGAGCGCGGCGTGCACGGACGAGATGCCGGCGCGCGTCCTGGGCGAGAGCGCGTCGCTCGAGAGGACGGGTGACGTCAGCGACTGCTTCGAGCAGGCGCCCGAAGCGATCAGCAGCGCGCCAAGCGCGAGGACGTGGATGCTGCGTCGGGTGTTCATCGGATTCTCCTCGTTGGTGTGATCGGCGGCGGCATCAGGGGTTCAGTCGTCGGACCCGGGCCCGGCGATGAGGGCGCGCAGTCGCGCCTGCTGCTCGGGCCGGAGTGTGTTCTTGATCCGGATCAGCGTCGCCAGGTGCTCGTGCTTGATGCGCCGCTCCAGATCCATCAGGTGGTCGGCGCGGGTGAGCGCAGCAGCCTCGTCCACGCTGGGCCTGCTCAGCAGCTCGGCGAGCGCGGCCTGCTCCCTCGACATCTCCCACTGGACCTCCATCACCTTCGACTGCAGCGCGGTGACCGCAACGGTGATGGCCTTGCGCTGCGCGTCCGTGAGGCCGATGTGTTCCTGATGGGCCATCACCGCCTCGGGCGGAAAGAGCTGTGCGGCGATCGGGTCGTCGGGCTTGTGGGCCTCCGCGGCCCAGGCGCCCGTCGCGCCGAGCGAGGCGATGAGCAGCGAGATCACGAATCGTTTCATCGAGTACTCCTCCCTCCGCGATGACCGTCCACCCCTTCGGGCGCAGGCAGCTCGATCGCGGGAAGCAGTGTGGACGTGGCATCGAACGACGGCATGGCTCGGGCCAGCTCGGCGCCCGGCAGATCGAGCAGGAAGTCCGTGGGCCCGCGCCACGGGTAGCCATCGAGCGCGA
>JBGPXY010000146.1:0-6854 GCA_041492985.1 Candidatus Eiseniibacteriota bacterium
CGCCGGCCGCACTCGTGCTCTGCCACCACAGCGGTCGTGAGGCCATCCGCACCCCCCGACAGCGGACGGCGGACGGGGATCCCATCATCCCGCCGCTTCCCGAGATCGTGCGCGAGTACGAGCAGGCCGCCGCGTGGGTGAGGATCGCGCCGGTGGTCGGCATCGCGCTGAACACACTGGGTCTCGACGACGAGCCCGCGCGCCATGCCATCGCCACGGCCGCGCGCGAGACCGGTCGGCCCGCCGCCGACCCGGTCCGATTCGGCGGCGGCCCGCTAGCCGATGCGCTGTTGGCGCAGCTCGACGCAAGGAGGCGGCATGCGACTGCGTCATGAGCCGCTGGAACTCCGTACCACGTTCGAGTTCCGCATCGCGGTCGGCGCCAGTCACGGTCACGCGAACACGCTGGTGCGCATCGAGCACGATGGATTGGAGGGTCTGGGCGAGGCGTCGCCCTCCCAGTACTACGGGGAGAACCGCGCGCTGGTCGAAGCGGCGCTGGCGACGTGGGCGCCCTGCCTCGGAGACGACCCGTTCGCGCTCGATGCGATCGAGCAGCGCATGCAGGCGGTGCTGGTGGGGCACGGCGCCGCCCGCGCGGCCATCGAGATGGCGCTCCACGACTGGATCGGCAAGCGACTCGAGCTCCCGGTGTGGCGCCTGCTCGGGCTCGATCGGGCCCGGGCGCCGCTCTCCTGCGTGACGCTGGGGATGGCGCCGCCCGAGGAGATGGAGCGAAAGCTCGAGACCGTGCTCGACTTCCCGATGATCAAGGTGAAGCTCGGGGCGCCTGGGGACGTCGAGAACCTGCGCCGCATCCGAGCGCGCTATCGCGGGCGCATCCGCGTCGACGCCAACACCGCCTGGAGCGCTCCGGACGCGGTGCGGGTGCTGCGCCAGATCGAGCCGCTGGACATCGATCTGGTCGAACAGCCGGTGGCGCGCGAGGATCTCGACGGCCTGCGCTGGGTGCGGGAGCGCAGCCCCATCCCGGTGTTCGCCGACGAGAGCTGCCACCACCTGGGCGACATCGCCAACCTGGCGGGGCGCGTCGACGGCGTCAATCTCAAGATCATGAAGACCGGCGGCATCCGTGAGATGCAGCGCATGATCCACGCCGCGCGCGCACACGGCATGCAGGTGATGCTGGGATCGATGGTGGAGTCGAGCCTCGCCCTCTCGGCCGCCGCACAGCTCGCGCCGCTGGTGGACTACCTCGATCTCGACGGGCACTGGCTGCTGCGATCCGACCCGTTCGACGGCGCTCCCGGCGAGCGCGGCCGCATCGTCCTGTCCGATCGACCGGGCCTGGGCGTGGTCCCGGCGCGCGGGGCGACGGCGTGAGCCCGCGTCTCCGGATCTACCTGACCGTCGTCGGACTGGCCGCCCTCGCGCTGCTGGCGACCCACCCGCCCCCGGACCTGACCCACCGCGGCGGTCACTACCTGGGCTGGACGGTGATCTGCCTGCTCTCCGAACTCCTCTGGCTCTCGACGCTCTCGGGCGAGGGCACGGTGAGCATGGCCTCCACGGCGAACCTGGCGACCCTGGTCCTGTGGGGCCCCGAGGCCTCGATGTGGATCGTGTCGGCGAGCACGCTGGTCGCCGTGCTGTTCGTGCAGCGCAAGCCCTGGGTGCGGGCGGTCTTCAATGCCGCCCAGAGCGTCATCACCATGGGGATCGGCGGGATCGTGTTCGTGCTCCTGGGCGGACCGATCAACGGACTCGAGAGCGGCGGCCAGGTGCTCGCCGGAGCGGGTGGGGCGGCGACGCTGGTCGCGCCCATCCTCGGCCTGTTCGGCACCTACCTGCTGGTCAACCGGGCGCTGGTCGCGGTCGCGGTCGCCTGGTCGACCGAGCGACCCTATCTCAAGGTGCTGCGCGAGGACTGGTTCTACCGCGAGCGATTGCTCGACGACCTCGCGTCGTTCTTCCTGAGTCCGCTGGTGGTGATCTCCTATGCCGCCATCGGCTACGTGGGTGTCATCCTCTTCTACGCGCCGCTGCGCATGACCTACGAGTCCCAGAAGCGGTACGTCGAGCTGCGCAACGCCCAGAACATGCTGATCCACAACGAGCGCATGGCGGCCAAGGGGGAGATGGCGGCCGAGATCGGACACGAGCTGCGCAATCAGCTCGCCGCCATCAGCGGGCGCGCCCAGATGCTGCTCCGCGACAGCGAGCGGCAGGCGTTCCTCGCCGTGCCTCGCCACGCGCAGATCATCCTCGAGCAGTCGAAGCGGATGGAGACGCTGTCGAAGGGACTGATGGACTTCTCGAGCGCCGAGCTGGCCATCGAGCGTCTGGACGTCAACGCCCTGACGCAGCGCTCGATGGAATTCGTGCGCTCGCAGAACAAGTTCGACGCGGTGGAGTGGGACCTGAAGCTCGCCGGCGACGTGCCGGAGCTGCGCGCCGATCCCGGACAGCTCCAGCAGGTGCTCCTCAACCTGTTCATCAACGCCGCCGACGCGATGGGGGAGAACGGCGCCTCGCGCAAGCTGATCTCGGTGAGCACGGACTACGACGAGCGGGCGCGCCTGGTGACGATCGTCGTCTCCGACACCGGGCCCGGCATCCCGCTGCACCACATCGGCAAGGTCTTCGAGCCGCATTTCACGACCAAGCCCGAAGGCCACGGATTCGGCCTCTCCACCTCGTACCGCATCCTCGCCAACCACGGTGGGACGATCGCGGTCGAGAGCCCGCCCGGGCGAGGGGCGTGCTTCACGCTCACCCTGCCGCTGCACGGACCGGGCCACTGGAGCTGACACGCGCGTGAGCCGGGCCCGCGAGTCGGAACTGGGATCGCCCTCGGCCGTCGTGGCGAGGGTGGACTTCGGCTCCTGCGTGCTGCTGCTGGACGACGGCGAGCTGCTCGCTGGGCGCGCGCGCGGCAAGCTCATGGGCCCGCGCAAGTCGCTCGGGAACGCGATCGTCGTCGGCGACCGCGTCACCTTCGAACGCCCCGCGGATCCGGCCTCGGGCGGCACGGACGTGGTCGTCTCCGCCGTCGCGCCGAGGCGGAACTCCTTCTCGCGGCGTGCGAGCGGGAATCGCGCCGCCGAGCAGGTGGTGGCGGCCAACCTCGACCAGGTGGTGCTGGTCGCCTCGGTCGCCGATCCCGATTTCAGCCGTGGGCTGGCCGATCGCGTCTTCTGCCAGGCCGAGCATGCGGGCCTTCCCGCGCGTCTCGTGCTCAACAAGGTCGATCTGGCGCTGCAGTCTCCCGACACCGACCCCCGGGGGGTGCTGGACGACTACGCGCAGGCCGGCGTGCCGGGTCACCGCGTGTGCGCGAAGACCCACGAAGGGATCGAGGAGCTGCGCCGGGCCTGTGTCGGTCAGCGCAGCCTGTTCGTCGGACACTCGGGCGTGGGGAAGAGCACGGTATTGAATGCCCTGGTGCCGGGCCTGGATCTGCTCGAGGGCGCGGTGAACGCCAAGACCGGCAAGGGCCGGCACACGACCACCGCCGCCGTGCTCGCGAGACCCGAGCCGGGGTTCGAGCTCATCGATACCCCGGGTGTGCGCGCGTTCGCGCTCTGGGGCATCGGCCCTGAAGACCTCGACCACGCCTACCGCGAATTCGCCCCGCTCCTCGGGAGGTGCAAGTTCAACGACTGCCGCCACCGTGGAGAACCCGGTTGCGCCCTGGATGCCGCCGCGGCGTCGGGCCTGATCGCCCGCCGGCGACTGGCGTCCTACCGTCGACTGCTCGAAGAGCTGGAGTCCGAGAGCCACTAGTCGGGCCCCACGCACCGCCACACCGCGTCGGCGGGGCGCTCGGCGCCTCGGTTTTCCCGTCGCGCGGCGCGTGCGGGCGGGTTCGGGTATGCTGCCGGTCGTGAACCGGCACGGCTCGCCGTTCAATCCGTATCTGACGGCACTCGACTGCCCCGCATGCGGGCGCTCTCACGACCTCTCGGCGCCCCGCTCGGTCTGCGAGGGGTGCTCGAAGCCCTTGATCGCGCGCTACGATCTCGCGCGCGTTCGGGCCGAGGTGCCGCGCGCGGATCTCGCGCGCTTCGGCTCCGACCTGTGGCGGTATCGCAGTGTGCTCCCGTTCGCCTCCGAGTTCGCCGCCGTACGTCTCGGTGAGGGCGGCACGCCGCTGCTGCCCCTGCCCAGGCTTGCCTCCGACCTCGGCGTCGCGGAGCTGTGGCTCAAGGACGAGGCCGCGAACCCGACGCAATCGTTCAAGGCGCGTGGGCTGGCGCTGGCGGTGAACGGCGCGCTGGCGTTCGGACGGGAGGCGATCGCGCTACCCTCCGCGGGGAATGCCGGGAGCGCCGCGGCCGCCTACGCCGCCGCCGCCGGGCTGCGCTGCCGCATCGCCGTCCCCGAGGACACCCCCGAGATATTCGTGCTCGAGCAGCGCGGATTCGGCGCCGAGGTGAAGCTCGTCCCCGGAACGATCTCCGACGCCGGCCGCGCACTTGCGGGCTGGGCGCCATCGCCCGCGTGGTGGAACGTCGCCACGTTCAAGGAACCGTTCCGGCTCGAGGGCAAGAAGACGCTGGGCTACGAGATCGCGGAGCAGGGCGGCTGGCTGCTGCCGGAGGTCATCCTCTACCCGACCGGCGGCGGCACCGGCCTGGTGGGGATGTGGCTCGCGTTCCGCGAGCTGCGCGAGCTGGGATGGACCGACGGCGCGATGCCGCGCCTGATCGCCGTGCAGCCCCAGGGGTGCGCGCCCGTGGTGCGCGCGTTCGACGCGGGCGCATCGACGGCCGCGCCGTGGGAGAATGCCCGCACGTCGGCGCTCGGCCTGCGGGTCCCCGCGCCGTTCGCCGACGCGTTGATCCTGCGCGCGATCCGGGAGAGCGGTGGGAGCGCCATCGCGGTGAGCGAGGAGGACCTGCTCGACGGCATGACGGATCTCGCGGCGCACGAAGGATGCTTCGCGTGCCCCGAGGGTGGCGCGACGCTGGCGGCACTGCGGCGGCTGCGCGCCAATGGCGAGGTGAAGGCGAAGGAGCGTGTCGTGATCTACAACACCGGGAGCGGCCTCAAGTACCCGGAGGCGTGGCAGCTGGCGCTCGCGCGACGCGAGCGGCCGGCGGCGGCGGTGCGGTCGTGAGGCGGTGGATGGTTCGAGCCATCCCGCTGGTGCTCGCGGTGGGCTTCGCCGTCGGCGGAGCGGCGGGCGTGGCGGGGAAGGGAACGCCGGGTCCGGCTGCTACGGCGTCGGGCCGGGTGCTGGTGATGAAGCTCGAAGGCCCGGTCTCGCCGGTCTCGGCGCTGGCGGTGCGCAAGGCCGTCGACCGCGCCGAGGACGGCGGCTACCGAGCCCTGGTGATCGAGGTGGACACCCCGGGCGGGCTCGAGAGCAGCATGCGCGACATGGTCAAGCGAATGCTGGCCTCGCAGGTGCCGGTCATCACCTGGGTCATGCCGGGCGGCGCGCGCGCGGCCTCCGCGGGCGTGTTCGTGGTGATGGCGGGCGACGTGGCGGCGATGGCGCCCGGGACCAACATCGGGGCCGCCACACCGGTGAATCTGCAGGGACCGATGGATTCGACCATGGCCCACAAGGCCACCAACGACGCGGCGGCGTTCGCCCGCACGGTGGCGGCGCAACGCGGTCGCAACGGGGAGTGGGCGGAGCAGGCGGTGCGGCGCGCGGTCGCCGCCAGCGACAGCGAGGCGGTGGCGCTGCGGATCGTCGACTTCGAGGCCTCGACGCTCGCGGAACTGCTGGCGCTGGCGGACGGACGCACCTGGCGGCGCGGTGAGGAGCGGCTCATCCTCCACACGAAGGGATTGCCCGTCGATCGCATCGAGCCCGGCTTCACCGAGCGATTACTGGGGCTGATCGCGGATCCCAACGTCGCCTACATCCTGATGATGCTCGGGTTCTACGGGCTGCTGTTCGAGCTGCAGAGCCCGGGAGCGATCCTGCCCGGCGTCGTGGGCGGCATCTGTCTGATCCTCGCGTTCCTGGCGTTCTCCGTGCTGCCCGTCAACTCCGCGGGCATCGCGCTGATCGTCCTGGCGATCGTGTTCTTCCTCGCCGAGATCAAGGTCGCGAGCCACGGACTGCTGGGGGCGGGAGGCGTGGTCTCGCTGCTGCTGGGATCACTGATCCTGTTCCAGGGTGGGGGAGGCGGCCCACGGCTCTCGTGGGCGGTGATCGCCGGCGCCACGGTGTCGACGTCCGCCTTCTTCCTCGTCATCATGGCCGCGGGACTCAGGGCCCGGCGTAGGCGCGTCACCACCGGCACCCAGGGGATGGTGGGACTCACGGCGGTGGTGGTCGAGCGACTGGCGCCCGGCGGGCGCGTGCGCCTGCGGGGCGAATACTGGAACGCGGTCTCGGGCACACCGCTCGAACCGGGGACGGAAGTGGAGATCACGGGCGTGGACGGGCTGCTGCTGCGCGTCCGGCCGTCGGCCAAGGAGGCGTAGCCATGCTGCCATTCGTGGGATCGCTGTTCTTCTTCGTGGTGCTCGTGGGTCTGGTGCTGCTCGCGAACTCCATCCGCATCGTACGCGAGTACGAGCGCCTGGTGGTGTTCCGGCTCGGCCGGCTGGTCGGCGAGCGTGGCCCCGGGCTGGTGCTGCTCATCCCGATAATCGATCGCGCGGTCAAGGTCGGGCTGCGGACCGTCACCATGGATGTGCCACCGCAGGACATCATCACCAAGGACAACGTCACGGTGAAGGTGAACGCGGTGATCTACTTCCGCGTCGTCAGCTCGCAGGAAGCGGTCGTGCAGGTGGAGAACTACCTCTATGCCACCTCGCAGATCGCCCAGACCACGCTGCGCTCGATCCTCGGTCAGGCGGAGCTGGACGAGCTGCTGGCCGAACGCGAGAAGTTGAACCAGGCGCTCCAGCAGGTCATCGAC
>JBGPXY010000133.1:0-7618 GCA_041492985.1 Candidatus Eiseniibacteriota bacterium
GCGCGTAGCGCAACAGGTCGTGGGTCTCCTGGTCGACGGTGACCTGGAGCCCGATCCGATCGGGAGAGAGCGGAGCGAGCTTAGCCCGCGATGGGGCAACTGGCTTCGGAGCGAGTTGCACAGCGGCCGCCCCAGGAATTCCGGCAACTGGCCGCGCGGCCAGTTGCCACAATTCGCTGGGAGCGAGTTGCCGCGCGGGGGCCTCCACGGACCACGTGGCCAATCCGTTGGTGGCCGCCGCTGGCGCGCTCGCCCCCACGAACGTCGGCAGGTCCGGCTGCGGGAAGCGCTCGGCCAGCAGCCGCTCGATCTCGGCCCTCGTCTTGTGTTCGGCCGCGACGAGGAGCTCGTCGGCATTGCCCGGCTCCAGATGCGGCGCCATCAGGACCACCGCGTTCAGGTTCAGCCGTCCGTCCGCCACCGCAGCGAAGATCCTCGGGAACTGGCGTGCGGTGCGTGCCGCCCGGATGCGCTTGAACGCCGTGTCCTCGGACATGCCGAGCTCGTGCACGCAGTAGAGGTACATCGAGGGATAGGCCGACGACGCATAGAGCTTGCGCTCGTCCACCTCGGCGAGATGGGCGAGCAGCGAGGCGGTGGTGGCGCGATCCTGCGTGACGAGTGCGGCCAGTGCTTGCAGCAGGGTGTGATCGGTGAGATGCGACAGCGAGTAGCCCTTCATGGCGGGACTCCGCGGCGGGGACCGGTCGCGGGGGCACGCTCCATTCCTATCACGAGGGTTCGCAGCGCTCGTGCTTGCCCGGTGGGCGCGCTGCGCGAGACGAGACGGGAATCCACCTCAGCGCAGCGGTTCGACGTCGTCCGCGCCGACGCTGCGCGCTGGCGCGCGAGTCGCGAACGAGCCGCGGGTCGCGGCGCACCGGGGCTCGAAACCGTGTCAACCGAATTCGTATCGCTGGCCGCGGTTTTCCTATTCCGAGGCGCCTGCGAGGTGCGTCGGCGTCCACTCAGAGGAGGTCTTCGCCCGGGCGAGGCTCCGGATCCACCCACTCGATTCCCGGAAGAACCTCAATAGCGTGGTACCGAGGGATCCACGTCCTTCGACCAGGCGTCGATGCCGCCGCGCAGGTTCTTGAGCCTGCGATATCCCGACTGCCGCAGGAATTCCAGCGCGCGCATGCTGCGCTGACCATGGTGGCAGTGCAGCACCAGCTCCCTGCGCGTGTCGAGCTCGGCGAGCCGGGCGGGCAGCGTGTTGAGCGGGATCAACGTCGCGCCCGGCAGGTGGGCGATCTCCCACTCGTGCGGCTCGCGCACGTCGATCACCGTGAGCGCATCGCCGCGCCCCAGACGCTCGCTCAGCTCGCGCGCGCTGATCTCCCACGACTGCGCGTTCACATCGGCCTGCTCCACCGGGCTCAGGCCGCAGAATGCCTCGTAGTCCACGAGTGCGGTGATCGTGCGCTTCGGGCCGCACAGCGGGCAGTCGGGATCCTTGCGCAGTGCCAGCTCGCGGAACGTGAGCGCGAGCGCGTCGAACAGCAGCAGGCGGCCGACCAGCGGTTCACCGATCCCGAGCAGCAGCTTGAGGGTCTCGATGCCCTGCAGCACGCCGATGACGCCGGGCAGCACCCCCAGCACGCCACCCTCCGCGCACGAGGGGACGAGCCCGGGCGGTGGCGGATCGGGATAGAGGCATCGGTAGCACGGTCCGACACGCGCGTCGAACACGCTCGCCTGGCCCTCGAAACGGAAGATGCTGCCGTAGACATTGGGCTTGCCCAGCAGCGCGCAGGCGTCGTTCACCAGGTAGCGGGTCGGGAAGTTGTCGGTCCCGTCGACCACCACGTCGTAGGGAGCGATCAGCTCGAGCGCGTTCTCGCTCGAGAGCCGGGTCTCGTGCAGGTCCACCCGCACGCCCGGATTGAGGTCGGCGAGCCGCTCGCGCGCCGCCTCGAGCTTGGGCCGGCCGATGCTCCCGGTGCCATAGAGCACCTGGCGCTGCAGGTTGCTCGCATCGACGCGGTCGAAGTCGACCAGGCCGAGGCGTCCCACGCCCGCCGCGGCCAGGTAGAGCGCCAGCGGTGAGCCGAGCCCCCCCGCGCCGACGATCAGCACGCTCGCCGCCTTGAGGCGGCGCTGACCCTTAAGGCCCACCTCGGGCAGGATGAGGTGGCGGCTGTAGCGCAGCAGCTCGTCGCGCGAGAGGGGCGGCAACCCGTCGGCGCCGGTGGACCACGCGGGCGGCTGAGGAGCGGTCGGGCGCGGCGCGCCCGTGGCGTCGGCGGGCGGCTTCGCCCGTTCGGCCGGCTCACGGCCGCCGTCGGCGTCGCTGCCGCCAGCGATACTGGGCACGATCGAGAGTGTATCGCCCGGCGAGAGTGTGGTCGCCTCGCGTTCCAGGTGCCTCACGTCGTCGGCGTTGCGATAGACATTCACGTAGCGACGCAGGCGTCCCTGCTCGTCATAGAGGTGCTGCTTCAGCTCGCGGTGGCGGCCGACCAGGGCCGCGAGCGCCTCGCCGACGGTGGCGCCATCGACCTCGACCACCGCCAGCCCGCCCACGAAGGGGCGCAGCGGCGTCGGGATGTGGATCTGCGTGCTGGATGGCATCACCGACTCTCCCAGTCCGCGGGGCACCGTGAGGGCGCCTACGCGGGCGTCTCTTCGAGTGTCTCGGGTTCGAAGCGTGAGCGGTCGGCGGCGAGACGCCAGCTCCTGGCATCCGCCACCCGCCCCCGCTCCACGCTCACGATCAGGTACGAATAGTACGGCCAGGCGTGCTCGAGGTCGAAGGCCGAGGGCGCGGCCGGATGATCGGGATGCGAATGGAAGAACCCCACCAGGTCGAGCCCCGCCTCCCGCCCGGCCTGTTCGGCCACCAGGATCTGCTCCGGCGCGAGGAGATACCGGTGGTGTCGCTCGTCCAGGGAGCGGTTCTCGAAGGTCACCACCCGCTCCACGGCGCGCGCCCCGTCCACATCCCGGCCCAGCAGCACGCCACAACCCTCCTCGGGATAGGCGCCGCAGAGGTGCGCGTGGATCCGGGCGCTGTGCTCGGCGCGCAGGCGGAGACGCATCACGGCTCCGCCCAGAGCGGCTCGCTCAGATAGCGCTCCGCGCCGTCGGGCAGGATCGTCACCACCACGCCGCGCGTGAGCCCGTGGGCGACGCGCTCGGCGGCGACCAGTGCGGCTCCGGCGGACCATCCCAGCAACAGGCCCCGCCGCGCCTGGCGCTTCACCATGTCGATCGCCTCGTCGCTCGCCACGGCGATCGTGCGCTGGTGCACGCCCGGATCATAGATCGCGGGCACCATCGCGCTCGCCAGGTGTTTGAGCCCCTCGAGCGCGTGCAGGGGCGAGTCCGGCTGCACCGCGATCGCCTCGAGCGGTGCGGTCAGCTCGCGCAGCCGTCGCGCGGTGCCGACCAGCGTCCCCGACGTGCCGACGCCGGCGACCAGGTGCGTCACGCCACCCTCGGTCTGCTCCCAGATCTCCTCGGCGGTGCCGTGGTAGTGCGCGCGCCAGTTGGCGGGGTTCGAATACTGGTCGGCGTAGAAGTAGCGATCGGGATGCGCCGCCGCGAGGCGCCTCGCTTCGCGGATCGCGCCATCGGTGCCGTCCATCGGGTCCGTGAGCACGACCTCGGCACCGAGGGCGGCGAGCAGGCGCCGCCGCTCGGCGTTGGCGTTCCCCGGCACGCACAGCGTGACGCCGAACCCGCGCGTCGCGCCGATCCAGGCGTAAGCGATGCCGGTGTTGCCGGAGGTGGCGTCGATCAGCGCCCGGCCACGCCGCAGCTGGCCGGCGGTCTCCGCCGCCTGGATGATGCTCCAGGCCGCACGGTCCTTGACGGAGCCGCCCGGATTGAGCCACTCCGCCTTGCCTAGAACGGTGACGCCCTCGGGGATACCGTCGAGCGACAGGATGCGCACCAGGGGTGTGCCGCCGATGCGGGCGGTGAGATCCACCCCAGGCGGCGCGTGGGCGAGGTCGCGCGGATAGGCCATGGGCATTGGATGCCGGCCGGGCCCATCCGTTCGCCGGCATTTCGTGCCGGCCGGGGGCCTACCGACCCGCGCCGACCGCGGCGGCCTGCAGGCGCTTCTCGAGGGCTTCCAGCTCCTCCTTCAGCTCCGCTTACTCACGTCTTCGCGGCCTCGGGTGGTCCGGCCGGCAGGGCCCGGAGCGCGCCGACGAAGGCCAACAGGAATACCAGGTCGATCCAGGCGAACGGCACCCACATCATGGGCATCCGTCCACGGAACCACCAGCCGAGCACGATCCCCGAGTACGAGAGCTTGAGCAGCACTCCGAGCTTGATGATATCGCGGTTGCGCTCGGGCGCCCGCGACACGTACCAGAATCCGATCCCGAAGATCGTGACCAGGGCGGCGCAGAACTGGATGTAGGCCGGATGGTTGGGCGGCGGCACGCCAAAGCGCTCGTAGACGGCCTGGTGGGCGACCAGGAACACCACGCCCAGGACGAAATCGTAGACGGCGGCAACGACGAAGAACGGACGGAGCCACTCACGCTTCATGGGAACGGCCCTCCTCTGCGAGCGCCCGTGCGACGACCCGGTGGCCCTTGAGCTCCCGGAAGAATCGCTGACGGCGCTCCTGAACGAAAGCCGGATCGTAGATCCGGCGGGCGAGATCGAGCAGGCCCTGCTGGAGCTGGTCGGGCGTCATGCCCGTGGGAACGTGATTGACGTCGAACAACGTGCACAGGTTCCAGGCGCCATCGCGCAGGATACGCCCCTGCCGGCGCAGCCGCTGATAGAGCGGGGTGCCGGGGAAAGGCGTCATCACCGTGAGCTGCACCTCGTAGAGCCCGGTCCGGTCGACGAAGTCGTAGACCTGGTCGAAGATATCCGGCGTGTGACCGTCGAGTCCGAGCACGAAGCAGCCGTTCACGGTGATCCCCTTCGACTGGATCCTGCGGATCGCGGTCTCGTAGTCGGGGAGCCTCCCGAGCTTCCAGTTGCGGCGCAGCTCCACACCGTCGAGACCCGCGGCGACGGGACTCTCGAGACCGATCAGCACCTGCCGGCAGCCGCTCTCGCGCATCAGGTCGAGCATCGTCTCGTCCCCCGCGACGCTGACGTCGGTCTCGGTGAACCAGCGTATCCCCTCCGGCTCGAGCGCGGCGAGCAGGCGCCGGTAGTGGGACCTGGCGATGAAGCTGTTGTCGTCGGCGAACTCCACGAACGGATGCGGCCACCGTTCCTTGATGCTGCGGATCTCGGCGATCACCTTCTCGACCGGCTTCACCGTGTAGCGCGGCGTGAGCAGTATGGAGGCAGCGCAAAAGTCGCACCGGTGCGGACAGCCCCGGCTGGTCTGCACGGGGAGGCGGTTGTAGCGCGCCAGCTCGAGCATGTCATAGCGCGGCATCGGCGCGTCGGCGAGATCGTAGGCGCTGCCCACCGGAGGCCGATACTCCGGCTGGAGCCGTCCGCGACGGAAGTCCTCGACCACCTGCGGCCAGGCCAGCTCGCCCTCGCCCACGACCGCGGTCACGCCGTGCTGGCGCGCCTCGTCGGGTAGCACGGACACGTGCAGACCGCCCATCACGACCGGTGTGTCGAGGGCACGGTAGCGCTCCGCAACGCGGTACGCGTCGAAGATGCGGGCCGAGAACGACGCGATCGCCACCAGGTCGTAGTCGTCGGGGAGCGAGCGCTCCGCGTCGAGGTCCGGGACCTCCCGGTAATCGATCGTGACGTCGGCGGGCGTCAGGGCGGCGAGCGTGAGCAGCGAGAGGCTCGGCAGCGATGCGATCACCTTGCTGCGCTCGACGAACCCGGGCAGGTTGACGCCGACGCGGTTGAGCTCGGCGTTCTCGACCCGCACGCCGCTCATGGCGATGAGCCCGAGCTTCATCGCCGCAGGAGTCCCGCGACGGTGAGCGCTCCGGCGAGCAGCAGGCTCGCGACCGGCAAACCGAAGAGAGGGTAGAAGGCGCGCCGCCACGCCATCAGCGCGCAGCTGGCGGGCATGGTGAGGCCGCCTACCACGAACGACCAGGATGCGAGCGCCAACACGCTCCGGTCGAGCGACAAGCGCGGCCCCACCCCGGCGAACAGAATATTGAGGATGCCGAGTCCGAGAAACGAGATGTGCCCGAGCCGAATCAGACGGCGGCGGAACGAGCCGTACCCCCCCAGCCAGTCGTCGCGCCGAAAGCACAGCCCCAAGGCGAGGCCGGACACGAACCCCGCCAAGATCCACATCCAGCCGAACGTCTCGTTGACCGGCATGGCCTCGCTTCCCACCTCTGCCCAGGGCGGTTGCGGAGGGTCAGCGACCCGCCCCCACGGCCGCCGCCTGAAGACGCTTCTCGAGCGCTTCCAGCTCGTCCTTCAATCCCTGGGGAAGCCGCGAGCCGAACTTCTCGAAGTGTTTCCGGAGGACGGGCAGCTCGGCGATCCAGCCGTCGACGTCCACACGCAGCAGCTGGGCGAGGCTCTCGTCGGGGACTTTGAGCCCGGAGAGATCGAGTGCCCCGGGCGCGGGCACCCGTCCGATGGGCGTCTCGACGGCCTTCGTGGCGCCCGTCACCCGCTCGAACACCCACTTGAGCACGCGGCTGTTCTCACCATAGCCCGGCCACAGGAACTTCCCGTCCGCGTCCTTGCGGAACCAGTTCACGTAGAAGATCCGCGGCAGCTTCTGCGCATCGGCCCGCGCACCGACAGCGAGCCAGTGCGCGAAGTAGTCGCCCATGTGGTAGCCGCAGAACGGCAGCATCGCGAACGGGTCGTGGCGCAGCGCCCCGACGGCGCCGGCCGCGGCCGCGGTCGTCTCGCTGCTCATGATCGATCCGAGGAAGGTGCCGTGCCGCCACGAGAGCGACTCGTTGACGAGCGGCACGACGTTCGCACGCCGGCCGCCGAACAGGATCGCCGAGATGGGCACGCCCGCCGGGTTCTCCCACTCCGACGAGATGACCGGGCACTGCCGCGCCGGGGCGGTGAATCGGGCGTTGGGATGCGCGGCCTTGCGGCCGCTCGCGGGCGTCCACGGCCGGCGCAGCCAGTCGGTCAGCTCCGCCGGCGGGGCATCGCTCATCTCCTCCCACCACACGTCGCCCTCGGTGGTGACCGCGCAGTTGGTGAAGATCGAATGGGTCTCGGCGGTGCGCATCGCGTTCGGGTTGCTCTTCATGCTGGTGCCGGGCGCCACGCCGAAGAAACCCGCCTCGGGATTGATGGCGTAGAGACGCCCGTCGCCCCCGAACTTCATCCAGGCGATGTCGTCGCCGACGGTCTCGATCTTCCAGCCCGACAGCGTGGGGTTCATCATCGCAAGGTTGGTCTTGCCGCACGCGGACGGGAACGCCGCGGCGATGTAGATCTTCTTCCCCTCGGGATTCGTGATCCCGAGGATCAGCATGTGCTCGGCGAGCCAGCCCTCGTCGCGCGCCTGCACCGATGCGATGCGCAGCGCGTGGCACTTCTTGCCGAGCAGGGCGTTGCCACCGTAGCCCGAGCCGAACGACCAGATCTCACGGCTCTCCGGGAAATGGCAGATGTACTTGGTGGTGGCGTTGCACGGCCACGGCGAGTCGTGGGCGTTGTCGGCCAGCGGGGCTCCCACCGAGTGGAGGCCACGCACGAACTCGCCGTCGGCGCCCAGCACGTCGAGGAC
>JBGPXY010000157.1:0-6561 GCA_041492985.1 Candidatus Eiseniibacteriota bacterium
CTGGGGCGTGGTGCTGGCCGCCACGCTCGGCTCCTGGGCGGGTGCCGCGCTGTCGTACTGGGTCGCGCGCAGGCTGGGGCGTCCGCTCATCCTGCGCTACGGGCGCTACCTGTTCGTCCCCGAGAAGAAGTGGCTGCTGGCCGAGGAGTGGATCAACCGCTACTCGACCGCCGGCATCTTCTTCGCGCGCATCCTGCCGGTGGTGCGCCACCTGGTCTCGCTACCTGCCGGTGCGGCGCGCATGCCGTTCGGCCGCTTCTCGCTCTCGACGCTCTCCGGCTCGTTCGTGTGGTGCACGGTGCTGGCGTGGTTCGGAGCGCAGGTGCTGGGCGACGAGCCCCGGCTGCTGCAGGACCCCGAGGCGCTCTCGCGCGTGCTGAAGGCCAAGCTGCTGTGGTTCGTCGCCGCGGCGGCGGTGCTGTTCCTGCTCTATCTCACCGTGGACCTGATCGGCCGGCGGCTGCGGCGCGGGGAGCCGAGGCAAGGATGAGCCGAGGATTCGCCATCTTCCTTCTCGTGATGGTTGTGGGCGCGATCACCTTCTGGTCAAGCTCTCGTTCGATCGAATGAAGATCAAGGTTGAGACGGAAGCAGACTAGGCGGGGTGTCACGCGTCGGTCGGTGCGAATACACTCAGCGCTGACCAGCGCCAGCCTGATTCCCTACTTCGGCCGCGCCCCACCCGCCGCGGCGCCCGCGATCCCGCCCGCCGCTTCGCCCAGGCTCCTGCCCGCCTCCGCCTCGGCCGGCTTCCGCACCGGCTCAAAGCGCGCCAGCAGCGTATAGACCACCGGCACCAGCATCAGGGTGAGAAACATCGAGAACAGCAGGCCGCCGACCACCGCCATACCGAGCGGCTTCCGTGACTCGGCGCCGGCGCCGAGCCCCAGCGCGATCGGCATCACGCCAAGGATGGTGGTGAGCGTCGTCATGAGGATCGGACGCAGGCGGATGCGCGCGGCGTTGACGACCGCGTCCACCAGCGACTCGCCGCGGGCGCGACGCTGGTTCGCGTACTCGACGATCAGGATGGCGTTCTTGGTCACCAGGCCGATGAGCATGATGAGCCCGATCTGCGAGTAGATATTGAGTGACATGTGGAAGATGAAGAGCGTGAGCAGTGCCCCCATGACCGCCAGAGGCACCGAGAACAGAATCGAGAGCGGGTGGATGAAGCTCTCGAACTGGGCCGCGAGCACCAGGAAGATGAACACCAGGGCCACGACGAACAGCCAGTAGAGGCCGCCGCTCGACTCGACGAACTCCCGGGACTCCCCGTTCAGGTCGGTCCGCATGCTGGTCGGCAGCGTCCTGCGGGCGATGGCGCGCAGGTCGGTGATGGCCCGGCCGATGGTGACGCCCGGCGCCAGGTTGGCGGTAACGGTGGCCGAGCGCACGCGGTCGAAGTGGTTGAGCTCCTTGGCCGCCACCTTCTCCTGCACGTGCACCACGCTCGCCATCTGCACCAGCCCGTCCCGGCCATGCAGGTAGAGCCCGTTGATGTCGGCGGGGGCGGAGCGCTCCTGTGGGCGCACCTGGAGGATGACCTCGTACTGTTTATTGCCGCGCTTGAACCGCGTCACCTCGCGGCCGCCCAGCAGCGTCTGGAGCGTGTTGCCGACGTCGCTCACCGAGACGCCGAGCGCCGAGGCTCGATCGCGGTCGATGGAGATCTCGAGCTGCGGCTTGTTGAGCTTGAGATCGGTGTCCATGTTGATCAGGTAGCCGAGCTTCTGCGCCTCCATCATGAACGGGCCGATGGCCGCCTGCAGGTCCTCGTAGCTGTCCGCCTGCAGCACGAACTGCACCGGCTGGCCGAAGCCGCCGCCCAGACTCGGCAGATTGATGGGGATGGCGAGCACGCCGGGGATGCCGATCAGGCGCGGGAACAGCATCTGCGCGATCAGCTGCTGCGAGCGCTGGCGCTCGCCGTGGGGCTTGAGCAGCACGAACATGAACCCATCGGTGACGCGACCGGGACCACCGAATCCGAGCCCGACCGCCGAGAAGAAGCTCTTCACCTCGGGCACCTGTTGATAGGTCGCCTCGACCTGCCGCATGTAGCGATCGGTGTACTCGAGCGTGGAGCCTTCGGGGGCCAGGACGATGTTGAAGATCATCCCGCGATCCTCGGTCGGGACCAGCTCGGAAGGAAGGATGCGGAACAGCACGGCGATCGCCACCACCATCGCCAGCGCGCCGATCATGGCGAACCGCCGGTGACCGAGCAGCCAGCGCAGGTCCCGCTCATACCTGACATGCATCGTATGGAAGAACCGGTCGAAGGCGAGCCGCCAGCCCGAGAGCTTCTCGCCGGATTCTTCGCCGGCGCGCACCGGAGCCGAGGGGTCGTCCTCGTCGTGCATCGGGCCGCCGCCGGGGACGTGCTTGAGGATGCGCGAGCACAGCATGGGGGTGAGCGTCAGCGCCACGAATCCCGAGATCATGACCGCGACCGCGACCGCGATGCCGAACTCGTTGAAGAGTCGGCCCACGCGCCCGGTAAGGAACGCGACCGGCACGAACACAGCGACCAGCGCGATGGTGGTCGCGAGGATGGCGAAGCCGATCTCCTGCGCGCCGTCGAGTGTGGCGCGCAGACGGCTCTTGCCCATCTCCATGTGTCGGTAGACGTTCTCGAGCATGATGATGGCGTCATCGACGACCAGACCGATGGCCAGCACCATGGCGAGCAGCGTCAGGATGTTGATGGTGAAGCCGGCGAAGTAGACCACGGTGAACGTGCCGATCAGCGACACCGGGATGGCGACCGCCGGGATGAGCGTCGCGCGCATGGTCCCCAGGAACAGGAAAATGACCAGGATGACCAGCACCATCGCCACGCCCAGCGAGATGACCACCTCGCGGATCGAATCCTCGATGAAGGTCGAGGAGTCGTAGGCGACCTCGAGGTTCATCCCCGGCGGCAGGAGGGCGCGCAGGCCCGGGAGCGCCCGGTGGATCTGGTGCGCCACGTCCACAGTGCTCGCCTTCTGCTGCTTGACGATGCCCAGTCCGATCGAGGGGATGGTGTTGAACCGCGCCACCGTGCGGTCGTCCTCGGCGCCCACCTGCACGTCGGCGATGTCGCCCATGCGGATCGGCTGGTCGCCCTTCTGCGCGACCACGATCGCCGCGAACTCCTCGGGGGTCGTGAGGTCACCGCGGGTGCGCACCGAGAACTCACGGCCGCGGCCCTCGACGCGCCCCGACGGGATCTCGGCGTTCTGCGCGCGCAGCGCGCTCTCGACGTCGTTGACGGTGAGCCCGAACGAGGCGAGCCGCTGGGGATCGAGCCATACCCGCATGGCGTAGCGACGGTCGGCGCCGACGAACACCGCGCCCACGCCGTCGAGCCGCTGGATCTTTTCGGACAGGATGTTCCTCGCCGCCTCGGAGAGCTCGAGCGCGTTGAAGCGCTGGCCATTGAGCGAGAGCCAGATGATGGGCTGGGCGTTGACGTCCTGCTTGGCGACGATCGGGTCGTCCACCGTGGCGGGGAGATTGCCGCGGATGCGCGAGATGCGGTCGCGCACGTCGTTCGCGGCCTCGTCCGCCTTGCGATTGAGGTTGAACTCGATCGTGATGACCGAGCCCTGTTCCCGGGACGAGGAGGTGATGAGCTTGACTCCCTCGATGGTCGAGAGCTGCTCCTCGAGCACGTCGGTGATCTCGGTCTCGACCGTTTGCGGGCTGGCGCCGCGGTAGAACGTCGTGACGCTGACCACCGGCGATTCGATATCGGGGTACTCGCGCACCGGCAGCCGGGTGAGCGAGATGAGCCCGAACAGCAGGATGGCCAGGCTGAAGACCGTCGCCAACACCGGCCGATGGACGGAGATCTCACTCATTTTCATTTCGTCCCTCGCTTCGCGCCGGCGACGGGCTTGGCGGCCGGCGTCGCCGCGGCTGGCTTGCCTCCGGCAGCCGCTCCCGCGCCCGCGTCCGCACCGGCCTCAACGCCGTCCGCGGCGGCGCTCTGGACCGGCATGACGTGCGCGCCCTCGTACAGCTTCTGATAGCCGGCCCGCACCACCCGGTCGCCCGCCTTGAGGCCCTGGACCACCTCGGCGCTGGTCGAATCGCGCGTGCCCAGCACGATCGCCTGCCGCATCACGGTGCTGTCGGGCTTGACGATGTAGACGAAGCTCTGGCTCCCCTCGCTGAACACCGCCTCGTCGGGGACGGTAAGCGCCTGCGCCCGTTCGCCGAGGGTCGCGGTCACGTCGGCCGACATGCCGGGCCGGAGCTTGCCGCCGCGGTTGTGGATGCGCGCCACCAGCTGCACCGTGTGCGAGGTCTCATCGAGGATCGGATCGACGACGCTGATGTCGCCGGTGAACACCTCGCCCGGATACGCCGTCGTCGTCACGGTGACGATCGCGCGCCGACGCAGCTGCGGCAGGTACCGCTCCGGGGCGCTGAACGCCACCTTCACCACGCCGACCGAGGCGACCTCGGTGATGGTCGTGCCGACCGCGAGATAGGCGCCCGGCGACACCAGCCGGCGGCCGGCGACCCCGGTGAGCGGCGAGTGGATGTGGGCCTTGTCGTAGCGCGCGCGCGCGAGCGCGGCGTTGGCCTCGGCGACCTTGAGGGCCGAGGACACATCGTCCAGCTCCTGCTGTGAGGCGGCCTTCTGCTCGACCAGCTGGCGCACGCGCTGGAAGTTGGTCTTCGCCTGGTCGCTCAGCGCGTCGGCACGCGCCGATTCGGCCGAGAGCTCGCTGTCGTCGAGGCGGGCCAGGAGTGCCCCCTTCTGGACCGGCTGCCCTTCGGCGAACGGCAGCTCGCGCACCACGGCGCTGATCTCGTTGACGATCTTGACCGTCTCCTCGGCGTCGATGGTGCCGACCGCACGGAATCGGTCGGTGACCCGCTCGCTCTTCACGTCGGCCACCTCGACGGGCACGGGCGGCATCTGGAATCCGCCACCGGCCCTCCCGGCACAGCCGGCGAGCGACATGCCGATCGAGAGGGCGAGAGCGAGCGCGCCGGTCCGGCGCATGACGGCAACAGGGGATGTCATCGGCGGGTTCTCCCGGGGACGGACGTGGTCAGACGACGCAGTTCGGTGGTGGCGCGGGCGATGCGCACCCGCACCTCGGTCTCGCGGAGCCGCGCGGACGCCAGGTCGCCCTCGAGGTTGACGAGGTCGTAGGCGGTGCCGCGGCCGGCCTGGTACTCGAGGCGCGCGATGCGCACCTGTTCCTCAGCGGCGCCGACCAGCGTGTGCGCCGCCTCCAGCTCGCGCAGCGAGATGTCGGCTTCCCTGTGGGCCGCGCGCACCGCGGACTCGAGCGCCAGGCGTTGCGCCCGCAGCGCCTCACGCGCCTGCTCGTACTTGCCGAGCTGACGCTCGCGCTCCCCGCGGTCGGCCCGCCAGCCCACCGGCATGCGCAGCCGGAGGCCGAGGTTCCAGTCCGGATAGTCGCGCCCGCTGACCTGGCTCCAGGCCTCGCCGAAATCGGTGTCGAACACCGTGCCGATCGTATCGGTGCCGAAAACGATCTGGCGGCCGGTGCCGGCGAGGCCGGAGGCCCCGTAGCCGCCGAACGCCTCGAGGGTCGGCCACGCGTTCCATGCCGCACGATTCGCCCGCGCCTTCGCCGCGGCGGAATCGGCCTGCGCGGCGCGCAGCGAAGGATTGCCCGCCAGCGCGCGTGAGAGCACGACGCCCAGCGGCTCGACCGGCGACGGGGCGCCCGGCTCGTCGCCGCAGCGATAGAGCGCCTCGCCCTCCGCGCGCGCGCCCATCACCTGCCCGAGCTGATCGGAGGCCCCGGCCGCGCGCAGGCGCGCATCGAGGAGTGCCGTCTCCTGCTCGGCGAGGAAGGTGCGCGCGATGGCGACCGCACCCGGGCCGACGACACCCGCCCGCCCACGCGTGATCTGGTCGCGCAGGAACACCGCTGCGCGCTGGCGCAGGAGCCGCTGCACCGAGAGTCGGCGCTCGGCGGCGTACAGCTCCCAGTAGGCGTTCTCCACGTCGGCGGCGAGATCGAGTGTGGCGGCCGCCAGCGCCTCGCGGGCCGCGTCCACCTCACGATCGACGGCGCGCAGCTCGCCGCGCGCGGCGGTCGGACCGAAGCCGTGCCAGAGCGGCTGCACGAATTCCGCGCGCGCCCGGGCGCGCCGTTCGGGCGACAGCGTCGCGAACGGGGCGTTGGTCTCGGCGCTCACCCGCGAGAACGTCAGGTTGATGTTGGTGCCGATCGGGGAGATCCACCCGACGCCTCCGCTGAGCGAGCGCGAGCGGGCCTGCGAGCCGGCGAACGGCGAGGTGACCGGCGTGTCGGCGCTCACCTTCTCCTGGGTGAGGGAGATCACCGGATCGAAGATCCCCGCCTCCTTCATGCGCGCTCCCCGCGCGACGCGCAGCGCCGCCACCGCGCTGCGCGCCGACGGGCTGTTGGCGGCGGCGAGCCGTTGGGCCTGGTCGAGCGTGAGGCCGAGTGTCTGGGGCTCGGGTAAGCCGGCCGCATAGGACGTGTCGGGCTCCCCGACCGTCGCGTCGTCGGCCCGCGCGGGCGACACCGGGGCCAGCGCACACAGGCACGC
>JBGPXY010000024.1:0-21541 GCA_041492985.1 Candidatus Eiseniibacteriota bacterium
GCCGCGCGCAGGCGCGCATCGAGGAGTGCGGTCTCCTGCTCTGCCACGAACGTGCGCGCGATCGCCACCGCTCCCGGGCCGACGACTCCCGCCCGCCCGCGCATGATCTGGTCGCGCAGGAACACCGCCGCGCGCTGACGCAGGAGCCGCTGCACCGACAGTCGGCGCTCGGCGGCGTACAGCTCCCAGTAGGTGTTCTCCACGTCGGCGGCGAGATCGAGTGTGGCGGCCGCGAGGGCCTCGCGGGCCGCGTCCACCTCACGATCGACGGCGCGCAGCTCGCCGCGCGCGGCAGTCGGACCAAAGCCATGCCAGAGAGGCTGCACGAATTCCGCTCGCGCCCGGGCGCGGCGTTCGGGCGACAGCGTCGCGTACGGGGCGTTGGTCTGGGTGCTCACCCGGGAGAACGTCAGGTTGATGTTGGTGCCGATCGGGGAGATCCACCCGACGCCTCCGCTCAGCGAGCGCGAACGGACCTCCGAGGGCTCGAACGGTGAGGTGACCGGGATGTCGGAGCTCACCTTCTCCTGGGCGAGGGAGATCACCGGATCGAAGATCCCCGCCTCCTTCATGCGCGCTCCCCGCGCGACGCGCAGCGCCGCCACGGCGCTACGCGCTGACGGGCTGTTGGCGGCGGCGAGCCGTTGGGCCTGGTCGAGCGTGAGGCCGAGCGTCTGGGGCTCGGGGAAGCCGGCCGCATAGGAGGTGTCGGGCTCCCCGACCGTCGCGTCGTCGGCCCGCGCGGGCGACCCCAGGGCCAGCACACACAGGCACGCCAGGGCGCCGAAGGCGCGCGCGATGGGACGCCGAACGTCGCCTGGTGGGAGGGGACGTGCGGTGTTCGGGGGCGAGGGGAGGCCAAGACGGGGAGTCACAGCCCCGTAAGATAGCGCGGCACCCCATTCGGATTCAAAGGACTCCGACCAGCGCGGCGAATGGCGGGTCGGAGCGCGTGCCGTGCCGCCGCAGTATCGACCGCAGAAGAGGCCCGCTCCAACCGGACAGCGCACACGGGGTCGTGCTAGCGGGGCGGGAAGAAGGCGCGCTCCACGAACCAGCAGGTGCCGGCCAACGTCACGACCAGCGATCCGACCGCCACCACGCGGGGCGCCTGGCGCGGCGCCCGCGCGCGCGTCAGCGCCAGCAGCGGCGCGACGAGACCGACGATGCACGCCTGGCCGACCTCGACCCCCGCGTTGAAGGCCAACAACGACACGCCGAGGGCCTCGCGCGGCAGGCCGAAGTCGCGCAGCACGCTGGCGAAGCCGAACCCGTGGATCAGCCCGAACCCGAGCGCCGCCCAGATGCGAGCGTCGGGTGCGCCGGGGCGCGCGCGCAGGTTGGCGATCCCCACCGCGACGATGCTGATGGCGATCGCCGGCTCCACCACCCTGGCGGGCGGCGTCGCCAGGCCGAGCGTGGCGAGTGCCAGCGTCACGCTGTGCGCGAGGGTGAAGGCGGTGATGATCTTGAGCAGCCGAGCGGCACTGCCACCCAGCAGCAGCAGACCGATGATGAACAGGATGTGGTCGGGGCCGATGAAGATGTGATGGATCCCCGCCAGCAGGAAGGTGCTCAGCACCGCGAGCAGTCCCTGTCGGCTGCCCGTGTAGTGGTCGTAGCGGGTGCGGGAGTGGTCGAAGAGGTCCTGGTGGCGCAGCGCCCCCGCCTCGTACACGTTGAGGTAGGTCTCGTGCTGGGGGTCGTACGGGAAGAGCGGCCCGGTCACGTGCAGCACTCCCGGCATGCGCGCCCACGGCGTGCGCCAGGTGAACGTGACCGCCTTGCGCGCCGGCACCACCTCGCGCCCGATCCACGACGGTCGCAGCGCCTGACCATCCGCGACGAGCATGAGACGCGACTCGAGCATGGTCTCGAGCGCTTTCGCGTGCCGAGCCGTGTAGCCGGCGTCGAGCAGGGATTCCGGCGCGGCGAGCCCGGCCTCGTGGGCCAGATCGACGATGTGGGCGGACACACGTCCATCAAGACCTCGAGCGTCGAGGCGCAAGTCGAGCCAGCTGTAAGGCTGGTCGTGCGCCGAGGCGCCGGGGGCGAGCGCGAGGGCGATGGCGAGCGCCCCGGCGGCGGCGAGCGCCCCGGGGCGCACCAGCACGGCACGCAACCGGCTCACCGGCGGTTCGCCGCGCGGGCAAAGGTGAACGACGCCCACCAGCTCTCCCAATCCGCCTCGTTGCGCTCCGCGCACGGCACCATGTGGACCGAGCTGACGAGCCACTCGCCCGCGCGAGCCAGGGTGAGCCTCGCCTCGCCCCGCGCGTCCGTGACCGCTTCGATCGACGGTCCGACCGAATCGCGCGTGGCCGCGTCGCGCGGCGTCCACGCCGAGTCGAGTGGGGAGTTCCACGCCCGGACCAGCGCTCCGGCCAGCGGGCGCCCGCGCCACAGCACACGCACCGGGAGCGGTGACGCCGAGCCGGGGTCGGCGAGCGGGACGATCTCGAGCGGCAGGCCGACGGGCTTCATCGCGCGCTCGCGCCTCGCACCCGCGATCCAGGTCTTGGGGCAGCGCGCGTAGCGCTCACGGCCGGGACCGGCCGCTTCCCCGAGCCGGGCGCGCGCGGCCAGCGGCTCGGTGAGCCCTTCGAGCTTGAGATAGTCGTCGAACTCCTGCGCAGGCAGCTCGATGATGGCGAAGTTCGACTGGTAGGCCACCAGCGCGCCGTCGGCGTCGGGCATCTCGAAGCTCGCCCACGTGAGGTCGCCGTTCACCGCCGCGGTCCCGAGGTCCACGGTCCGAGCGGCGGCCAGTACGAAACGGACGCTGCGCGTGGCGGCATAGGGCTTGGGCTCGCCGCGGAAACCGGTGCCGACGAACGCCGAGGCCGAGTTCAACTCACCGGCGGCCGCCCGATAGTGTGCGGGGGTGAGCCAGTACTCGTGCGCGCGCGCGGGTGCCGCGAGCGAGACGCCCACCATCGCGCAGACGAGCGTCGAGGCGATGGTCGAGCTCCGGATCCGGATCCAGTGTTCTCCCTTGTGGGGGAGGGGCATGCGCGACGCTCCTTATAGAGGGTGGGGCTTGCGGGCGAGCAGGCGGGCGGTGATCGGCCCGCTCTCCGGGTCAAGCTCCTCGTAGTGCTCTACGGCGAGGGATGGGAAGGCGGATGAGAGTTCCTGGTCGTTCAGCAGGAATCGTGGGTGGGTCGGGCGGCCGAAGCGCTCCTGCCCGCGACGGAAGGTCTCGTACACCAGCCAGCCGCCCGGGGCGATGGCGCGCTCGATCCCGGGGAAGAGCGGCCGGTGCAGGAACCGGAACACGGTGATCAGGTCGTAGCGCTCGATCCCCAGGTCGACATCACGCCATTCAAGGTCGCGGACGGTGGTCCGGATGCTCACGCCATGGCGCGCCGCCAGAGCCTCGGCGCTGGCGAGGATCTCGGGGTCGTCGTCCACCGCTTCGACCTCGAACCCGTTCATGGCGAGGAACGCCGCCTCGCGGCCGGCACCGGCGGCCAGATCGAGCGCCCGCCGGCCCCGGGGACCCGACGCGACGATGCGCGGGAGCACCTCCTCGAGGAACGGCGCGGGGCGCCACAGCCGGGTCCCGGGTCCGCGCTCGTCCAGACCGCCGGGACACTCGTCGAGCGGAGCGTCCAGCCAGTCGACCCGGAGGTAGCCGAGCGATGCGAGCTCCATGGCCGCCGCACGGGCGTCCTCGGCCCTGTCGGCCACGATGAGCACCTGGGCGTCCCGCGGCGGCAGCTCGGTGCGCCGCGCCGCGAACTCGGCGGCAGGCATGTTGCCGGCGCCGGCGAGGTGGCCGGCGGCGAACGCCGCCTCGGGGCGGACATCGAGGACGGCGAGCACCGCGAGCCGGGACGTCAGCGGGATCGCGTCGAAGGCGGGCATGGAACTCTCAAGGGATCGATTCCGAGCAGCTCGAGCGTCCTGCCGTCACGCCCGCCCGAATAGAGCTTTCCCAGAAGACGGTCGAACACCGAGCCGCGGGGCAGCACACACGCGAACAGGGTTGCGCACGACCTCAGCTTCAGGTCATCAGGGGAGCCGAAGATCTCAGTCGCGGTTCGGCCCTCGACTCGGAGGGCTGCCTCCACGCACTCCAGCAATCTGGGTCCAAGAACTGGGTGATCGAGATACGCCTTGGCCTCCTCGGCACTCTTGATCGCGTAGCGCCTCGAGGTCGAGCTGAGGGCCAATCCGTCAATTTGCGGGAAGACGTACCACATCCAGTGCGTGCGCTTCTGGCCATCGGATATCTCCGAAAGCGCTTGCTCGTACCGGTCTTCCTGCGCACGCACGAACCGGCTCAGGTCGTGCGGGTCGTCTGTGCTGCCCGAGTCGCGTGGGTGGGGCATGCTCGACTCCGCCTCTCGACGGAAGGAACTACGACACGATCGGCAGCTCGCAGCAGTCGCCGGTCGGGATGGCGTGGCCGTGCGGGCAGCGCTTCGGGTGGCCGAGGAACGAGCAGATGCTGTTGGTCACCTCGGGATTGATGATGTGCTCCATCCGGCAGGCGGCCAGCTCGACCTCGGGCTCCGGCAGGTGCATGGCGGAGGAGAACAGCACCTCGGCGAGCCGGCGCCGCCGGACCAGGTCACGGGCCTGCACGCGACCGCGCGGCGTGAACTCGAGCGTCAGCGCGCACTGCACGATCAGGCCGCTCTCGACCATGCCGAGCAGCGTGCGCCGGTTGTCCACCACGTCCGGCACCTTGATGCGCGCCGCCTCCGGCACGCGACCGTCCTCCTCGAGCGCCCACATCTGCACCAGCACCTCGTCGTAGCGCCGATCGAGCTCCTCGCTGGGCACGGTCAGGTCGGCGAGACGGCCGTGGGCCAGTTCGACGCGGCGGTCCGCGAGGTTGCCCACCCGCGGCGCGTGGGTGACCGTGACGATGGTATGGCCCTCGGCGTGCAGCGCGCGCAGCAGGTCGAGCACCTTGTCCTCGTTCTCGGCGTCCAGGTTCCCGGTCGGCTCGTCGGCGAGGATCAGCCGCGGGCGGTTGATGAGCGCCCGTGCGACACACACGCGCTGCTGCTCTCCGCCCGAGAGCTGCGAGGGGAGATGGTGCGCGCGCGCTTCGAGCCCCACGCGCGTGAGCGCCGCCATCGCCTCGGGAGCGTCCGCGACCGAGTGATAGTGCTGGGCGACCATCACGTTCTCGAGGGCGTTGAGATGCGGAAAGAGATGGAACTGCTGGAAGATGATCCCCACCTGTCCGCGACGGAAGCGCACGCGCTCGCTCTCGCTCATCGCCGTCAGCTCCTGGTCGCCGACCCACAGCCGGCCGGAGGTCGGGCGATCGAGAGCGCCGAGCAGATTGATGAGCGTGCTCTTGCCCGATCCCGAGGGGCCCATCACCGAGAGCCACTCCCCGGCGCGGATCCTGAGATCCACCTCGTCGAGCGCCTTGAGCGTCCCGTAGTGCCGGGAGACGCACTCCATCCGCACCAGCGTCTCGTGCGCCATCAGTCGCCCCTCAGCACCGGGGCCGGTTCCACCGCGAGCGCCAGCCGGATGGGGCCGAGGCCGGCGACGAGCGCCACGCCCATCGCCAGCGACAGCACGATGAGCGGCACGTCCCAGCGCAGCCCGACCGCCGAGTGGAACACCTCGCGCCCGATCACCTGGGCGAAGCCGACGCCGATCAGCCAGCCGCCGATCCCGCCCAGCGCGCCGATCGCCACCGATTCCGCCACGAACAGGCGCACGACGTCGCCGGGCGTGGCGCCCAGCGCCTTCATGAGCGCGATCTCGCGTCGTCGCTGGAGCGCCAGGTCGGTGAGGGTCCCGAAGGCGCACAGCCCCGCCGCCACCAGTGCCGCGATGGTGACCAGCGCCATCAGTCGCCGCATGCGCTCGAGCAGCCGGCCCTCGGTGGCGGAGAGCGCGTGCAGCACCAGCGCCCGCATGGTGCCGCCCTGCTCGATCGAGGCCGCGGCGCGATCCGCGACCTCCACACCTCCGTCGACACGGGCCTGCACCACGCTCACCCGCCCGCCGAGACCGGTGAGCGCCTGTGCGGTGGCGAGCGGGATCCACCACGCCTCGTCATCGGGACCGCCGGCCTCGAGCCGCGCGCCCGCCGGCAGCGTCAGCCCTGGCCCGGGCTCGCCCGGGATGCGTAGCACCAGCGGCTCGCCCTGCCGTGTCCCGAGCCGCGCCATCAGCCGGGCGCCCATCAACGAACCGACGAGCGCATTGGTGACGGCTCCCGCGGGCGCGCCATTCACCGCCCAGGTCGGATGCATCCGTCGAGCGGC
The DNA here is from genome assembly GCA_041492985.1 of Candidatus Eiseniibacteriota bacterium. Taxonomy (GTDB): domain Bacteria; phylum Eisenbacteria; class RBG-16-71-46; order RBG-16-71-46; family RBG-16-71-46; genus WS-11. The sequence goes on from JBGPXY010000024.1 coordinate 6,249, forward strand.
GTCGAGATCAGCGCCGACCATCGGCACGTGGCGGCCTCCCACCTCCGCCACCAGGTAGAGCACCGGGACACCCTCGAGCCCGGCCGCGGCGAGCCGCGAGCGGGCCGCGGCTTCGTCGAGGAAGCGACCCTCGGCGCCGTCGCTCCCGGTCGCCGGGACCACGAGCAGGTTGGGGCCGAGCGAACGCAGCTCGTGGGTCACCTTGCCGCCGACATCCGCCGACACGTGGAGCAGCGCCGAGGCGACCGACGCGCCGATCGCGACCGCCAGCACCGCGACCGCCACCGTGCCCCGCCGGCGCCACAAGGCGGCGCGCAGCATGTGCGCCTCGGTGAGGAGCTTGATCTCAGCCACGGAGCACCATCCCGGGATCGAGCCGAAGGGCCATGCGCAGGGGCCCAAGGGTGCCGACGATCGCCACGCCCAGCGCGAGGACGAGCGAGAGCGGGAGGAGCAGGGGCTCGAGCGCCCCGCCCGAGCCGAAGGTCTGCCCGCGCACCGCGGCGGCGGCGAGGCTGCCGAGCAGCCAGCCGAGCGCTCCACCCGCCAGCGAGACCAGCGCGGTCTCGCCCATCAACAACGCTCCGAGCTGTCGCGAGCTGGCGCCGAGCGAACGCAACAGGCCGATCTCGACGCCCCGCTCCATGACGGTCGCGGTGGTGGTGGAGAGCAGGCCGAGCGTGGCCGCGGCGAGGGCCGCGAGGGCCAGCAGGAGCAGAAGGAGATTGAGGCGGCCCACGACGTGTCCCTCCCCGGCCACCATCTCGGCGAGCGGCAGCACCTCGGCGCCCTCGACCTGTGCCGCGAGGTCGCGCGCCACGTTCGTGGGGTAGGGCGTGCACATGAACCGTTCGTAGCCGGCGGGATCACGACGCTCGTCCGGCTGCGGGCCCGCCGGCCCCGCCTTCACCAGCGCGCTCACCCACACGCGATCGGCCTGTCCGGCGCGGCCGCTCAGCGATTGCACGGCCTCCAGCGGCGCCCACGCGCGGCCGTCGTCGCGGCTCCCGGCGGTGATCACGCCGGTGACCAGGAAAGGACGCGTGCGCCCATCGATCGCGAGCCCGACGGATCGGCCGGGGGCGAGGCCCAGACGCACCGCCAGGTCGCGCCCGAGCGCCAACTCGTCCGCCGCCTCGCGCGGCCAGGCGCCTTCGAGCGTCCACGTCGGCCGGAGCGCGCGCAGCCCGGTCACCCATTCGCCGTCCTCTCCCACCACCCGATGCTCGAACCAGGTGCCGAGCAGCGTGACCGGATGCCCATCGACGGTTGCCGCCGCCGTCAGCTCGGGGGCCGCCGCCAGGAGCGCGTTCTTCCAGAACGACCGCCTCAGGCTCGCCACCGTCGTGCTCGGCAGGCTGGCGCCCGCCCGCGCGGGCTGGAACTCGGCGCCGCCCAGATCGATCGGCCACACCGCGCCGGCCGGCTGTACCACGAAGTTGGGCCCGGCGGCCCGCAGCGTCCGCGCCAGGTCGTCGCCGACCTGCAGTGAGAGCGTGGCGAGCGCGGTCGCTACCGCCACGCCGAGCGAGACCGCCAGCAGGGCGAGCAACACGCGCAGCCGTCGTGCGGCCAGCGAGGCGAACAGGATGCGCGCGAACACGTCAGCGGCCCTTGAGGTGCGGGAGGGCCGCTTGCAGATCGGTCGCGGCGACGGCGATCGCCGCGCCGCCGTCCAGGGGACGGTGGGGGAGCGGGATCGGATTGCAGCCGCCGGTGCGGCCCAGCGAGCCGCGCACGATCGGCGCCGAGCAGTTGCGACAGATGAGGGACGAACTCCGCTCGTAGTAGCCCTTGTCGCCGCAGATCTCGCACGCGTCGAAGCAGGTCTTGATGTCGTCTCCCACCTTCAGCGCGAAGAAGCGCACCGTGCCCCCCTCGACCGGCACCTCGTAGAAGTGCAGGTGACCGTCCGCGAGCGGGGCCACGTCGAGCCGGGCCTCGCCGGCACTGATCGTGAGCGGTTGCGCCGGGGCGCGGACCGGCTGGCGCGATTCGCGCGCGAAGGCGCTCGCGAGCAGAGCGACCACCAGCAAGCCGACGATGCCGGTCCACCGGCGGCGGCTCGCGTCCCGTGCCGCCGCGGCACGCGCCAGCCGCGCCTCGGGGCCGGTGGCGTCGGCGGTCGCGGTCGCCGCGCCGCGACGGCCCAGCAGCAGCCAGCCGGCGACGATGGCGATGGTGATGGTGAAGATGAGCAGCTCGCTGCGCACCAGCGGACCGATGAGCGCCATCTCGGCCTTGCTGGCCGGCAACACCTGAGCCTCGGACAGCTCGTGGAGACCACCCACCAATAGCTGCAGCGCGAGCAGTGAGAGCACGGCGCTGGTCACGGTAAAGAACGGACGCAGCGGCACCTTGAGGCTGCCGCGCACGAACAGCACGCCGAAGCCCAGCGCGAGCGCGAGCCCGGCGAGGGCGCCGAGCCAGAGGGCGACCCCTTCGCTGTTGAACCGCGCGGCCGAGAGGAAGATCGCGGTCTCGACCCCCTCGCGGAACACCATGGCGAACGCGAAGACGAAGACGCCAGGGACCGTGCCGCCGGTCCCGGCGCCGCCCGCGGCCCGGCCCATCCCCGCCTCGATCTCCTCGCGCATGCGCGGCGCGGAGCGCCACATCCACACCACCAGGCTCACGACCATGACGGCGCCGATCAGCATGGCGATGCCCTCGGCCAGCTCTTCGTTCCACGTCACACGCGTGGCGAGCGCGGCGACCCCGACCGAGAGGGCGAGGGCGGCGCCGGCACCGGCGTAGAGCGCCCCAGACAGCCGTTCCTGACCCTGCCGCCGCAGGAACGACAGCGCGATGGCGAGCACGAGCACGGCCTCGACCCCTTCACGAAGGGTGATCACCAGCGCTTCGAACATGCAGGGGGCTCCTCGGGCCTGGACCGCGTGTCAGGGTTCGGGGGCCAGCGTGGCGGATGCGCGAGGCGCGCGTCAAGGCGCGGGCCGAGGCGGGCCAGGCCGCGACACGCGTGACCGACGGGTCTCTCCGGCGATGGCGGTCGATCCCGGGGCCGTTGACCCGCCCGCGGCGCGGCGACGATACTCGGGCCGTGCATCCTCGCCATCGACCCGTCGGCCGCGCCGCGCTCGCGGGCCTGGCGTTGGCCGCCCTCGCCGCATCCGCGGGGCCCGCGTGGGCAGACGCGGCCAACGACGCCGCGATCCTGGTCCAGCGCGCCGAGGGCTACGCGGCGCGCGGGACGATCGAGACCCGCCGGATGGCGGTGACCTGTCTCGAACGCGCCATTGCGCTCGCTCCCGGACGCGCCGACTACCAGATCGCGCTGGGCCGGTTGTACTACGGCATGGGCTTCCTCAAGCAGGCGCGCACGCGCTTCCAGCGGGCCGAGAAGCTCGATCCACAGAGCGCCGATGCACGCGTGGGTCTCGGTCGGGTGTGGCGACGCGACTGGCTCAAGTATCTGGACCGCGCCTCGCTCGCCCGGGCGGTCGAGAATCTGTCGACGGCGTCGCGACTGCGGCCGGGCGATTGCCAGATCTGGCTCGAGCTGGTGCCGATGCTGTTCGAGCAGAAGGAGCTGGTGGCGGCGGGTGCCGCGGCGGAGCACGCGCTCGAGAGCGGGCCGGATCGTGCCGACGCCGCGCTCGCGGTGGCCTACACCTCGTACCGGCTGGGTCAGGTCGCGCACGCGGAGAGCACGTTCCGGGCGTCGCTGCCGCGTCTGCCGAGGCTGGCGCGCGAGCGCTTCGAGGACATCGCTCCGGTGGCGAGCGAGCAGGACACCGCCACGCTGCGTCGCCTGCCGGCGCCGGCGCGGGCCGAGTTCCTGCGCCGGTTCTGGCGCGAGCACGATCCGGATCTCGCCTCGCCCGAGAACGAGGCGCAGCTCGAGTACTGGGCGCGCGTCGCCCAGGCGTACTTCCTCTACTTCGATACGAAGCGTCGCGAGTGGGACGAGCGCGGCGAGGTCTACGTGCGCTATGGGCCGCCGGAGCGGGCGGACTACAACCCGCTCGGCGTGCCCACCGTGCAGCTCTTCAGCACGGGACCGGCCTATCCGCTCAACACGCTGGTGTGGAGCTACCCGAGCCTGGGGATGCAGGTCCAGATGCAGGACCGGCTCCTGTCCGAGTACTACCTGCTACCGATCGACGAGTATGCGGAGGTGGACCCGACGCCCGATCCCCAGGTCCTGGCCCTGCGCGGCGATGTCATCAGCTCGCGAGGCGGGCGAGGGGTGTTCCCGATGCTGCCGCCCGGGGCGCGGCCGCGACCGGTCGAGGGAGTCCTCGCGCGCTTCAGCGGCGAGCGCGGACCGCGGCTGCTCGGGCAGGTGCAGACGCAGGGTGCGCCGGACGACAGCCTGTGGGCGGAATGGGTGGTGCTGGATACGGCCATGGTCGAGGTGAAGCGCGCCACCCGCGAGCCGGGCGTGTCAGCCTGCGATCCGGCGACCATCCGGGCCGCGGACTTCGCGGCAGAGCTTCCACCCGGCCGCTACCAGGTGGGCATCACGGTCCGTGACGGGTCCGGTGGGCGCGGCGTGTTCCGGGCGCCGGTCGATCTCGAGCCGGCGCCCGCGATGCTGACATTGAGCGACGCGGTCGTGACGTGCGGGCACCCCGACATCTCGCCGCCGGCGCCCGGGGCGTCGCCCTCGGTCCGCATCGAAGCCTCCCCGGGAGGCGAGGTGATGGGGAGCGGCCCGCTGACCGTCTACTTCGAGATGTACGACCTGCGGCCCGACGAGAACGGACAATCACGGTTCGAGTATGAGTGCACGGTGCGTTCGGCGGAGAAGGACCCCCGCATCTGGATCCAGAGGCTGCTGCAGCCGCGGCCGCGGATCCCCGAGATCTCGGCCACGCGCCGTGATCAGCAGCCGGGCAATCTGCGCCGGCAGTTCGTGACCATCCCGGTCGCCGAGCTCGCCGAAGGCCGCTACCGCCTCGACATCACCGTGCGGGACCTCAACGCGGGCAGCCAGGCGGTCGCACGCGTGACGTTCGTGAAGCGCGGCGCGACGAGCGCGGGCGGCTAGCGCGGGCGACCGCGGCGGTGGACCTGAAGTCGAAGCCGGTCCCTGCCGATAACCCGGGCCACACCGCGCCATGAACGGAGGCCCGCCGTGACCGAGAACCCGCCCCGCATCCTCGTCGTCGAGGACGTGCCCGTGGTGCTCGCGGTGCTCCGCATGCGGCTCGAGGCCGAAGGGTTCGCGGTCATCACCGCGCGTGACGGCGTCGAGGCCATCGAGCAGGCCCGCCTCGCGCATCCCGATCTGATGCTGCTCGATCTCATGCTGCCGCGGCTCTCGGGAGAGCGCGTGTGCCAGGCGCTGCGCGCCGACCCCGCCACGCGGGCACTGCCGATCGTGGTGCTGAGCGCGCGCGTGGGCGAGACGGAGCGGCTTCGCGCGCTCGCCGCCGGCGCCGACGCCTTCCTCTCCAAGCCGTACGACGTGAGCCAGCTGATCGGCGAGATCCGCGCGCGGCTCGCGAACGGGAGACGGGCCGTCGCTTAGCGGGGCGAGCGATCCCCGGCGAGGATCGAACGCATCTCGTCGTGGATCCTCCCGTTGCTGGCCAGGATCTGCCGGTGGTCGAGCCGGAATGGCCCACCTTCGTAGTCGGTCACCCGACCACCCGCCTCGCGCACGATGAGCACTCCCGCCGCCATGTCCCAGGGCGAGAGGTCTCCCTCCCAGAATCCATCGAAGCGGCCGGCCGCGAGATAGCAGTGATTGAGCGCGGCGGAGCCGTCGCGGCGGAGCCCCTGTGCGCGCATCAGGAACGCCTCGAACAGCGGCAGGCTGCTCTCGGGATCCTCGCGCACGTCATAGGGGAACCCGGTGACGATCAGCGCATCCTCGACCCGATCGATGTCGGAGACTCGCAGCGGGGCACCGTTCAGCGTGGCGCCCTCGCCCGCGGCGGCGGCGAACAGCTCATCGCGCACCGGGTCGTACACCGCCCCGGCGGTGAGCACGCCGTCGACCTCGGCGGCGATCGAGACGCAGAAGAACGGGTAGTTGTGCGCGAAGTTGGTGGTGCCGTCGAGCGGGTCCACCACCCAGCGCACCGACGCGGCACGCTCGCCGGGAGCAGAAGCCCCCGACTCCTCGGCGAGGACGGCATGGCCGGGGAAGCGCCCGGCGATCGCCTCGAGCAGCAGCCGCTCCGAGCGGCGGTCGTACTCCGTCACCAGATCGATGCGCCCCTTGCGCTCGGGGCGATGCGCGCGACCATAGCCCTCGCGCAGGACGGCCCCGGCGGCACGGGCGAAGTCGACCGCGGCGTCGAGGAGGACGCGTGGTGCGGGGGTGGTCACGTCGAGCGCTTCGCCGCGCTGTGCACGCAGAAGCGCGAGTAAGGGCAGAATCCGCAGTTGCGTTGATCGGGCCGCGGGGGGAACTCTGCGGCCCGGATCCCGGCAGCCGCTTCGGCGATGCGCACCCGCGCGCGCTCGATGTGTTCCACGTCGACCAACGCGGACCCGACCACGCCGGGTCCGACGTAGTGAAGCTCTGCCCGGGTGGGCATCACCTCGCGGGTCTCGAGGTAGGCGAGCGCGTACAGCCCAAGCTGTCCGTTCCTCAGGCTGTCCTTCGCCCGATCTTCGGCCCGGTCGGCCTCCTCGACTTCGGAGCTCTTGTAGTCCACCAGGGCGATACCGTCGGCCCGCTGGTCGATGCGGTCCCAGCGCCCGATCACGACGTTCGCGCCGATGCGGAACTTGAACTCCATCTCGATCGCGAGAGGCACCGCCTGCGTTGCGCCTTCGCGGGCGACGAACCGGCGCAGCGTCTCACGGCCCTCCTCGAGCCTCCGCTCCTCGTGATCGCGGGACAGGAATCCTTCACTCGACCATGCGCCCTCGAACGCGGCGACCACGTCGTCACCCGTGATCGGGAGCCCCTTCATGCGGTGCTGGTGGTAGACCTTGATCGCGTGATGCACGGCGTTGCCGTACATGAAGACCGGGTCGCCCGCGAGCGGCACGTGGGCCACGTGCGCGTAGAAGTACTTGAGCGGGCACGTGCGATAGTTGTCGATCTGGGCGTAGCTCAGCGTGATGAGCTGGTCGGCGGGCACCTCGGCGACGGTCGGCGGCGGCGCCTCGGCCACGGGCGCGTAGCGGGCGATGGATTCGAGTGCGCTCGGGCCCTTCCCGCGTTTGGGCGCGACCGGGAGACCCAACGCCTCGTTCACGAAGCGGCTCATCTTGGATCCGCGCTTGCCGCCATAGTCTGCCGCGTGACACATCACGAGGCGGTCGCGAGCGCGAGTCATGCCCACGTAGAACAACCGGCGCTCCTCGCGGTAGTGATCCTCGGACTCATCCGTCCCACCGTGTCGCAGCTCGGGCGGGAACGGGAGGGGGTCGCCGCGCCGGTAACCCGGGAAGCGCTGCTCGATGAGATTCACGAGGTACACCTCGGGGAACTCCAGTCCCTTCGCGTTGTGCGCGGTGAGCAGGCTGACGGCGTCGTCGTCGTTCTCGACGTCCGCCGCGGCCGGGTCGTCGCCCATCTCGCGGAGCGCATCGAGGTGGATCATGAACTGGTCCACGCGATCGTTGCGCAGCAACGGCCCCACCCTCGAGACGATCGCGAAGAGCCGGTTCAGATTCTGCACACGCTCGAGATTCTCGGCATTGTCCTCGGCGGTGAGCCGCGCCAGCCACCCACTCTCGGTCACGAATTCATAGAGCACCTCGGAGGTGCGTCGGCGCACCGCGCTGGCCGCGAGACGGCGGTGGAGTTCGGCGAAGCGCGAGACCGCCTCACGGCTCGTCTCGGTGAGCTTGCCCGCCGCGGCCTCCTGCACGGCCAGCGCGAGCAGCGGACGGTTCAGCTTGCGGGCACGGGCACCGAGCCGTGCCAGATCTACGGCGTCGGCCCCGAACAGAGGGTCGCCCAGCGCCATATAGACCGCGCCGCCGTCGTCGGGATCGGTCAACGAACGCAGCACATTGAGACACAGCTGCACCTCGGGGCGGCGATAGAGGCCGCGCATCCCCACGCGACGAAAACGCACGCCACGCGACTGCAGGGCGGTCGCGAACGCGTCGAGATGGGTGTGGGCCCGTGCCAGCACCGCGAAATCCTTCGCTCGCCGGCGCCCCGCTTCGAGTGCGCTCGCGATCTCGTCGGCGACGGTCTCGGCCTCATCGCTCGCCGTCAGAAACGCCCGGTGCTCGACCACGCCTTCGAACGGGATGACTCCGGAGATCGGATCGGGTCGACACCCCACCAGGCGCTTGTCGAACCCGAGCTTCGCCTCGAGGCGTTGCGGATTGTTCTCCTGGATCAGGCGGTGGGCGACATCGAGGATACGCTGACCGGATCGGTAGTTGTGCTTCAGCAACAGCACGCGCGCTCCCGGGAACGCGTCGCGGAACCCGATCAGATTCTCGACCTTGGCGCCGCGGAAGCGGTAGATGCTCTGGTCATCGTCCCCGACCACGGTGAGGTGGCACGGGCCGCCGCCCGCCAGCACCTTCACCAGCTCGAACTGCACGTGGTTGGTGTCCTGGAATTCGTCCACCAGCACGAACCGGAAGCGCTCCTGATACTCGCGTCTCAGGTACGCGCGCTCGCGCAGCAGGCGCAGCGCGAGACTGATCTGCGAGCCGAAATCCACCCGGCCGTGCACGAGCAGCAGCTCCTGGTAGGCGGCGTACGCCCGGGCCTTCTCCAGCTCGGCGGCGGCGCGATCCAGATTCACCGGATCATCGCCCGCGAGGTCTGCCAGCGACCGGGCGAACGCGAGGTACTGCTCCGGCGAGACGTCTTCGTTGCGCGCCCGATCGAACAACGTGACCAGCGACTGCAGGTGCTCCTCGGGATCGCCGAGCGGCAGGTAGCGCTCGAGGCCGAGCTCGAACACGTGCTCGCGCAGGAACACGAGGATCTCCGGATGGCTCTCGACGCGCAGCTGTGAGGTGAGCCGCAGCTCGACGGCGTGTTCGCGCACCATCCGGTCGCAGAACGCGTTGAAGGTGGCGATGGTCGCGCCCACCAGCCCGTAGGGCACCAGCTCGTCCACCCGCGATTCCATCTCGGTCGCGGCTTTCTCGGTGAAGGTGAGGGCGAGGATCTCCTCGGGGCGGGCGCGTTTGGTGGCAATGAGCCAGGCGATGCGACGGGTGATGACCTGCGTCTTGCCGGTCCCGGCGCCGGCGACGATCAGCAGCGGGCCCTCGCCATGGGTCACCGCCGCGAGCTGTTCCTCGTTGAGGCCCGAGAGGATGGGATCCGGTGGCGAGGCTTCGGCGACCGGTTCGGGCGCGCCCACCGCCGCGCGCGCCGCCGGGCTCATCCCGTGATCCGTTGGGGAGCCGGCGCCCCTCCGGCGGGAGAGAACGCGGCGTGATTGAGTCGCCGCCCGCCGCCTGCCTCGACGACCACCAGATCCTCGAGGCGTACGCCGAAGCGGCCGGGGAGGTAGATGCCGGGCTCGACGCTGTGCACCATGCCGGCCGCCAGCGGCGTGTCGTTGCCCGCCACCAGATAGGGCGGCTCGTGGATCTCGAGCCCGACGCCGTGCCCGGTGCGGTGGACGAACCGCGGACCGAAACCCGCCCGCTCGATGATCGTGCGCGCGGCGACGTCGACCGATGCCGCCGGAGCCCCCGCCCGCGCGGCGGCGATGCCGGCCTCGCGCGCCTCGTTCACCACCTGGTAGACGCGCTCGAATTCGGCCGGAGGTCGCCCGAGGAAGAAGGTGCGGGTGATGTCGGAGCCGTAGCCCTCGTGATAGGCGCCAAGGTCGAGCAGCACCACCTCACCCTCGGCGAGCGCGCGTGAGGACGTCATGTGATGCGGGAACGCCGAGTTGGGCCCCGCGGCGACGATCGCCCAGGGATCGTGGTCACCGAGCGCTTCGAAGCGGCCGAAGATGAAGCGCGCGACCTCGAGCTCGGTGAGCCCGGGGCGCAGCATGGCGGCCGCCTCGGCGATCACCTGATCGGCATGGCGTCCCGCGACCTCGAGACGGCCCAGCTCGGCGGCATCCTTGGTCGCGCGCAGTGGCGCCACCACCGGCGCTCCGGCGCGGCAGGTGGTCCGCGCCGCCAATGTCAGCAGCACGCCAGTGCGGAACCCTTCGCCCAGCAGGAGTGTGGGTTTGTGCTCGAGGTCGAGACGGCCGGCGAGCCTGACGAGCGGATCTTCGTGCTCGTCCCAGACCTCGAGGGTCAGCCATAGGCACTCGGCGGCGAGCGCTTCGGACTCGAGCCGTGGCACCAGACACCATGGTGCGCCGGAGCGTGGCAGCGCGAGCAACACCAGCCGCTCGGTGGCGCGGGCGTGTCCGCCCGTGAGCCAGCGGAAATCGGCGGAGGCGGGCACCAGCAGCCAGTCGGCGTCGGCGCGCGCGATCGCGTCGCGCACACGGGCCAGCCGTTCGTCGGGTCGCGGGACGCTCATGCGGGCACGCTAGCATGGGCCCCGAACGCCGACAACGACGCTCGGCGTGCGGGGCGAACCCGCAGCGCCGTCGGTCGTCAACTCGCGCGGCTCGGTGTGGGGGACCCAAGGTTGCCGGGGTCGGAAGGCGCGGCTAGACTGCCGCCCCTCATGTCCGCCCGCGTCCCGCTCCGCCGTGTCTCTCGCGTGGCGTCGTCCCTCGTCGCGCTCTTCCTCCTCACGCCGGCGTGCGCACCCATGGGACCACCGCGGACGACGCTGCTCTGGTTGGCCGGGCAGGCGGAACCTCGCTTCGATCCGACCGGTCCGTCCGATCCGGTGCGATGGGCGCTCGAGCGGCTGCTCGGCCAGGGACTGGTGGCGGAGGACACGACCGGACGCATCGCCGAAGGGGCGGCGCACCGCTGGGATGTCACTCCCGATGGTCTGACCTACACCTTCCACCTACGGCCGGGGCTGCGCTTCGACGATGGTGGCCCGTGCACCAGCGCCGAGTTTCGCCGTGCGCTCGGCGCGGGACTCAACCGCGTCGATCATGCGACCTACGCGTGGCTGCTCTCACCCATCGTCGGGGTGGATCGGGTGCGCGCCGGCCGGCCGCTCCCGCCGCTGGGGATCGCGACGCCGGATGAGCGCACGATCGTGCTGCGCCTGGCACGCGCCGATCCGACCCTGCTCCACAAGCTCTCCATCCCGGGCGCATCGATGCCGTGGGCGGGCGATGCCGCCGGCGGGGGATGGGGTGGCGGCACCGGACCGTATCGGCTGGTCACGCGCGAACCCGGGCGGCGGATGGTGCTGGCTCGGCGCTCTCCGGGTGGTGGACCCGACACCATCCGGATCGAGTTCGAGACGGGCGTCGCTCGTGCCCGCGCCCAGCTTCGGCGGGGGCGCACGGATCTGGTGTGGCCGGTGCCCCTGGGTCTGTTGGACCAGCCGCTCCCGGCGGACTACCGGATCGTCGCTCGGGACGCGCGCCCCACGCGTCGGCTGTGGCTCGTCATGCGCGCCGACCTGCCTCCGACGTGGAAGATCGAGGCCCGTCGCGCGCTGGCGCACGGGCTCAATCGCGGCGGTGTGCTGGCGGCATCGGGCCGGCGCGGGAACGCGATCGGCGAGTGGCTGCCGGGCGCCAGCTCGTTCGAGTTCCCCGTGCGCGACGCGGCCCTGGTGCGCGAGTGGCTGGATCGCGGCAAGCTCGGGCGTTCGCTGCACGTGGTCATGGCCTATCGCGCCGACGGCGTGGCCGCGGAGGTGGCGCGAGCGATGCAGAGCGACTGGGCGGAGCTGGGACTGGACGTCGAGCTGCGGCCGCTGCGAGGTGCGGGGCTCGCCGCCGAAGCACTCGGTCGCAGCGGGGCGCAGCTCCTCCTGATGGAGGCGCAGGCACCCCTCGCCGACCCGGTGGCCGAGCTGGCGTGGGTCGTGGCGCCCCGCCACGGTCCCCAGGTGGGTGTCTTCCGGACCGGCTGGTCCACGCGCGAGTTCGACCCCTGGATCGGGCCACAGCCGCCCGAGACGCCGCTCGACATCGACTTCGCTCAGCGGCGATTGGGAGAGGAGCTGGTCGCCCTGCCGCTCATGAGGTTGCCCTGGTTGTGGGTGGAGCGGGTCGGCGCCCCGCAGGTTGGCTTCCATCCGCACTTCGGGATCGACGCGGGCGGGGGGCCGGCGGCACTCGTCACTGCCCATCAATCACGTTGACCCCCGGGCCCGGACTCCCGTATCGTTGCTCCGTCACAACGGTTCCGGGCGCATCGGCCGCCCGGCGGATCGCTCGACCAGTCGCCTCCAAGTCGCTGCCCAGGGTCGCGCCCAGCTCGACGCTCACCTCGCCCTTCATGCATCTGCATCCCCGGGAGCCCCGCGCATGAGGATTCCGCATCGACTGGCGGCGCTCATCCCGTTTCTGATCCTCGCCAGCCTGCCGGCCGCCGCTTCCACACCCAGGACGATCGAGCGGGAGCTGCGCTACGACGCGGGCCGCTTCTCGCTCGAAGATCACGGCGGCGAGACGGTGGTCGACATGAAGGGGGCCTCGCGGGAGTTCACGCCCGGTCGTCCCGATCTACCGCTGCTGGGTGAGCCGATCGAGCTGCCGGACGGTGTGAGGGTGGTCGGCGTGGAGGTCACCTCGCTCGCCACGGCAGTGCTTAGTGCCAGGACCCGCGTGCCCGCCGCCGTGAAAGCGCTCCCGGGACTCGGGCCGATCATCCGCACCGATCCCGACCCTGCGTTCTACGGCCGCTCGGGATTCGCGCCACCGTCCGCCCAGGCGATCCTCGGCTACGAGGGTTGGATGCGCGGCCATCACGTCGCCTGGCTCCAGGTGAATCCGGTGCGCTGGGACCCTGCGTCCGGGCGCCTCGAGCGCATCACCCGCATGACCGTGCGGCTCACGCTCGAGCCCTACGAGGATCCGAACGTGGTCCGCCGTGAGCGGATCGTGCCCGAATGTGAGGACTCCAGGCCGTTCGCGACGCCGTCCGCCGAGGCTTCGCTCCCGGCGTCGGGCCGGCCGGCCGAGCCCTTCAAGGCGACGCAGATCCCCTCGGTGCTCGGTAGCCCGGTGGCCTACGTCATCATCACCTCGGACGCGCTGGCGGCGGAGTTCCAGCGGCTTGCCGACTGGAAGACCCAGAGCGGCGTGCCCGCCGTGGTCCGCACACTCAGCTTCATCCGCCAGCAGTATCCCTTCGGCGCCGACGACGCCGACCGCATCCGGCAGTTCATCCGTGACGCCTACAGTCGCTGGAGCACCAAGTGGGTGCTGCTCGGCGGCGACACCGACGTCATCCCGTTCCGGATGATCTACACCACGTTCTTCCTGGGTGAGCACATCCCCTCGGACATGTACTTCTCGTGCCTGGACGGGAATTGGAACGCGGACGGGGACAGCACCTACGGCGAGGGCTACTACAATGTCAACGACGTCGGCGACAGTGTCGACCTGTTGCCCGAGGTGTACGTGGGACGGGCACCGGTGGCGACGGTCGCGGACGTGCAGCGCTTCGTGAACAAGAACTTCCAGTACACCCGCACACCGGTGGGCGACTACGAGCACATGATCCAGTTCTTCGCGGAGGTGCTGTTCCCGCAGAACTGGGCGCCGGGGCAGGGCACCGCGCTCGACGGAGCGGAGCTGGTCGAGGAGGTGCTGCCGTCGCTGAACACCAATCCCGGGCTCCACTACTTGCGGCAATACGAGAACTATCTCGACTCGCGCTGGGTGCCGGGGTCCCTCCAGGAGAACCGGGAGGTGGTCCTCGACTCCCTGAGCGCCGGATACAACATGGCGATCCACGTCGGTCATGGCTACCGGAACGTCATGTCGTGCGGAGACGCCACGATCGGGAACTCGGACGTCATGGCGCTCACCAACGGCAACCGGCTGAGCAACATCTACGCGATCGACTGCACGTCCAACTCCATCGACTATCCGTGCATCGGCGAGGCCTTCCTGAATGCGCCGAACGGTGGCGCCGTCACCAACATTGGCTCCTCGCGATTCGATTTCCCGCATTCCGGGCGCGCGTTCCAGAAGGAGTACTTCAAGCTGATGTACGAAGACAGCATCACCGCCGTGGGTGAGACGCAGGCCAGGCAGAAGCTCCCGTTCGCGAGCACCTCGACCACCGACAACATCAATCGTTGGACCGAGACGACTCTGCTGATGCTGGGAGATCCCGAACTCCACCAGTGGACCGGCAAGCCTCGCACCCTCACCCTCGCCCATCCGTCGTCGTACGCGCCGAGCGAGACCACCATGACGGTCAACGTCTCGATCACGGGGACCCCGCTCTACGGCGCAAAGGTGACGCTCTACAAGCCCAACGACGACTACCGGACCGCGACCACCAACGGGGCCGGCAACGTGGTCCTCGACTTCCGACCCGGGTCGGTCGGGACGTACTACCTGACGGTCACCGGGTTCGACTGCAAGCCCAGACAGGACACGCTCACGGTGGGCGCGGCCGCGATCCCGGCGCTCGTCGACCTGGCGCCGGTGATCGATGACGATGCGATCGGAGGCACCATCGGAAACGCGGATGGCCAGTTCGACGCGGGGGAGACCATCGATCTCCAAATCCCGGTCATCAACCGCGGCGGCACCAGTTCGACCGGCGTGATCGGTGTGCTCTCGACCACCGATGGGTTGGTGACGGTCGTCGACCCGGATGTGACGTACGGGACGATCGCGGTGAGCGCCACGTCGACCGGCACCGGCGCGTTCCGGCTGAGCATCCCCTACACCTGCCCGGATCAGCGCGAGATCCCCTTCACCCTCTCGCTGGTCGATGCGGGGGGACGGCACTACGTGCAGCGCTTCGCGCTGACGACGCGCGGCCCGGACCCGCGCCATCTCGCACACGCCATCATGGACCTGACCGGCAACGGCAACGGCGTGCCGGAGGCGGGCGAGAACATCTCCTTCTTCGTCAAGCTGCGCAATCTCGGTACCGGCTCAGCCCCCGGCGTGACCGTGAAGCTGCGCGACTACGACGGCCTGGTGACCGTGACCGACAGCACCGCCGCATTCGGGACCATGGCGCCCGGGGCGGAGGTGCAGGGCGACGCGCTGGCCTACACGGTCATCAGCACCGCCGCCAAGCTCGAGCTGCGGATCTCGGACTCGTACGGACTGCTGTCCACGCAGACCATCGATCTGCTGCGGCCCGGAACGCCCATCACCCTTGTCGCGACCGGCGACCAGAGTTCGATCTCCCTGATCTGGACGCACGTCGCAGTGCCCGACCTCGCCGGCTACAACATCTATCGCAGCACCGCCTCAGGCGGCCCCTTCGTCAAAGTGAACCCGGTGCCGAGCGATCGCACGTCCTACTACAGGACGAGTCCCTGAGCCCGCTGACCCGCTACTACTACAAGA
>JBGPXY010000053.1:0-13645 GCA_041492985.1 Candidatus Eiseniibacteriota bacterium
CGCACAGCTCCTCGGCCTCGGCCATGTAGTGGGTGGTCAGCAGCACGGTGCGTCCCTCGCGCGCCCGCACCCAGCGCGCCACGTAGCCGCGGAGCGCGCGCGCCGCGTTCACGTCCATCCCCAGCGTCGGCTCGTCCATGAACAGCACCTCGGGATCGCTCACGAACCCGCGCGCGAAGTTCATGCGCTGGCGCTGCCCGGTCGAGAGCCGGTTGATGCGGGCGTGCGCCTGCTCGGTGAGGCCCACCACCGCGATCAGCTCGTCCACGCGCGGCCAGGCGACCGCCGCCGGCACACCGTAGAACTGGGAGAACATCCACAGGCACTCGCGGACCGTCAGGATGCCGTAGCCGCTCGACTCCCCGCCCGAGACAAGGCTGATGCGCCGGCGCACCTCGCCCGCCTCCCGCACCACGTCGAATCCGGCGACACGCGCCTCGCCTGCGGTCGGGAACAGCAGCGTGGTGAGGATCTTGATGAACGTGGTCTTGCCCGCGCCGTTGGGCCCCAGCAGGCCGAAGATCTCCCCGCGCTCGATCCGCACGTCGACGCCGGCCAGCGCCTCGACCGTGCCGCCGCCACGATGGCGCGGGGCCGCGTAGGTGCGGCGGAGCGCGTGGGTCTCGACGGCGGGTGCGGCGGTCGCATCGGAGCGTGGCATCGGGATCGCCAAGCTAGGCAGCGCGCGCGGGAATTGTCAATCGGGGCGCGGGGTCCGGACTCCGATTCCCATTGCCTCGCGGGCCGCTTCCGTGTTGACTTCTCGGGTTCCATCCGCAGCGGCCGATGCGGCCCCGCTCCGACCACTCCTGGAGGCATGATGCGCCTCGTTCACCTCCTTCGCGCTTGCGCGCTCGCGGCCCTGCTCGGCACCGCCCTGACCACCTCCGTCGCCGTCGGCCGGGCCGCCACGAACAACCGGCTCGATCGCGACGTGCTGCCGACGTTCGAATCCATCCGTCTCAAGATCGACCCGTCGCGCCCCGACTATTCGGGAGCGGTCCACATCGATCTCACGGTGGTGACACCCACGCAGTCGTTCCGCCTCTACGCGGTCGGCCTCGACGTCATCAAGGTGACGCTCATCGGACCCGCGGGCGAGATCGCCACGCGCTTCGAGCCGGGCGAGAATGGCCAGCTGATCGTGCGTTCGGATCAACTGCTCGCGGCGGGGAGCTATGGCCTCGAGATCGATTTCCAGAATGACTTCGACGTCAAGGCCAACAGCCTCTATCGCGTGAAGGCGGGCGAGGACTGGTACTGCTTCACCCAGTTCGAGCCGAACGCGGCGCGGGAAGCGTTTCCCTGCTGGGACGAGCCCTCGTTCAAGATCCCGTTCCAGCTCACGGTGACGGTGCCGGAGAAGAGCGAGACGGTCTCGAACACGCCGATCGAGAAGGCGACCACCGTCGGCGGGCAGAAGACGGTCGTGTTCAAGCGCACCCCGCCGCTTCCCTCCTACCTGGTGGCCCTCGCGACCGGGCCGCTCGAGTTCGTGCCCATCCCGGGGATGTCGGTGCCGGGGCGCGTGGTCACCATCAGGGGCTCCTCGAAGCTGGCGGGCGAGGCGGTGCGCATCACACCTCCCCTGCTCGCGGCGCTCGAGAAGTACTTCGGCCGCCCCTATCCGTACGAGAAGCTGGATCTGCTCGCGGTGCCCGAGTTCGCCGCGGGCGCGATGGAGAACGCCGGCGCGATCACCTTCCGCGAGGAGATCCTGCTGGTCGACCCCACGACAGCGAGCGTGCGCCAGCGGTACGGGCTCGCCACCACCCACGCGCACGAGATGGCCCACATGTGGTTCGGCGACCTGGTGACGATGGACTGGTGGGACGACGTGTGGCTGAACGAATCGTTCGCCTCCTGGATGGGGGACAAGGTCACGCACCAGGTCTTCCCGCAATACAACACGCCGGTGCGGGAGCTGGGCGGCACGCAGGCCGCGATGGTGACGGATGCCCGGCCCTCGACGCGCGCGATCCGCCAATCGGTGGACGCGTTCGCGAACATCGACCGGCTGTTCGACGAGCTGGCCTACCAGAAGGGCCAGGCGGTGCTGGGGATGCTGGAGAACTGGATCGGCCCCGAGGTGTTCCGCCGAGGCGTGCTCGAGTACCTGAAGGAACACGAGTGGAAGAACGCCACGGCGGCCGATCTCTGGTCGGCGCTGTCGGCCGCCTCGGGGAAGGACATCACCGCGGCGACCACCTCGTTCCTCGACCAGGGCGGCGTACCGCTGGTGAGCCTCGAGCTGCAACCGGGCGGCAAGGTGCTCCTGCGGCAGCAGCGGTTCCTCAACCTCGGCGCCGAGACGCCGCGTCCGACGGTCTGGAAGATCCCGGTCATGCTCAAGTATTCCGATGGCCACCAGACCTGGACGCAGAGCGTGCTGCTGAGCGAGACGGAGCAGCTCGTGTCGCTCGAGAAGGCCGCCGCGCCGACCTGGGTCCATCCCAACGCCAACGAGCGCGGCTACTACCATTGGTCGGTGCCGCCGGCGATGCTGCAGCTCATCGCCGCGAGCGCGTCGCAGTCGCTGGACACCCGCGAGCGGGTCGGGTTCCTCGACAACCTCGCGGCACTCCTCGATGCCGGCCTGCTGCACGGTGATGAATACCTCCGCACGCTGGCGCTCTTCACCGGCGACGCCCAGCCCGAGGTCATCTCGGCCCTGCTCGCCGGGCTGGAGAAGGTGCACGACGCGTTCATCACCCCCGACCTGCGCGGAGCCTATGCGATCTACGTGCGCAAGATGCTGCGGCCGGCGCTCAAGCATTTCGGCATGGCGCGGGGCAAGGGCGAGGCCGAGCCGGTCTCGCTCCTGCGGCCGACCCTGCTCGCGACCCTGGGCGTCGACGGGAGCGAGCGAGAGATCATGAGCTGGGCCCGTCTCACCGCCCGGCGCTATTTCGACCACCCGGACTCGGTGGACGCCTCGCTCGCGGCCACCGCGCTGAACCTCGCGGCGCGCGATGGCGGCCTGGAACTCTTCGAGGAATACCGCACCCGTTTCGAGACCACGAAGATCCCCGTGGAACGAACGCGCTTCCTCGCCGCGCTCGGGAACTTCCGCCAGGGCGACATGATCGAGAAGGCGCTCAACTACGCCCTCACCGGACCGCTGCGGCCCCAGGAGATCTTCGTCATCCCGGGAAGTCTCGCCGAGAACGACGAGCTGAAGGAGCGCGCCTGGCAGTGGCTCAAGGCCCGCTACTCGACCATCGTCCAGAAGATCCCGAGCTTCTTCGTGCCGGGCCTGCCGGGCTTCGCCGCATGCTGTCGCCCGGAGCGGATCGAGGATGCGAGGGCGTTCTTCAACTACTCCGCGACCAGTCCTCCGGGCACGCAGGAAGAGCTGGCGAAGGTGATCGACGGCATCAACGACTGCGTGCGGCTCCACGACCGCGAAGGGCCGGCCGTGACCCGCTATCTGGTCCAGTCCGCCTCGTCACGGCAGACGTCGAGCGCGGTCCACGGCCCCTAGCGCGACGAACGAGTCGCGATCGCGGCCTAAGTCGCCACCGGCCGTCGCCGGCCGGGCGGTCTCAGGCGGCGCGGGCGGGCGGGGAATCCTCGCGGGCCGCCGGGGTCGCGCTCCCGTCGAGCGTCTCACGCACCTTGCGCGCGAAGGCGGCGATGGTGAAAGGCTTCTGCAGGAAGGTCGAGGTGGCCTCCGACACGCCCTGTCGGATCACGGCATCGTCGGTGTAGCCCGACATGAAGAGCACCTTTATTCCGGGACGCTCGGCCTGCAGCCGCTGCGCCAGCTCGCCCCCGCCCATCTGGGGCATCACCACGTCGGTGATCAGCAGGTGGAGCGGTCCGCGGTGGGCCGCGGCCGCCGCGAGCGCTTCCACGCCGTTCGAGGCTTCGAGCACCGTGTAACCCTCGTTCTGGAGGGCCTCGCGCGCCATGGCGCGCAGGGCGGGTTCATCCTCGGCGAGCAACATGGTCTCGGACCCGCGTGTCGCGATCGGTCCCGTGCCTTCCGTACCCGAGACCCCGACGGCTTCGTCGACGCGTGGCAGGAAGACCTTGAAGCTCGTGCCCGCTCCCGGCGCGCTCTCCACCTCGACGTATCCGTGGGACTGCTCGACGATGCCGTAGACGGTGGACAGCCCCAGGCCGGTCCCCTTGCCCTGATCCTTGGTGGTGAAGAACGGCTCGAAGATGCGTGACACGGTGACGGCTTCCATGCCGCAGCCGGTGTCGGTCACCGACACCACGACGTACGGGCCCGCCGGCCGCGCTTTGTCGCCGGGCGTCCCGGCCAGGTCCACGTGCGCGACCTCGATGGTCAGGACGCCGCCGCCGCCCATGGCATCCCGGGCGTTGACTGCCAGGTTCATGATCACCTGTTCGATCTGACCGCGGTCCGCGCGCACGTGCAGGGGACGGTCCCCGAGCACGATGACCAGCTCGATGTGCTCGCCGATCAGCCGGCGCAACATCTCCTCCAGCTCGGCGACGGCGAGATGGACGTCGAGCACCCGCGGGGCGAGCACCTCCTTGCGACTGAATGCGAGCAGCTGGCGGGTCAGCATGGCGCCGCGGGTCGCCGCCTTCTGGATGGCTTCGGCATGGCGGTGGAGCGGGTGCGACGCGTCGAGCCGCCGCATCATGAGCTCGCCGTGACCCATGATGGCGGCCAGCAGGTTGTTGAAGTCGTGGGCCACGCCGCCCGCCAGACAGCCGATCGCCTCCATCTTCTGCGCCTGCCGCAGCTGGTCCTCGAGGCGCCGGCGCTGGGTGATGTCGGTCGACACGCCGATCAGGCCGCGGGGCACGCCGTCGGGGCCACGCAGCGGCGAGAGCCAGGTCTCGAAGGAGATCAGACCCAGATCCACCGTGTCGATCCGCTCTTCTCCGGCGAGAGCACCGCGGATGTTCTCGAGGATCCCCGGATGGTCCGCGTACATCTCGAACACCGAGCGACCCACCACCTCCCCCGGGGCCAGCCCCAGGGTCGCGAGCCCCTGGCCTTCGGAGAGCGTGAAGATGCCGGTCTCATCGACGGCGAACAGGATCACGGGGGCATTCGCGACCACCGAGCGCAGCCGCTCCTCGGCGTCTCGCAACGCCTGCTCGACCCGCCGGGTCTCGGTGACATCCTGGAACTCGAGCATCGCCACCTCCTGCCCGTCCAGGTCGTAGCGCGTGCCGGAGACCGTGGCGAGCAGTTCCTCGCCGTCGCGGGCGCGCACCCGGCACTCGAACGGGGCGAGGTTGCCCTCGGCGAAGCCGCGTCCGTAGCGCTCCGCCAGTCGCGCCCACTCGGCGGGAGCATGCAGATCGTCCAGGATGAGTCCCACGAGCGTGTCGGCGGGATGGCCCGTCATCCGTCGCGCCATCGGATTCGCCAGCACCACACGTCGGCTTGCGGGTTCCACCATGACGATCGCCTTGGCGCTCCGCTCGAACAGCAGACGGTAACGGGACTCCGACCGTCGCAGCACCTTCAAGTCGCTGAGGTCCTGGATCATGACCAGCACCTCGTGCGGAAGCCCGTCCGGCCCCTTGATCGGCAGCGCGCTCAAGTACAGCATGCGCGGCTCGTCGTGGTTGCTGCGCATGAACTCGTGGTGCACCACCGCGTTCTTCTTGAGGGACTGCGCCACCGGGCAGGTGCCGCACTCGGGCGGCGCCTCGGGGTCGTCGAGGCGCGAGCAGACCGCCCGGCATCCCAGCCCGATCCAGCTCGCACCCTCGTGCCCCGAGGGCGGGTTCGATGCGAGGACGTTGTTGGTCCAGCGGATGAGCTGCGCCGGGTCGGTGACGAACACCTCCGAGTCCGACTGGTGGACGATGGCGGAGAACTTCTGACGTTCGCGCTCGAGCACCCTCACCTGCTCGTCCAGCTTCTTGAACCAGCGCTCGTACTCGCGCTGCATCGCCGACGAGCGGCAGCGCTCGCGATGGGCGGCGGCGACACAGGCGAGCGCTCCGGCGAGACGCCTGGCGAGCGGCAGGTCCGCGACGCGCCCGGGGGCTCCGGCCCCGCCCGAGAGACAGATCGCGCCGATGGTGCGGCCGGCGGCGACCAGCGGCAGAGTCTGCGGCGCTTCGCCGGCGCTCGCGGCGTCGGCGCCCGGACCCGGTCCGCGCCCACACAGCACGTCCACGGCGGCGCGGAACCGGACCTCGTGACGCTCACGGATCTCGGGATCGGGCGGATGCCATGCTTGCAGCACGCACTCGCTGCCTTCGATGATGAACAGTGCGACGACGTCCGCCGCGCCGATCTGGGCGAGCGCCCTGGCGCCATGCGCGAGGGCCACCTCGACCGAGTCCTCGCTCAGGATCCGGTCGATGAGGTGCGAGTACGCCTCGTCCGGAGCGTTCGTGCGGGGGACGTCGGCCATGACCCGTGGGCGCTCAGCGCCCGGCGGCCGCGCGCGCGTCGTAGCGGCGGGCGAGCCAGTCGGCGACGGCCTGCACCTTCGTCACCACCTCGTCGTCGAACGCCGCGACCTGATGACTGTCGATGTCCACCTGGGCATGGATGGTGTCGCCCGAGCGGATCAGGATCACGAGCTCGGAACGGGTCTCGGTGCTGCACGCGAGGTAGTTCGCGATGCGGCGCACGTCGGGGATGTTCTGGTTGCGTTTCTCGGCCACCGCGCTGCCGCACACTCCGGTGCCGACGCCGATGAAGACATGGTCGGTGGGCGAGCCGACGAACGGCCCCAGCCGCAGCACGTCGTCCGGGTAGAGCTCGTAGATCCCGGTCCAGTCGAAGCGCGGATCGATCTGGTGGGTGCCTCGCACCGCGGCCTCGAGGACCGCCTCGAACGACGCGCCGCGCGCCACCAGTGCGTCGAGCTGACGGAGGAGTTCGGCGACCTGCATGCATGCCTCGCGGAATGGGTCCCGCGGACGATGCGCCCGGCCGCAGGGGAGTCCCGATGGAGGGTCGAACGCGGCCCGATGTGCCCGGGGTCTCTCCGGGAGGTTATCGGGACCGCGGCAGGGCGGCTTTAGGCGGGTTTCCAGGCGACCAGCACGACGCGGTCGCCCCGGACGTTGAAGAGCGCGGTGAGCGGCAGGTTGAGGGTGTCGATCGCCGCCATCGCCACCCGCTGGAAGGCCGACTTGTCGCCGCGCGCCTGCCCGGGCGGGATCTTGCTCTGACGGACGCGCACGACCGTCATCCCGCAGGCGACCACCAGGCGCGCCAGCGAGCGGGGTGTGAACTCCCACAGGTGGTAGGGCGTCTCCGGGAGCGCGAGGTTCCGGCCCAGCGCCCCGTACACGCGGAGCGCCAGCGCGCGCGCGAGCGAGTGGGTGGTGATCGGGCCCCTGAGATAGAACCACCCCCCGGGCTTGAGGATCCGCGCCACCTCGGTCACGACCGCGCGGCAATCGGGCACGTGCTCGAGCACATCGCCCATGTAGACCAGGTCGAAATGCGCGGCCGGCAGGCCGGCCTCCAGCAGGTCGCCGCGGAACACGTCGAGCCCGCGCGCGCGCGCCTCCCCCGCCGCCTCGGGCGAGAGCTCGACCCCCTGGGCCTGCCACCCGCGCGCGTTGGCGTGCTGGACCAGCCAGCCGCTCGCGCACCCCACGTCGAGCAATCGACCCCGGGCGCCCAGTGCCTCGAACGCGTCCAGCAGCCCGCGATCCTCCTCACGGAACGCCGCCTCGTCGAAGGAATGGCCGGCGGCCCGCCCGCAGCGGTACTCGCTGCCGAAGTAGCGGGCATCGTAGAGGCCGGTGATCGACTCCGGCGCCGGCTGCACGGCGAGGAAGCGCATGCCGCACGCGCGGCACTCGACCAGCGGGAAACGCAGCCCGCGGTATCGGTACTCCATCGCCAGCGGACGGAGCGACGTTCCCCCGCACGCGAGGCAATGGTCGAGTGTGCGGACCGACACCGCTTCGGCGGCGGTCACCCCGCCACCGGCAGCACTACCGATGCTCCGGCGCTGCGGGCCGACGGACGCGCCGGCAGGGCGCCCGCGATCTCGGCGCCGCCCAGCACCTGGTCGCCGTCGTAGAACACGCACGCCTGCCCCGGGGTCACGGCGGTCTGAGGCGACTCGAAGCGCACCTCAACCCCTCCGTCCTCTCGCGGGTGGAGCCGTGCCGGCGCCGGGCGGTGGTGGTAGCGGATCTGCACATCGGCACGCGTGCCGGAGGTCACCGGCGAGGGCCGCAGCCAGTTGGCCGGGCCGGTCACGAGTCCGGGGGCCTCGAGCGCCGTCCGGGGACCGATCACCACGGTGTTCCCGGGCGCGTCGATCGACACCACGTAGAGCGGCTCGGCGGCGGAGATGCCGAGGCCGCGGCGCTGGCCGACGGTGTAGTGGATGATCCCGCGATGGGTGCCGAGCGTACGCCCTTCGGTGTCCACGAACGGGCCGGGCCGGGTGCCGCGCGTCTCGTGGAGATGGCGCTCCATGAAGCCCGCGTAGTCGCCATCGGGCACGAAGCACAGGTCCTGACTCTCGGGCTTGTCCCACACGGCGAGGCCGAGGCGCGCGGCATGGGCGCGCACCGCGTCCTTCTCGAGCCCGCCGAGCGGGAAACGCACCCGCGGCAGCACGACGAAGGGGATGGTCGCCAGCGCGTACGACTGGTCCTTGGCGCGATCGACCGCCCGGAACAATCCGTGCGAGCCGTCGGCCAGGGCTTCGACCCGGGCGTAGTGCCCGGTGGCGATCGTGTCGGCGCCGATCAGCTCCATGCGCCCGACCAGATCACCGAACTTGAGGTGCTGGTTGCAGAGCGCGCACGGATAGGGCGTGCGGCCGTTCGCGTACGCGTCGAGGAACGGCTGCAGCACGCGGGCCCGGAACACCTCCTCGGCCTCGACCACGAAGTGCGGGAATCCCATGCGCGCGGCGACGGCGCGCGCCTCGTCGATCGCGTCGAGCGTGCAGCAGGCGCGCGGGCTGAGCGGGGTCTTGCCGTAGCACCAGAGCTTGAGGGTGACGCCGGTGACCGCGTGCCCCTGCTCGGCCAGCAGGGCGGCGGCGACCGCCGAGTCGACGCCCCCGCTCATCGCCGCCAGCACGCGCAGCGGCGTCACGCCAATGGCCCCGGTCCCGCCGCTGCCAGCGCGCGTGCCGCGGCCCTGGCGACGATCGGCACCGACTCGCGCAGCGCGCCGATCACCGCCTCGAGGTCGGCCGCGCTGGTGGTGCGCCCCATGGACAGGCGCACGGCGCACACGGCGACGTCGCGCGGCACCCCCATGGCGGTCAGCACCGGCGACGGCTCGACCGCGCCGCTCGCGCACGCCGCACCCGCGGAGACGGCGATGCCGCGCGCGTCGAGCGCCATGAGCAGGTGGTCACTGCGCACGTGCCGGAACGAGACATTGACGGTGTTCGGGAGCCGCGGCGCGCCGGCCCCGTGGACGATCGCCTGGAGGTCGATGGCGTCGATGCCGGCCTCGAGTCGCTGGCGCAGCGACATGAGGCGCTCGGCCTCGCCAGCAAGCTCGCGCGCCGCACACTCGGCCGCCACACCCAGCCCGACGATGCCTGGCAGGTTCTCGGTGCCGCCGCGACGCCCGCGCTCCTGGCCGCTGCCCCGGAACAGCGGCGCGAGCGGCGCGTCGCGTCGCACGATCAGCGCGCCCGCGCCCTTGGGGCCGCCGATCTTGTGGGCCGAGATCACGAGGTAGTCCACGCCGAGCGCACGGACGTCGACCGGCACCTTGCCCGCGGCCTGCACCGCGTCGCAATGGACGAGGGCGCCGGCCGCGTGGGCGAGCCGTGTCGTCTCGCCGACCCGCTGGATCACCCCGGTCTCGTTGTTCGCGAGCATGAGCGACACGAGCACGGTGTCGGCCCGGATCTCGACCGCCTCGGGGTCGACGCGCCCATCGCTGCCGACCGGCAGATGATCGACCGCCCAGCCCTGGTCGGCGAGCACCTCGGCCGCGCCGTGCACCGCATGGTGCTCGATCGCCGAGAGGGCGATCCGCGTGCCCTGCTTCGCGCGCGCCCACGCCGCGCCCAGGATGGCGAGGTGGTCGCCCTCGGTGCCGCCGCTGGTGAAGACGACCTCGTCGGGATGGGCGTTGACGAGCGCGGCCACCTGCTCGCGGGCACGCTCGATGGCCGCCCGGGCGCGCTGGCCCTCGCGATGCATGCTGGAGGGATTCGCGTAGCAGTCGGCGAGGCTCGAGGTCATGGCCTCGGCCACTTCCGGCCGCACCGGCGTGGACGCGTTGTGATCGAAGTAGATCAGATGGCCTCCATCGTGCGCCCCGTGTCGGCCCGGGCGGCGACGGCGCCGGGCGTGCCTAGGGCTGCACGAACTTCTGCAGCACGTCGATGCTTTCCTGCGCGCTCACCGCTTCCGCAGATCCGGGGGCCAGCTCGACGACCTTCTTCCACATCCGGATCGCGTCCCGGTAGATGCCCGCGTCGGCGAACGCGACCCCAAGCGTGAAGTAGGCGCAATACGATCCCGGCTGGCGTTCCAGGACGCCGCGCAGCAGATCGATCGCTTCCTGATGCTTGCCGCGCGAGTAGAGCGAGCTCGCGAGCCGGCAGGAGGCGACCGAATCGCCGGGCGCGACCTTGAGCGCCTGCTTGTAGAGCTCCTGAGCGGCGTCGAAGTGCCCGGCCGCGTCGTGAGCGGCGCCCAGGTTGACCAGCACCTTGAGGTCGTTCGGCCGCTTCAGGGCGACCTTGGAGAGCACGGTGATCGCCTCCGTCGGGCGGTCGCGGTCGATGTACATCACCCCCAGCTTGTACAGGACATCGATCTTGCTCGAATCCCGGGCGACCATCTTCTCGAGCAGCACCAGACTGTCCACCTCGGCCGGTTTGACCTCGGCGGCCTTCGCGGGGGTCGCGGGCTTCGGGTCGGCCGGCGCGGCCAGCACCACGGTCGCCGAGCAGCAGAGCACGATGAGGCAGGACACGAGTCGCTTCACGGGGGATCTCTCCTGAGCCGGGAGCACCAAGGCGTGAACGGCGAGCGATGATACCACGCGTGCGGAGGACCTGCCAGACCCGGGCTCGCATCGACGCCGCGTGCGCTCTCGTGGCCCCGCGATGGCGCGCTGTCGGCGGCGCCGCTCGTCAGACCTTTGTCAGACCCTGAGCGTCGCCGCCCGGACCAACGCCTGGTCGAGGTCGGCCCAGAGGTCTTCGACGTCCTCGATCCCCACCGAGATCCTCACCAGTCCCTCCGGGATGCCCGCTTTCGCCCGCCCCTCGGGGCCGAGGTGGATGTGCGAGGTGAACGCCGGCAGGCTCGCCAGCGATTCGACACCGCCCAGGCTCGGCGCGTGTCGGACGAGCTGGAACGCGTTCACCACCGCTTCGGCCGAGGCGGCGCCACCCAGCACTTCGAAAGCCAGCACCGGTCCGAACCCGAGCGACATCTGCCGCGCGGCCAGCGCGTGGTCCGGATGCGTCGGCAATCCGGGATAGAGCACCTGCGAAACGCCCGGGTGTTCCTGAAGACGCTTCGCCAGCTCGAGAGCGCCCGCGTTCGCGACGGCGACGCGCAGTGGCAGCGTCTGGATGCTGCGTTCGATCTGCCAGGCGGTCGTGGGGTCCGGCACCGGTCCGAAGGTCGTTCGCGCCTTCCAGACTGCTGCCAGCGCCGCCGACGATCCGACCGCGGCCCCCGCGAGCAGGTCCGCGTGGCCGCCGATCGACTTGGTGGCGCTGTACATGACGAGGTCGGCGCCCAGGGCCAGCGGCTTCTGCCCGACCGGCGAGGCGAAGGTGTTGTCGACCACCAGCAACGCGCCGTGAGCATGCGCGAGACGGGCCGCCCGCTCGATGTCCACCACGCACAGCGTGGGATTGGTCGGCGATTCGATGTGCAGCAGACGGGTCTCGCGCCGGAACACGCGCTCCCAGGTTCCCGGCTCGCGCGCGTCCACCTCGTCCACCGACCAGCCGAAGCGCTCTGCGCCCCAGCGCAGCAGCTCGTGCGTGCCGCCATACGCTTGATGGAGCGCGATCACGTGGTCGCCGCCCCGGAGATGGGCGAGGAAGATCGCCGAGAGCGCGGCCATGCCCGACGAGAACAGCAGCGCGCCTTCGGCGCCCTCGAGCCCGGCCAGTCGCTCCTCGCATGCGCGCAAAGTGGGGTGACCCAGGCGCTGGTAGTAGGCGCCGGCCGCGCCGCGATCCTGCTCGGCGTTCATGGCCGCGAGGCTCGGGAACGAGAAGGTCGCCGAGTGGACGATCGGCGTACTCACCGGCCCGGGCTTCCCCGGGTGGACGCCGTGAACGGCGCGGGTGCGAACACCGCGCGCGGGGCGCGGCTTCGGGTCGCGGGACATGACGAGTGACTCCTCCCTGCGGCGCATGGCCGCGCCGAACGCGGGGCACCCGCGGCGACACTGTTGGCAGGGCCACGGCGCTCGGCTACAGTCCGCGCGCATCATACCGCAGACATGATCCGCTGCGGCTTGAGCGTCCTTGCGGCAGAGCCCGAGGCCACCCGATGATCGGCCGCACCCTCCTGCACCACGAGATCACCGCGGAGCTGGGAGCCGGCGCGATGGATCGCGTCTACCTGGCACGCGACACGCACACCGGGCGGCGCGTGGCCCTCAAGATGCTCGCCGGATGGGCCGCTCGCGCGCGGCTGGAGCGGAGCGGGCCGGCGGCCGGCACGACCTCGCGGGACTCGGGTTCGTCGGCGGGCGTGGCACCCACCGGGCGGTGACGATGTCCCGGCCGCTCATCACCTTCACCTCCGACTTCGGCCACGACGACTGGTTCGTGGGCGTTGTCCACGGCGTCATCCACGCGATCTGTCCGGAAGCCCGGGTGGTCGATCTGACGCACGACATCCCGCCCGGGCATGTCGCGCGCGCGTCGTTCGTGCTCGCGGCCGCGGCCCGTGATTTCCCACCGGACACCGTCCACCTTGCGGTGGTGGACCCCGGGGTCGGCACCGACCGGCGTCCGATCGTCGCGCGGGCGCGCGGGCAGTCCTTCGTCGGCCCCGACAATGGCCTCCTGGAGTGGGGCCTCGCCGATCCCGCCGCTCAGGTGCACACCGTCACCGAGCGGCGCTTCCTGCGCCAGCCCGTGAGCCGCACCTTTCACGCGCGTGACGTGTTCGGGCCCGTGGCCGCGCACCTCGCGCTCGGCGAGGCGGTCGCCGCGTTCGGCGCGCGCATCGCCGATCCGGTGCGGCTCGCCCGGCTGACCCCGCGCCGTATCGACGGCCGGCTAGTGGGGCGGGTGGCGTTCATCGATCACTTCGGCAACGCGATCACCGATCTCACCGAACAGGACCTGAGCGACGGATTCCCGCTGGTCCCCGCCGCGGCGCTGCACGTGCTGGTGGCCGGCCGCACGCTGCGCGGCCTGGCCCGCGCCTACGGTGACGCGAAGGTGGGCACGTTGCTCGCGATCATCGGCTCGAGCGGGCGCCTCGAGATCGCCCAGGTGGGCGGGGATGCCGCGGAACGCCTGGGGCTAGGCGAAGGCGACGAGGTCTCCGTGGGGATCGGCACGGGCTGAGAGCCTCGAGCGCAAGGCGCGAGGGAAGAGACGAGCGAGGTGTCTCCGCAGGACACTCCGCAGCGAGGAACGACCGAGCAACGCAGCGATCGAGGCTCTCAGCCCGTGCCGATCCCCACGGAGACCTCGTCGCCTTCGCCTAGCCCCAGGCGTTCCGCGGCATCCCCGCCCACCTGGGCGATCTCGAG
>JBGPXY010000082.1:0-11163 GCA_041492985.1 Candidatus Eiseniibacteriota bacterium
CGCGGGTTGGGATTGAGCTGGAAGGCCGCCTCGAACTCCGGCGCTGCGAACCGTGGCGCGCCCAGGTCCATCGCACGCTGTCCGAGATAGACGTGCAGGTGGCTCAGATGTGGATCGGAGAGTCCGGGCGGCTGCTCGACCAGCGCTTTCGCCCGCCGCATGGTCGCCGTTTCGTCGGCGTTCACGGCCAGCCATCCGCCGGCCTGGACCGCGAGCAAGGGCAGCACGCACAGCAACGCCCCGCGCAGGCGGCCGGACGGCAGCCGCACCAGCAGGGCAGCGGCGGCGAGCGACAGCGTGAGTCCCGCGAGCGATCCCAGATCCCAGTCGCGATGGGCGCCCAGCCCGTTGCCGCCCCCCGGCACCAGCCACACGAGCGGCAGCAACGGCACCGCCGCCACCAGCAGCAGACGCGCCTCGGGACGCGCCGCGAAACCGGCGAGCGTTTCCCTCTCCACCAACCACGGCACCAGGAACGCGAGCGGTGCCACCAGCGCCAGCTCGTTGAGGAGATCGCTCGGCGGCACCGCGCGCAGCGCGCCGTTCACCACCGCGAGCAAATCGCGCGCGTCCATGCCGAGCTGCCGGCCGCCGACACCCAACATCAGCGTGGCACCCGCGATCGCCGCCGCCAGCGCGCCGAACACCAGCAGACGGCCGCGCGTCTCGGGCCGGTCGCCGGGAAGCGGGGGTCCGAGCGCACGCCAGGCGAGCGGGAGGAGCATGATCAGTCCCATGCGATGGGCCAGGAACAACACCAGCCAGGCCCCCGCGGTGCGCAGGGCCTGTCGCGTGCCATCGAGCGGGGCGAGCATCTCCGCCCACCACCAGGCGGCGGTCGCCAGCAGCAGACCGGCCGACTCGGCGTAGCCCGCGAACGCCTCGAGCGTGCCCCCGAGCACCAGGGCCGCGCACAGCGCGAGGCGCGCCTCGGGCGGCGAGCCGAGGCGCCCGGTGGCGCGCCACACGCCGGCGAAGAAGATCAGCGCCAGGGCCACGGAGACGAGCGAGATGCCCTGGGAGAGCGATGCGCCCATCCGCCGTAGTCCGATCGGCCCCAGGAAGTCGACGACGATGTCGAGCGGGTTGGCATGGAGCCGCGTGGACCACTCTCCGAGCGTCACCGAGATCATGCGCTCGGTGAAGATCGCCATCGCCCGCAGCCGCACCTGTGTGTCGCCCAACAGATGAACGCGCTCCCGGAGCGGGAAGGCGACCACCAGCGCCACGGCCACGGCCAGCGCCACCGCGATGGTGCGCGAGCGGAGTCGCAGCGCCGCGAGCAGGGCGGCCGCAGCGGCCAGCATCACCAGGCCGATGCGCGCCTCGACCGGGAGCGACCGGAAACCATTCACGCCCCAGTAGAAGTTGCTGGCCGGCGGTGCGAGCACCAGCAGTGCCGCCCAGACGGCCAGGAACCAAGCGCCGGCGCCGGGCAGGGTGAGTGCTTCGGCGCCGTCTGCGGTGCGGGCGCGGGATGAGGGCCGCTCGCGTCCCCGTCCGCCGGAGCGTGGGGGCACGCGGGCCGCGCCGCGCGACGGATCGGCGGGCACGCCCGCGAGGGGCCTTCTCGGCCTAGCCACGCTTGTCGACCTTCCAGACGACCCGCAGCGAGGGAAGGACCACATCGGCCGAGCTGCCGAAGGTCGAGAGCATCGCGTGCGCCGGGGCGGCGAGCGCGAAGATCACCCGCTTGGCCGCGACCTGGCTGCCCGCCAGGTCGCGCCAGGCGTCGGCGAAACTCTCGGCGAAGTAGATCCGCGTAGCGCGTCGGAGGCGCTCCACCCCCGGCGACTCGCGGATCAGCCGCTCATAGCCCGGCAGACTCATGTACTCGGAGGGCGGATAGCGCATGCCGCGCACTTTCCAGGTGAGCCACTCCCTTGCCTTGCTGGGAAGCACCCAGTGGACCAGCGGCAGCTTGTTGTCGTGATAGTCGAACGGGAACCACTGGTTGGGCGTCTCGATCAGCAGATGGCCACCTGGTTTCAAGACACGCACGCACTCACCGAGCGTGCGCCGCTTGGCGTCGATTCCGAACAGGTGCTCGAGCACCTGCCACAGGACGACCAGGTCGAACCTCGAATCCGCGAAAGGAAGCCGGAAGGGCTCCTGGCGCACCAGCGAGACGCGCGACCGGCTGGCGGGTGGCAGCGACGCCAGTCGCTCCGTGCGCGCCCGATCCAGCTCGCCGAATGACACGTCAGTGCCCACGATACGGCGGGCGGGCAGCGCGGCCAGTGCCACCAGGTTCCGACCGTACCCGCAGCCCACTTCCAGCGCCGAGCCCCCCACTGGGAGGAAGCGGCGGGCGACCGGCTGGAGCTCGGCCATCGCGAATGCATCGCCTTCGCTGCCGTGGTACCGATCGTTGAGTTTGCGGAAGTGCCGGCTCAGGAACCACACGGGGGATCCCGACTCACCTGCGCCCGGCGACCAGGCTCAGGTAGACGGCCTCGGTCTTGCCGGCCACCGTGTCCCACGAGTACTGCTGGCGGACGTGGTCGCGCGCCTTCTCCTCGTAGTGCTTCACCAGGTCGGGGCGGGCCATCAGCATCTCGAGCTTCTCGCGGAGATCACCGACATCCTTGCTGCGGAACGAGACCGCGCACTCCTCGGCCACCTCGAGGTTCTCGGGGATGTCCGAGAGCAGCACGCAGCGGCCATACGAGAGCGCTTCGAGCAACGCGATCGAGAGACCCTCCATGGTGGAGGGCTGCACCACCATGTAGGCATTGCTCCACAGTTCGTCGAGCGTCTCGCCATACAGGTAGTCCAGGAGCCGCACACGATCGCCCTCGTAGCGCTTGAGCAGATCCACGTAGCTCTGCGACGCTGACGAGCCGCCGACCAGCGCCAGCTTCATGTCGGAATCGATCTGGCTGAACGCCTCGCACAGATAGTGCACACCCTTCTCGGGCACCAGGCGGCCGACGAACAGCACGTACTTGCCGGGGGTCAGGCCGAGCTGGAGGATCTTCTTCGCCGGCCGCGGCGTGGGCAGGTTGGTGCCGTTGGGGATGAACGCCGCGTCGCAGTGATGATGATCGCGGAAGTACTCGCGCAGCGTCTTCGACACGACGATGGTCTTGTTGGCGAAGTGCGCGGCCGGATACTCGCACTGCTTGAGCAGCCACGAGGCCACCTTGCCCCACTTCTCGCGCTGCCAGTCCAGGCCGTGAACGGTCACCACCGTGCGCGATCCGGTGAGCCGCGGCATCCACGCGAACGACGAGGGCCCGAGCGCGTGGAAGTGGACGATGTCGTAGTGGCGCAGCGTGGCCTCGAGGCTGCTCCAAAGCACATGGGTCACGGTGTCCAGATGCTTGGTGTTGATGCTCGGACGGCGCAGCAGGTGGACGCCGTGGTACTGCGCCCCGGCCGCGGTGTAGTAGAGGCGGCAGAACACCGACACGTCGTGTCCGCGGTCCACCAGACGCCGCCCGATCTCCTCGACGTGGCGCTCGATGCCTCCGTAGGTCGCCGGCAGCCCCTTCTGACCGATCATCGCGATCCTCATGCCCGCGCCCTTCGTTCGCGTGTCAGCATCGCGCCGCTCCCGCCGCCGGAAGCGGCGTCCCCGACCCGCCGCGCGCCAACCCCACCAGCAGGCCGAGGCCGTTCAGCGTCCAGGTGAGGATCGAGAGCACACCCAGCCTCGCGCTGCGCTTGCGCGCGCTCATCACCGCGACCACTCCGAGCACCAGGAGCATCCAGCCACCCAGCGCCCGCCATTGTCCCGCGATCAGCGCCGCCACGAGCGCAGCGATGCCGAGACCCCACATCCCGAGTGTCGCGAGGTAGAGCGACTGCCTCCGGAGCAGCGTGCCGAAGCCGGGACGGCCCAGGTAGAGACGCAGCACCTGACCCTGCCCGAAGCACAGACCGCTCCGCCAGCGACGTCCCAGCTCGGCGAAGTTCGGGCGCGGCGCGCTCCAGTGTCGCCCGGCGCGCAGCCCGAGCGAGCGCAGCTCGAGCCCGCCGCGCGCGAAGCGCAGGCCCAGCTCGAAATCCTCCTCGGAGGAGAGTCGCGGGTCGTAGCCGCCCACCCCGAGCAAGGCTGCGCGGCGATACCACGCCGGGGTCGTCATGTAGGCCGTCGGGCGATCGTGGTCACCGACCTTGTGCATGTCGCGGCTTCCGGGGCGCTCGCCTACGCCGTCGACGAACCACTCCTCGAGCCGACCCCACAGGCCGCCGAGTCCGGGCTCGCGTGCGGCGGTGGCGAGGGCCGCTTCGACCCAGGCGGCGTCCACCTCGACGTCGGCGTCCACGAACAGCACCCAGTCGCCGCCGCACGCGTCGAACCCGATCATGCGCGCGGCACCCGGGGTGAGCAGGCGGCGCGAGGCCTCGGGCGGGACGATCACCTGCCAGCGGTCCGACAACGCGGGCGGCGCCTCGCCGTCGGCGCCGGTGAGCACCAGCACGCCGCGCCACTCGCGGCCAGCGAGCGAGCGCTCGAGGGCGGCGACCGTGCGCGGCAGGAAACGCTCCTGTCGGTGGCAGGGGATGACCACGCCGACCGTCATCGCCTGGCCCCCGTCGTCGCACCGCGGGGCGACTCGTGCGCCGGAGCGAAGCTGGCGAGCCCGAGCACCTCGTCGTAGACCGCCTCGAACGCCTCGACCACGCGCGGCCAGGTGAACTCGTTGCGCACGCGGTCGGCCCCCGCCTGCCCCAGCCGTCGCGCGGCGTCGGGACGGCGATGGAAGTCCTCCAGCACCGCGGCCAGCGCCGCCGCGTCGCCGGGGGACGTGAGCCGGCCGGTGATGCCGTCCTCGATCACGTCGGGCACGCCGCCCACGTGGCTCGCCACCATCGGCCGGCCGCGCGCCATCGCCTCGAGCAGCGAGAGCGGAAGCCCGTCCCACAGCGATGGCAGCACGCACGCGTCCGCCGCGAGCAGCAGCGGCCCGACCACGTCGACCTGGCCGGCGAATCGCACCCGCTCGCCGAGTCCCGCCGCGGCGACGCGGCGTTCGAGATCCCCGCGCAGCGAACCGTCGCCCGCCAGCACGACGATGAAATCGAGCCCCCGCGCCTTGAGGAGCGTGAGCGATTCCACCAGCACCGCGTGCCCCTTGCGTTCCTCGAGCCGCGCCGCGCACACCCAGAGCGGGCGGAACTGGCCCACGCCCAGGTCGTCGCGCACGCGCCGCGCGGTCGGCCACTCCCACTCCTCATCGGGCGGATCGGCGCCATTGGGGACCACGCGCAGGCGCCCGCGATCGACCCCGTAGTCGCGCACCAGCCCGTCCGCGACGGCACCGCACACGGCGGTGACCGCGTCGGCCCTCCGCAGCTCGCGGCGCTTGAGCGCCTTCGCCGCCGGCGAGGGCGAGCGCGCGAGGGCGTGCTCGGTGAACACCAGGTGCGGCACTCCGGCGGCGTTCGCGAGCGAGGCGAGGAAGCGGTCGGCGGTCGGCCGCACGTGGTGGAGGTGCAGCAGGGCGGGACGCTGGCGACGCAGGCGCGACCAGGTCGCCAGCATCCCCCGCCAATCCCAGCGCGAGCCCACCTCGGGCAGCCGGTCGACCGGCAGATCGCGCGCGGCGAGCGACTCGGCGAGCTCGTCCACCCCGGGCGAGGCCGAGAGCCACACGCGCACGTCGAAGCGGCTTGGGGGCAGCCGGGTCGCCAGCTCCCAGACCACGCGCTCGCTCTCGCCCACGCGGGTGCCGCTCTCGGCCAGCACCAGGCTCACGCGCTCGTCGGGTCGCATAGCCGCTCGTAGGCACGGATCAGCTCGCCGGCGTTGTGCTCCCACGCCATGCGCTCGAGGAACCGCTGCCGGTTGTAGGCCCCCATCCGCGCGCGCCGCTCGGGATCGTCGAGCAGCAGCGCGATCTTGTCCGCCAGATCCTCGTCGCGGTTGGGCTCGGCGTAGAGCGCGCCCTCCCCGGCCGAGTAGCGATGCTCGCGCAGGTCGAAGGCGACGACCGGCCGCGCGCACGCCATGTACTCGAGCACCTTGTTCATGGTCGAGACGTCGTTGAGCGGGTTGAGCGGGTCGGGGCTCACGCACACATCCGCCGTGGCGAGCGTCACCTCCACCTCGGCGTCGGGGATCCTCCCGGTGAAGAGCACGTGCTCGTCCAGCTCCAATCGACGGCAGAGATCGCGCAGCTCGTCGTACGAATCGCCGGCCCCCATCAGCGTGAAGGCGATGTCGCGACGTCCCCGCTCACGGATCAGATGGTGCGCGGCGCGCAGTAGATGGTCGACCCCGTCCTGGGGCGCCATGACGCCCAGATAGGCGACCAGGTAGCACCGGCCGCGCTTGAGCGCCAGGTCCACGGCCCGCACGGTCGCGAAACGCTCCCGGCTCGGGCCGCTGCGCACGACCACGACGCGGTCGGGCGGCATGTGCCCGCGGGCGAGCGCCACCTGGCGGTACGACTCGTTGGTCGAGATGACCAGGTCGGCGGTGCGGAATTGCGCCCATTCGAGCCAGCGCAGCGCCCGGTGCGGCAGGTTGCCCGCGTGCTGCTCTCCGAAGCGCGCCAGATAGAGTTCCGGGCAGAGGTCGTGGTGGTCGAACACGAAGCGTTTGCCGAACAGCGTGTAGGGGAGCGCCAGCGCCCAGAAGGTGTCGGGCGGGTTGGCGGCGTGGATGATGTCGAAGCCGCGGCGCGCCAGCACGACCACCGACAGCCGGGCGGTCTGGATCCAGCAGTAGAGGAACTCCCAGGCGTAAGAGAGGAAGCCCCGGGCAGGCGGCGGCGCCGGGTAGCGCCAGATGTGGATGCCGTCGATCACCTCGAAGGGCGCCGCGTGCGTATCGCCCATGGGGCAGATCGCCGACACTTCGAGGCCGCTCGCGCGCAGCGCGCCCAGCTCCATCCAGACGCGGCGATCGAATGGCAGGGTGAGGTTTTCCGAGAGGTGGAGGACGCTACCGCGCAGGGCCATGGTCCTCCCCTGGACGCGGACCCGCCGGACCCGTCGCCCTGATATGCCACACCCGGACGCCTTCGAATCCGAACCGCTCGGCATCCGGGAATCGTTCATGGAGATCGCGGGCGAAGGCACCCGCCGGATCCAGGTCCTCGGCGCGGCTCAGCACCACCCATGCGGCCGAGACGCCGGCGCGCGCCTCGTCCAGTCGCAGCGCGCGCAGCCCCGGGTCCGATGCCCAGCCCAGCCAGTAGGGCGCGATCGGCACCGGCCCGCGATAATAGTAGAAAAGCAGCTCCTGGGTGTTGACCGCGACGATGCGTTCACCGGCCGTCGCCCGCGCGCTCAGCAGCGCCCCCGCCCCCCGCAGATCCTCCTTGCCGTAGCGCGGGTCGAAGTAGTGATGCTGGAGCGAGAGCGCCCACAGCAGCACGATCGCCGCGCCGAAGGGGACCCTGGCGCGCGGGGGGAGATCGGCGAGTGCGGCGGCGAGGAGCGCGATGAAGCCGGGCATGGCGACGGCCAGATAACGCGGATGGAAGACCTTGAAGTTCTGGAACGCGAAGTAGCTCACCACCAGCGCGGGCACCCCCAGCCACAGCAGCCCCTCCCCCAGCCGCCCGCGTCGTCGCAGCGCCCGCAGGCCGAGTACCCCCAGCGCGCCGAACACCACCGCCGCCGCGGCGAACGGCACCGCGTGCGGGCGCAGCGTCGCCAGCGTGGGGCTCGCGCGCAGGGCGCGCATCGGGGGCCCGAACGTGTAGCCGACGGCGAAGCTCGAGGCCGCGAACGGAAGGGCGGCGGCGTGGAAGGTGGTGGCGCCGCGCAAGGGTGTCTCGGCACTCGCGCCGGCGCGGCTCGGTTCGAGGCGCTGCCAGTCCCAGATGCGTCGGATCTGCGGCACCCACGGCGCGGCGAGGAGCAGCAACGTCGCCCCGACCCCGACGGCGATCGCCACGCGGCGCCCGCGACCGCCGGGAGCGCCCAGCCACCAGCGCACGTGGACCGGCGCCAGCAGCGCGAACGAGAGATTCGACAGCAGGCCCGCCCACGCGGCGCCCAGATAGGCGGCGGTGCCGCGCGCGCTCACGCGGCGTTCCATGCCGAGCACCGCGACGGACGCGAGGCTGGCGCACAGCATGAGCAGCGTGTAGTTGCGCGCCTCCTGCGAGTACCAGATGAGGAACGGCGAGCCCGCGGCGAGCCAGGCGGCCGGGAGCTCGGTCTCGCGCCCGAGCCAGCACCCGGCGAGCTTCGCGATCGCCGCCACCAGCGCCACCCCCAGCAGGGCCGACGGGAGTCTCAGCGCCCATTCCGAATCACCGGCGAAACGGCCCCACACGTGCAGCAGCAGGCTGTAGAGCGGGCCATGCACGTCCTCCAGCAGGTGCGCGATCGTCCAGGGCTGGCCGATCTGGGCGCTGATCCACGAGAACGCCTCGTCGATCCACAGACTCTGGTGGCCGAGGCGGAACAGACGAAGCACCGCCGCCGCGATCAACGCGGCGGCGAGATTCCAGCGAGAGGCCGACACGGCGGCGGGAGGGAAAGGCGGTGGGGCGATGACCGGCCGGGCGCGAGACAGGGATCGAACGCTCGTGTGCGCTCCCGTCAGTAGGCGCCCTCCCGGGACAGCACGGCGGGGATGGTGCGCAGGAGGATCCGGAGGTCCATCGGGAACGACTGCCGCTTGATGTATTCGAGATCGAGCCGCATCCACTCTTCGAATCCGATGCGGCTGCGGCCGCTGATCTGCCACAGACAGGTGATGCCGGGGCGCACGTCGAGGCGCCGCATCTGCCACGGCAGGTAATGGGAGACCTCCTCGGGGAGCGGCGGGCGCGGACCGACCAGGCTCATGTCGCCGCGCAGCACGTTCCAGAACTGCGGAAGCTCGTCGAGGCTGGTCGTGCGCAGGAAGCGGCCGACGCCGGTGACCCGCGGGTCATTGCTGATCTTGAAGACCGGGCCGTCGCACTCGTTGAGGTGGGACAGATGGTGGCGGTGCTGATCGGCGCCGTTCACCATCGAGCGGAGCTTGTAGAAGGTGAACGGCTTCCCGCGACGTCCGACGCGGGTCGAGCGGTAGAACACCGGACCCCGCGACTCCAGCTTGATGGCGAGCGCGGCGAACAGCATGAGCGGCGTCGAGACGACCAGCGCGACCAGCGCGCCGATCAGATCGAGCGTCCGCTTACCGAAGCGGAGGTAGAGCCCGGTGTCGCGTGCCGCGGCGGCCAGGGCCGGCACGTAGCGACGTGCCGGGGAGGTGGCGCGCATCGGGCCGGCGAGCGCGGGCCAGCGGCGCAGCGGCTCGACGCTCACGGTCGCGGTGGCGACATCCTGCGCATGCCGATGGCCATTGCCATTCCCATTCGCGTAACCGTTCGCGGGACCGTTGGCGGTCGCGGGAGCCGTCACCACGGAGAATGCGCTGGCGTAGCCGGTGGCGACCGGCGCAAGGGGATCATCGTGCGTGAGGCCCGGCGGGAGAGCCTCATCGGCAGCATGCCGGCTGGCGGCGCCGACCACGGGTGAGCTGGAGGTCGCAGGGATGTCGGGCTCCATGGTTGCCGCTCTCGGTTGTGTCGCCCGCAAAAAAAGCCGACTGGGCTGTGATACGCCCATCGGCTTAAAGCTCTCGCCTCATCCGGAAGGACTGGGTCCTGGACGTTTCGAGCACGAGCGACGGGGGGAACACCAAGGTGTCTGATCCTTCGGATGCAGATCCTAGCGGCTGCTAGGCGCCCGGGTCGCTGGAGAGCGTCCCGGCTTCTGGCTCGTCCTGAAGACTACGAACCCAGTATCAAAGTGGCGTCGAATCGTCCTCCGCGGGGTGTTTCGGGGCGGGCCCGGTCGGGGTCCCAACGAGCAAGAGGTTAGCAAGTGCATGACACCGAAATCAATCACAGAAATCGACGTCCTGCCTGGCTCTCAGGAACACCGTTGCCTTCTGCCCGGGGGTGTTCGATGACGCTATCCCCGTCGGTCGTCCGAGCGGTCGATGGCTCCCAGGGAAGGGCGCTGATGGGGCATGGAATCGTCCGATTCGGGGTCTCCGAGGGCCCCTCGGCGCCCTCGAGGCGTCGCCGGATCAGGCGACTGTCGACGGGGATGCGCCGGGCCGGGAGGCGCGAGCGCGCTGCCACTCCACTGTGCGCCGCAACCCCTCCTCGAGGGTGACTTCGGGGACCCAGCGCAGCGCCCGCCGCGTCTTCTCGATGTTGACCACGCGGCGGCGGATGTTGTCGATGTCGCGCCGATCGCTGTGCAGGGGCATCACCCGCACACCGGTCAACTGGATGAGGACCGACGCGAGTTCGTTGACGCGTGTCTCGACCCCGCTGCCGACGTTGAACACCTCGCCCAGCGCCCGATCCGAGACACCGGCCATCACCGTCGCCTCCACCGCGTCGTCGATATAGGTGAAATCCCGCGTCTGGTTGCCATCCCCATGGATGACCGGGGCGCGGCCGGCCAGCAGCGATTCGAGGAACTTGGCGACCACGCCGCAGTAGGGGTTCGCGGGGTCCTGCCCGGGGCCGAAGATGTTCGAGTAGCGCACCGCGGTGGTTTGCAGGTCGTAGGACTCGTAGAAGGCCATGCAGTAGTTCTCGCCCGCCAGCTTGGACACCGCGTAGGGCGTGAGCAGCGAGAGGTGGTCGTCCTCGTTGATCGGCAGGTAGCGCGGGTTGCCGTAGACCGAGGTCGAAGAGGAGTAGACGATGCGCTTCCCCCCCGCCGCCTTCGCCGCCAGCAGCACGTTGAGCGTGCCGCCAATGTTGGTCTCGAAGTCCTCGCGCGGATTGCGGGTCGAGATGACGATGTTGCGCGCCGCCAGGTGGAAGATGAGATCGTTCGCCGCCACCACCTGCTCGACCACCTTCGGGTCGCACACCGAGCCGTGGACGAACTCGAGGCCCTCGGCCGGAAGGTTCTCGCGACGGCCGGTGAACAGGTCGTCGAGCACCGTGACCCTGGCGCCGTCTCGCAGCAGGCGCTTCACCAGGTTGCTGCCGACGAAACCCGCACCCCCGGTGACGAGGATGCGGCGATCGCGAAGTTCCATGGGGCGGCTCTCCCGGCAGGACCCGTGCGCGGGCCCGGACTTGATCGATGGGTTGCGACGGCGCGCGATGCGCCCGCCGTCGAGGGATGGTGTCGGTCGATTCGTGCGGCAACGATGATAGCGGAGGCCCCGCGGGTTGTCGACGCGCGCCGCGCGCCGTGTGGAACGTCAGTGAAAATGTCACCCGCTAACGC